>NZ_QYUO01000002.1:338434-676869 GCF_003591035.1 Noviherbaspirillum saxi
CCCGGCACCGTGTCGGTCGCTTTGCTTGGTGACATGAGGCCTCCGTCATGAATGACTTCAAAGCCGGTCAGACCATGCATGGCGGCGCAAGTTTAACGTTTGCTAACGATTACGGCTGGTCTATTGCAATTCAGGCAAGCACATCCACCTGCGTCATGCGTTCCGACATGCGACGTGCAAATGAAAAACGCCACGCAGATGCGTGGCGTTTTTTGTATGGCGTCTCCACGGGGATTCGAACCCCGGTACTCACCGTGAAAGGGTGATGTCCTAGGCCTCTAGACGATGGAGACAGAAACCTGTGTTGAGTGCGGGCGCCATTCTACTCGAAGTCTTGCGATAAGCAAAGGGGGATTTGACAAAGCCCCAAACGAAGTGCCGTCAAGACGCAGTTTTATTGAAATGGATATGAGCATTAAACCATCCTCGTGTCGAAACGGTCATAAGTAGGAAGCATGGTTCATTCCTTTCCCATATCGAACGACCATAACACAATGCCTCGCCAGAGAAGGCGCCAATCACATGGTCGAAGCCGGCTTGCGGGGCCATGATTTATGACTGCTAAAAAAATTGATCGCCAATAAATTTCGTCATCGCAATGCCTGGGATCTTGCAAAGTGGCCGCTGCTGATCGTGGTGGCGGCAATCCTTGGCTGGTCGATTTTATTGACCAACCTGAGCCTCGAAAGAAAAAACGCCGAATCGTTTGCCTTGCGCGAAAGTGCCCAGCTTGCCCAGGCATATGCCGACCATCTGACTCGTGCATTCGATGCGGTGGACCAGATTGCACAACATGTCCGCTATGAATGGAAACTGTCGAATGGTTCGCTCGATTTGCAGAAAGCCAAGAACGACGGCTTGTTTCCCGCACCTGAACTGGTACTGGTGACTATCGTTAATCGGGATGGGAAGCCGCTCAACAGTACGGTACCCTTCGATCCTGACGTCAATGTCGCAGATCGCGAGCATTTCCGCGTGCACAAGGCAAGCGACACGGATATTTTATATATCAGCCAAGTCATCGTCGGCCGCGTCTCACGCAAACCTGTCATACAGTTCACACGCCGGATTGTCGATGCCGATGGCAGTTTTGCGGGTGTGGTCGTGGTCTCGGTAGCGCCGGCATTCTTTGCCCAGGCGTTCAACATGAATAACATCGGTTCCAGCGGCTTGCTCGCGATGATGGGACGCGATGGCGAAATACGGGTATCGAGAATAGGCGACACCTTGTCGGCGCCCGATCTTCCCGCAATCATCACGAGAATGCCGCTGGATTCGGAATTCGGCAGCCGCTTCTACCCCGGGTCAGGTTGGTTTTCCGATGCGCAGAGCCGGTTTATCGGCTGGTACGCACTAAACCGCTATCCCATCATCGCAGTGGCCGGAGTCGATCAGCAGGCGGTCCTCGCTTCTTATCGTGATAGCCGTGGTAGGGCGCTCCGTGCAGGCGCGGTGGCAACGCTGGCCGCACTTGCGCTCGCATTACTGGCGACCATCATGGCGGACCGTCTGGCGCGCGCAAGGCAGCAAGCGGAATCGGTGCGCAATGCCTATCGCATGGCGACCGATGTGGGCAATGACGGCTTTTTCATATTTCAGGCGATCCACAACGACGACGGCGAGCTGGTGGATCTCAAATTAATGGACTGCAATCATCGCGGCGCCGCGATGGTGGGCAAGGAACGCACTGAACTGCTGGGCGTTCATCTTTCCTCGCTTTACCCGCCCTCGTATTTCCCGAGCGTTCTTGCGCTCGGCCGCGAAGCGATGGCGCACGGCGTATACGAAGACGAATACCGCACCGGGCCGCACAACCTGGCGCGCGCCACATGGCTGCACAGGAAGCTCTTGCGTTCGGGCGACAGTATCGCGGTCACGCTGCGCGACATCAGCGATACCAAGAAGCATATCGAGGAACTGGAGCGGCGCGGCAACGAAGATGCGCTGACTACCCTGCACAACCGGCATTGGCTGCATTCCTATCTTCCGCAGGCGCTGCAGCGTCTTGCCGCAAGCGACAAGCAGCTTGCGCTTCTGTTTATCGACATCGACGGTTTCAAGGCGGTCAACGACGCGCTCGGTCACAACGCCGGCGACGAATTGCTGCGTATCGCGGCTTCCCGCCTGAAATCGATTCTGCGCCCGCAAGATAATGTGGTCCGCCTCGGCGGCGACGAGTTTCTCCTGATTCTCGAAGACATAGAAACCGAAGCGGATGCCGCGCATGTATCCACCCGGGTGCTGGAAGCCTTCAGCAAGAAATTCAAGCTGGAAAAGGGAGTGCTCGAGCTTGGTGTGTCGATAGGCATCAGCATTTTTCCGAAGGACGGCACAGTCGCCGAAACCCTGCTGCAGAACGCGGATGTGGCGATGTACTCGGCGAAGAAGAGCGGCAAGTCGCAATTCCGTTTCTATGACCGCGCCTTTTACGCGCATCTGCTCGAGCGCCTGGAAGTCGAGCGAAGCCTGCGCCTGGCAATTGAACTCGATCAGTTTGAGATGTTTTACCAGCCTCGGGTGGACATGGTATCCGGCCGGGTGTGCGGACTGGAAGCACTGATCCGTTGGCATCACCCGAACAACGGGCTCGTCAATCCGGTGGAATTCATCGGCATCGCCGAAGAAACCGGCTTGATCAAGGGACTCGGCAAGCAGGTCATGGAAAAGGTTTGCGCGCAGATCGCCAATTGGTCGAGCCAGCACAACTTCGAAGTCCCGGTATCGATCAATGTCTCGCCTCAGCAATTTCATGACGGCTCGGTACATGAATTCCTCACTGCCTGCCTGACGCGGTTCCATGTTCCGCCTCGGCTGGTCGAGATCGAAGTGACCGAGTCGTCGATGATGGGCGAAGAATCCATGGTGACCAGGGAAATGGAATCGCTGCAGGCGCTCGGCGTCAAGCTGCTGGTCGATGACTTCGGCACCGGCTATTCCTCGCTCGCGCAATTGCAGCGCCTGGACATGGATGGTTTGAAGATCGACCGCGCATTCACCTCCGAACTCGGGCGAACCAGGGAAGGCGAAGTGTTCGTTGCGGCGATTGTCACCATGGCCCATGCACTGGGCATGCGCGTGGTGGCGGAAGGCGTCGAGACCGAGGAACAGATGGCGATATTGAAGCGCTTGCATTGCGACGAGGCGCAAGGCTATCTGGTGTCGCGTCCGGTGCCGGCTACCGAGATCCCGGCCCTGGTATCGCTGGCGGCGGGCTAGTGACCAGACCTCACCGGAATTCAGGCAAACGGCTTGCTGCTGCCTTTATTCAAGCCAGTACACCTTCGCCGATATTGATGATGATGGGGTCGTCTCCCACCTCGCCGAGGTCTGTCGTGGCCATGGCTTCCTGAATCTGGCGTATCGCGCGGTGGCCCATTTTTTCAGCCCGATCCGTACTGGCAGTGGCTAGCGCGGCGGCGACAAATGGCGTAACGATCACCACAATATTACGGCTGCGGCGATTCGGCTTGTCGACGGTCGGAATCCGCTTTACAAAGCGGAAAGCGCCGCGCGATATGGGCTCTACCAGGAAATAAGGAAAGCAGCCAACTACATACTGCTCAGACCACACATCAACATTCACCATCTTTGGGTTCTTTTTACCGATCTTGTGAAACTATCACGTATGCGCATGATAAGCCAAGTTGGCAATACCGGACGGAAGCCATTGATGATAACAGTGACAACCGATTTTCAGTTAATTGCCTGCAAGGTGCTACTCATACCAATCCCAACCCATAACGTGACATGAAATCGCGTCTTTTTCCGCCTGCCTGCGTTGCACTCGTCGTCAATAGCAAAGCTATTAACTCCTCCTGCGCCTTGCCAGACAAAAAAATCCATCGATTTCATTTGTCACGTTACGAGTCAGGATTGGTATCAGACTCCAGCATCGATCATCATGCTGACATATTGCTATACTGAGGTGACGGCGTGCCAATTCGACAACATGCAGCTAACCGCCGCCGATATGAAATCATGATCGGTCATTGCGCAGACCCGATCCTGATCCCGTACATCGCTTGCAAATTGCCCCAGCAAATGGAAAGGAAAACGCCATGAACGTAGAGCCGTATCTGTTTTTCAATGGGCAGTGTGAAGAAGCCCTGGAGTTTTATAAAAGTGCGCTTGGCGCCGAAGTCACGGCACTGATGCGTTTCAAGGATAGCCCCGAGCCGCATCCACCCGGCATGCTTCCGCCCGGCTCGGAAAACAAGATCATGCATTCAAACTTCCGCATCGGCGACACCACCGTGATGGCATCGGATGGCATGTGCACCGGAGAAGGTGTGTTCCAGGGTTTTTCATTGTCGATTTCTGCCGAGAACGATGCCAAGGCCGAACAGTTGTTCGCAGCGCTGTCCGACGGAGGAAAGGTCACCATGCCCATGGCGACCACCTTCTTTGCATCGCGCTTCGGCATGCTGACGGATCGCTTTGGCGTCGGCTGGATGGTCATCACCGGACACGATTAGTACCACGCAAAAAAAGCCCGCCATCCGTTGCCGGGGGCGGGCAAAATCCATCCTTTTTGGGAAGGTGGAGAGGACAACGCGAGAGCAGTTTCAGGCTGACTTGCCAGGCGAGGCCGAGGCGATTTGCCTGTGGAACAAGGCGCGGCGACGCGACATGGCGAGCCATGGCAAGGAGGCCTCGGCGGCCCCGCGACAACGCCGTGCCGCAGGCAAAGCGTCCGGCATCGACGATACAGTCAGACTGAAACTGCTCTAAACCTTGCGAGCTGCTTAAAAAAGTAGCAGGCGATCCAAAAAAATGCCCGCATACCTTGCGGCGGCGGGCTCGTAAAAACCTATTTACTGCTGGGGCCTTCAATATATGCGCCGGGACGGCGCGTATCTGTGATGCACATCACGTATCCGCATATTGTCGTGCTTCGTTGTTTTCGGACATCGTGCCATCGCTTCAATTATTTCAGCTGCAGCAGCACGCTCCAGTATTGCCGGTTGAAGTTTTGTCTTTTGCATGCCTTTCCGATAAGGCAGTTGTTGTCATCGGCCGGCGGAAAAGCATCGGGCGAATGATTGCGCGACAACACGCCGCGTTCGTTCAATCTCAGCTTTCGCCGCGCAACCGACTGCAGTACGTTGCCGCCTATCGTTTCGATCTTCAATGCGCCAACGTCCACGTCAACCACCACTTCGCAATGCGAGGCACTGATGAAATTTTGGTCCTGCACGGCCGCTTCCCAGGCCGAATATGTTTTCAAAGGCTTGTTCCCGCGCGAATAGCAAAGCAGATCGCCGACCCGCGGCATGGTGGCGACAGGATCGCAAGCGCGATATGCATACGTGTCCGATGCATGAAACGCCGCCTTGATATAGTCGGAGTGCGTGGCGGAGTACTGAAACTGCTCTCTGCGCAAGCCGGCCTGATTCATGACATAGGCGATGAATGCGGCCGACCAGGGCGAATCGTTCAATGCCGCGCGCACGGCCGCTTCCCGCAGCGCGATGTCAGCATCGCCATCACCACCGATGCCGACGAGGAGCGTCGACAGTTCCACCTCTCTCGCCCGCGCACTGCTGTTGGCGTTGCCTAGCAAGCCGGGTACGAAGACCAGCTTGCGGTGCAAAGGTTCGCCGTCGACGTGTTTTCCGAGAGCAATCCAATATTCCCATACCCTGCGCCATGCGAAGCGGCCGGATACGTTGCCGGACGGCACGCCTGTCTCGACATCATGCAGCAATTCGTTTTCTGATTCGATTGAACCGAACTTCAGAATATGGCCATCATCACCGATGCGATGACCATTAAATTCGCGGAGCTCGCGGTCGGCGAGTTCCGCGAGTCTGGATCCTGCGGCGATGTTCGGTGCAGCGCTGCGGCAATTCGTCGCGGCGGACACGGTCGCGATCGAAAGCGACAGGGCCAGAAAAATAACACCGGGTAGCTTGGATAAATTCATGTTCATAGGCTTGCATTCATATCCGCATTCATCTTTACGGTGTCCATTTTCGATTGCCGATCACGGTCAGTTGCCCTGCTAATGCTTCTACCCGGAAACTCTTTCGACCAATCCAAATTGCAACGATTTGTAATTCGGAAATTGCCTACATGATATTCCGTGCTTTCTGATTTCTTTATTGCCGCAGACACTGGATACTTTATTTCAGCGCGTACCCAAACCCTGTGCGAATAATAAGGAGCTTCCATGTTCACGACCTCAACCACTTCCGACCAGTTTGCCGTTTCCCGTTCCGCCCCATTGGCATCGACTGGCGCACGCCAGACCAAACTCTGGTCTTCGCTCAGCGAAGTGTGCCAATTGATGCAAGTGCCAGTCTCGCATGCAGATGATACGGTGCGATTCCAGCATGTGCAGTTCCGCGCCGGACAACGCATTTATACAATCGGCCAGCCATTCGACATGCTATACGTCGTCTATTCCGGGTTCTTGAAAACCGTTGCGATCGATGAATCCGGCAACGAGCTGGTGCTGGGATTTCCGATGAAAGGCGACATGTTCGGCATCGACGGCATTCACGGCAAAGCGTATACCTCCGAAGTCGTGGCCTTGTCGACCTGCGATGTGATTCTCATCCCCTTCAAGACCTTGCTAACCATCGGGAAAGCCTCGCCCGACGTCGAGCAGGCAATGTGGGGAGCGATGGGAAGAGAACTGATCCGCGAACAACGCATGATCAGTTCCATCGGTTCGCTGGGCGCAGAAGCGCGTGTCGCTCGTTTCTTGATGTCGCTGTCGGATCGCTTTGCCGAAATCGGCTTTTCCAGCAAGCAATTCAACTTGCGGATGACACGCCAGGAAATCGGCAGCTATCTGGGCCTGACGCTTGAAACCGTTAGCCGCACGCTGTCGGCATTCAATGCGCTGGGCCTGATTTCTGTCGAGCAAAAGACAGTGACCATTCATGAACCGGACTCGCTGAAGACCCTGCGGCGCTTGCCGCCTTCCAAGCATGCGGCGCGCAGTGCTGCCAAACTTGCGGCCTGACAATGCAAGGCGGGCGATATATCTCGGCAGCGAGTTTCGCCCTGCGGGCGTGGCAAAGAAGGGGCTTACTAAGGCACCGTTCAGAGCGGCTCGATCCAGTCGAAACTGGTTTCGCGGATGCGAATAATCTTGTTCGCCACTTCTTCGCTTTCAAATATCGCGACGTAAGAATGATCGACTAATGACGGTTCCAATCGCAACAGCCGTAACGCCTCACCGGCCGCAAATACTTGCCCGCCGTGGGTGCGCATTTCTCTTACCATCCTCACCCGGCCTCCGTTACCCAGCCATTCAAAAATCACGTTGATCTTTTCCAGTTCGTTCATCAAACCATCCTGCATGAAATAATTGCCGTCCTGCATGGCGACAATGCATTTTCTCATTACGCTCCGAAACTTTTAAGCCATCAGCGTTGCCTTCACGCTGCAATATGCGCCCGGTCCTTCAGATAGAGCGGCTTAATGCTTTTCCTAATGCCGTATACCCCATATCATGGAGACCACTCTCCTGCCTTTTCCACTGCTGTCCTTCCAAATCACGGTACTTTAGTGAAACGACTCTTTATTGCCTTGTTTTCCTGTGCGGCCGCGCTGACAGCCGCTGCTTCCCATAGCCAGCCTGTCACCCCTGACTCTGGCTTATCCACCACCGTGGCGGCAATCGATCCGAAATGGGCATCGAGTTTTGCCGCATTCGAACAAGCCGACAAGGAAAAGGCGCCGCCGCCCGGAGGCGTGCTGTTTGTCGGCAGTTCGTCGATACGTTTGTGGGATGGATTGGAAACGCAATTCGAGGCAATGCCTGTAGTCGTCAAGCGCGGCTTTGGCGGATCGCGCATGGAAGACTGCAAGAACTATCTCGGCCGCCTGGTGGTTCCCTACAAGCCGCGTCTGGTCATCGTTTATGCAGGTGACAACGATCTTGCCGAAGGACGCACGCCGGAACAGGTGATGCAAAGCTTCAGCGAATTCGTAAAGGGCGTGCATACTGCATTGCCTGACACCAAGATCGCCTATATGTCGATCAAGCCAAGCCCGGCACGCCGGGGATTGCTGGACAAGGTCCGCGCCACCAATACCCTGATCGAGAATTACATTGCTTCCAGCAGCAACATCCGCTACATCGATATCTTCACACCGATGCTGGATGCCAACGGCAATCCGCGCACGGAATTATTCCGGGAGGATGCGCTTCATTTGAACACCACCGGCTATGCGCTCTGGAAATCGGTGATATCGGCCCAGATGACGAAGTAACGACGGGTGCCGGTTGGCGCGCGGTGACATCGCTATCGCGACGCCGCCGCTCCGGGACGCGGATTGGCTTCCGCATCGAAGCGCAGCGTAATGATTGCCGCCAGGTAGAGACTGCCCAGTCCGGACAGCATCAGCAGCACATCGGTCCATACCGGCCGCTCTGGCGTACTCTCGCCGAATATCGACAGCGCGAGCAAGACGACCACCAGGTGAACGCAAAATACCGGCAGTGAAGCCGCGCCCAGTGTTTGCAGGAATGCAAATTGGGGAATACGTTGTTTCAGCCATTCGCCGAAATGCATGACCAGCACCAGCAGTGCAAAGAAATTCAACAGGCGCAGCGGACCAAGATGCCATTTGTCGAACCAATGGTTGATCAGACTTTCACCTTCCGTTGGTACCTGCCCCGCGATGTAACGCCATAGCAATAAGGGAACGGCAATGGCGATGCAGGCAAGAATCAATGCTTTGGGAAAGGGGCGGCGATTTTTCATCGCGCCGGTCGCGGTCGCCGATCCCATCCACAAGCCCAGTATCCACAGGAACTGCCACGCAAAGGTTTCAAAGGAACCGGTTTCCCGATACGGCACTTGCAGATCGGTCAGCGCGACAAAGGCGTTGTACAGATTTTCCGATATCTTGAACTGGGCGCTTGCCCACAATACGATGCTGAGCGCAAAGATACCGCGCCAGCCGCGCTTCAAACCGTGTTCGAGAACGAGAGGACTCACCAGCATCAACATGATGTACAAGGGCAGAATGTCGAGCAGCGGCGGGTTATAGATCAGAAGCAAACCACCCATCAGACCGGCCATCGGCTGCTCCAGATAAAAGCCGATCAGATTTTTCAATGCAGGCTCGTCGCGCGATATGCCGAGCGCCGCGATCACCGTGAACAGCAGGAGCAGCAGCGCCGCATGGCAGGCGTAGACCTTGAGTGCTCTGGCAAGAAATGCATTGCGCATCGCCGGCAAGCCATCGCGCTGCCCCTTCGCCGTGTAGATCATGCCGGCCATGAAGGCGGACAGCATGACGAATCCTTCGGCCGCCGAAACGTAACCGAACGGCTGCCCGAGCATACTGGAAAACCGGGTAGGCAAATGCGTAACGAACATCAGCACCAGCATCAGGCCGCGCAATGTGTCCAGTTCCCAGCGTCGGTTCATGCGCCCCTCATGTTCTTTATTAATGGGCATTCCGGCAGGACGCATTTGCCATGCCTTGCTCAAGTTTATCCGGCATGGAAACTTGTTACTTTGATATAAGCAGGCTGACAGGCAAATACTGGCTTGCGGGCACATGTGCATCAGCTCTAAAAGCTTGGCCGAAGGAACAACTCTTGCACAACGGTTGTCATCCAGCGTGATTAACCGCGGCATGTACAGGCTCGGCCGATATTGCGCTGGTCGATAAATGACTCAAAAAAGATTCAGTACAGAGAGCGCTTATCGAGAGGTGTATGATTTATTTCGCGGGCGCAGCAAATAAAAAAACAAGTGTGCGGCGGGTCATTCGAGCACCGGGTGTACTTGTTCCAAAACGAATCAGTGTCACAAATTGGAGCAAGACGCACGCAACAGCGCTACAGGACAATTCCGCAAAGGAGACAGCGGTGGAATATGGAAAATTTGGCAACCCGGCCGTAATTGCCGGGAATGGATTTACGCGGATCCCTGAGCCGCGCCCTTTGGGCAACAGCCCAGTGTCGTGTGGCATGCTTCCTGCAGACGAGCACGGCACCATGGTAGAACAATCTCATCAGCGCTCCGCCTCGTATGGCTTGAGCACAGTAGACAAGCCCGACTTTTCGCCGTTGACGAAAACCGACCTGTCGGGCGTCATCGAGCAAAACCACGCGCTGCATACCTACGCGTTGCCGGTCATGGAAACGCTGTATGAGCAGATCGTGAATACACACAACATGGTCATACTCACCGATGCCCAAGGCGTGATCATGCATACGCTGGGCGACGATGACTTCCTGGAAAAGGCCAACCGGGTTGCGCTCACGCCGGGTGTTGCATGGTCCGAGCAGCGGCGCGGCACCAATGCGATCGGCACCGCGATTGCGGAAGGCGCGCCCACCCTGGTCAACGCCGACGAGCATTACCTGCGCGCCAATCACATCCTGACCTGCTCGGCCGCGCCCATCTTCGATCCGCGCGGCGCTGTCATCGGTGTGCTCGACGTCACCGGAGACTGTCACAGCTTCCATCGCCATACGATGGCGCTGGTGCGCATGTCGGCCCAGATGATCGAGAATCAGTTGTTCGCTGCCGCCTACCAGGACGGCATCACGCTGCACTTTCATAGCCGGCCGGAATTCATCGGTACCCTGATGGAGGGCATTGCATCATTTACGCCCGGCGGACGCTTCATGTCGGCCAACCGCAGCGCAATGTTCCAGCTTGGCCTGTCGCCCCAGGCCCTGAGCGTGCATACGCTCAACTCGCTGTTCGGCTTGGGTGTATCGGCACTGTTCGATCATTACCGCACTGCCGCGCCGGGACTGCTGCATATGTGCCTGCCCAGCGGCGTCCGGGTCTATGCGAGAGCGTCGGTGCGGCTAAGCAGCCATGTTATCTGCAGCACCGAGATCACGCAGTCGGCGCGGCAGGCACAGAGCGCGACTGCGGGGACAGGCCGGCAGACCGCAACGGATCATGACAGTGCGCACCGGCTGTCCAGTTTGCGCTACCTGAACACCGGCGATCCGCAGGTGGCGGCCATCATCGGCAAGCTCAACAAGGTCACCGGGCGCGACATTCCCATCCTGGTCACCGGCGAAACCGGTACCGGCAAGGAATTGCTGGCGCAGGCGATACACAATGATTCTCCGCGTGCCGGCGGTCCCTTTGTTGCGGTCAACTGCGCATCGATTCCCGAGACGCTGATCGAATCGGAACTGTTCGGCTATGAAGACGGCGCTTTCACCGGCGCGCGCAAGAAGGGCAGCGTAGGCCGCATCCTGCAAGCCAATGGCGGCACGCTGTTTCTCGATGAAATCGGCGACATGCCGTTGAACCTGCAGGCCCGCTTGCTGCGCGTGCTGCAGGAACGCATGGTCACCCCGCTGGGCAGCGCGAAATCGATTCCGGTCAATGTCTCGCTGATCTGCGCCACGCACCGCAACCTGCGCGACATGATCGCCAAGGGTGAATTCCGCGAGGATCTGTATTACCGGCTCAATGGCCTCGTGGTCAAGTTGCCGCCGCTGCGCGAGCGCACCGATTTTGAAATCGTGGTCAACAAGCTGCTGGCTGCCGAAGCAAGCGGTCGCCGCTATACCGCATCGCCCGAGGTGATGCAGCTGTTCAAACAGCATAACTGGCCGGGCAACTTCCGTCAGCTGACCAACCTGCTGCGTACCGCAATGGTAATGACAAGTGACGACGGCGAAATCCGGCTTGAACATCTTCCCGACGATTTCCTCGACGATGTGCACAGCCTCAGAAAGGATAGCGCGGTCGAACCGGCTGTCGGTGGGGTGCCGACCAACGCCACGCTGGAAGACGTCGAACTGTCGGTCATTCAGAAAGCCTTGCAGGCGAACGGCGGCAATGTATCCGCAACGGCGCGCGCACTCGGTATTTCGCGCAATACGATTTACCGGAAGATTTCCTGATACGGCTGGAGCAGTTTGAATAAGTGCATCATCGGCGCCGAGCTTGCAGGGCGTCGATGATGCACTGCGAGTGCGATTAGACCTTCGGCACCATCCTCTGAATCACCAGCTTGCCCGAAGTAAGCAGGTGATAGGCAACAGCCAGCAGGTGCAACACAATCAGCGCGCACAGCAGCCACGCCGCCACCGCATGCGCCTGGCGGAACACTGCTGCGATCGGCGGGCTGTCCCATCCGAACTGCGGCAGCATGTAGCCGAAAAAGCGCACCGGATGCTTGCCGAAATTCGATGCGGTGAAGCCCAGCAGCGGAATCAGCACCATACACACATATAACAGCCGGTGTGACAGGCACGCGGCCTTTTCCTGCCATGCCGCGAGGTGCAGCCCGGTCGAAGAAGGCGCGGGCTGCACATAACGCCACCAAACCCGCAGCAGCACCAGCATGAAAGCGAGCAGACCAAGCGACTTGTGCAGGTTATAGTAGTAGCCTACCGCCGGCGTACGCTTGGGTAGCTCCACCATGTAGAGGCCGATGACGATCTGTGCGATCAGCAAGGCCGCCATCAACCAATGCAGGGTCATGGCAGGAAGGCTGTATCGCCGGACCGCCGACGATACTTCCCGATCGCGGCTGCCGGCGTTCATTGGATCACCACACCCCAGGGAAATTCGCCGACCGCAACTTCCTTGACGACTTCCCGCTTGTCGGTATCGATGACGGATACAGAACCGGAACGGCCATTGGCGACATACAGTTTTTTGCCGTCCGGCGTGATCGCCATATTCCATGGCCGTTTGCCTACCGGGATGGTTGCACTGACCTTGTTGTCGGCGACATCGATAACGCTGACCGTGCCATCCTTGCCATTGGAAACGTAAACGGTTTTTCCATCGGGATGCACGGTGACGCCATTCGAGAAATTACCCGACGGTATGCTGGCGATCACCTTTTGCGATTTGGTGTCGATCGCATACACGATACCGGCGATCTCGGCGGCCACATACGCACGACTGCCGTCCGGCAGGAAGCCGATGCCGCGCGGCCGTTTGCCTACGGTAACGGAGTTGACCTGCGTACGCTTTTCAACATCGACGATGTCGACGGTGTCGGCCTCTTCCGCGCTGACATACAGCCATTTGCCGTCCGGACTGAAATGCGCATGTTCCGGATTCTTGCCCTTGGTCTTGATGCTGTATGCCGCCTTGCGCGTGGCCGGCGATACGAAGCTGACGCTGTTGCTGATTTCGCTGGCAACCACCACCCAGTCGCCCTTGGGCGAAATGCCGACGCCTTCCGGCGACTCCTGCAATTTGATGCGATCGCTGACTTCCTGTTTCGCGAGGTCGATGACGAGCAGGGAATCGGTGCTTTGGTCGCTCACATAAAGCGACTTGCCTGCATTGCCGATGGCCAGGCCGCGCGGCTTACCGCCGGTCTTGATGGTTGCTACCACCGTATCGTTGCCCGCGTCGATCACCGAAATCGTGCCGGATTTCTCATTCGGCACATAGGCGTAGGGTGCAGCCGTCGCCAGGCCGGCATCAAGCGTCAGTGCGAGCCCGGCAATACCGAGCGTCAGTGTGCGGCGAATAAAGTAAGTCATGTCGTCTCCTTGAGTGTTGATATGTAATACAGCCCGGCATTACAGCGCAGCGCGCAATCCGACGAACAACCGGCGTCCTGCTGCCGGTTCGAAGAACCGGCGATTGCCGTCATTGACAATCACCGAGCCTGCGTACTGCTTGTCGAACAGATTGTCGATGCGTCCGTACAGATACCACTTGCTTGCACCGGCGCGGAATTCCTGACCGGCGCGCAGATTGAACACCGCATACCCGGGCGCCGCATCGCTGTTCAGGTCATCCACATAGGCTTTGCTCTCGACACGCATTTCAAGCGCAGTGCTCAAACCGGGCGCGGGGCGATACTCGAGTTGCGTGAACAGACTGTGCATGGGTGCGCCGGGAAGGCGATTGCCTGCAGCCACCAGCGTGTTCTGCCCGGTAGTAAAACTTTCGCGGAAGCGCGCGTCCAGCAAGGTGTACGCAAACTGCGTGCCGACGCTGCCGACATCGTTTCTCCAACTGACCTCGACGCCGCGTCGCTCGACCTTGTCGATGTTCTGGAAAATCGAGCGGCCACCTTCGGTGGTTTGCGGCACGATCTCGTCGCGGCTGCGCGCATTGAACAATGCAAGGTCCACGCTTTGCGTCCCGGAACGCCACTTCATGCCGATTTCACCCTGCACGCTGCGCGATGGCTGCAGTCCGAGGTTGGGCCCGGTCGCACCGGCGCGATAGGCGGATTCCGCCAGCGTCGGCGTCTCGAACCCGCGCCCCAGATTGCCGTAGATATTCAGGCTGTCGTTGGCATACCAGACCAGGCCAAGCACCGGACTATTGTTGCGGTATTCGACACTGCCGCTGTCGTCGGGGCTGGCGGCCGTCACATAGCGGTCGTCCACCGACAGGCGTACCCGGCTGGAACGCAGGCCTGCGCTCGCCTTCCATTGCGGCGCGAACATCCAGTCGACCTGACCGAACACGTCGACATTGTTTGCGCCATCCATCTCCTCGCGCCGCAACGCGCCGGCCACGCCATTGTCGTTGACGAAACCGCGCCGCCGCTGATCGAGATCGTCGGCTTCCATGCCCACGGTCCAGTTGAGAGGCATGCCATTGGCCGTGGTCGCATGGGTCCAGCTCAATCCGATGCCGCGATAGTGATTATCGAGATCCACCACGCCGCCGGAAGAGTTCGCCGCCGCACCGCTGAAGGCCAGCGTCTGGTTGACTTGTCGCGTACCAGCATAGATGCGTCCGTTCAGCGTGTTGCTGCGGTCCAGCTTGTGTTCGACCACGATACCGGCTTGCTGCTGCTCGATAGCCTTGCGCGTATCGAAGGTCAGCGCGCCGGCCACTACCTGGCGCGGGTTATCCTCGAATTGCGCGCGCGTCAGGCCGAGCGGATCCTGGGCCAATGGCTGGCGAAAGCTGTTGATCAGGCCGGTGATCCTGGTCGATGACGATGGTCTCCATAGCACCTTGCCATTGATCTGGGTGCGTTCGGCAGCGCTATGGTCGCGGTAGCCGTCGGTTTCATAATGAGAGACATCGAGCAAGCCGCCCAGCTCGCTGCCGCCGCCCGCGAGCGTGACGCCCATCTGGCGCTGTCCATCGCTGCCGGCGCCTAGCGATGCGCTGGCAATCGGCGCCTGCGGCGCCAGTGGAGGATCGCTGGTAAAGACCTGCACCACGCCACCGGCCGCATTGCCATACAGTTGCGCAACCGGTCCGCGCAATATTTCTATGCGCTGGGCCGAGCTCAGCGTTGCGGTCGCGGCTTGCCCCTGTCCATCCGGCATGGTGGCGGGAATGCCGTCGACCAGGATACGCACGCCGCGCACGCCGAAGGTCGAGCGGGTACCGAATCCGCGTACCGACAATTGCAGGTCTTGCGCATAATTCTGGCGCTCGCGTATCTGTATGCCTGGTGCGCTCGACAAAAGTTCCGACATATTGACCAGCGGCGATGCCGCGCGCAGCGGATCGATAGTGACCGCATCGATCGATGCCGCGGCGTCGAAGCGCTGTTGCTCGCTGCGGCTGGCCGACACGACGACCGCATCCAGCTGCTTTTCCTGTTGGGCCGCCGCGTCGGACGCCAGCACCAGCAGGATGGCACTGGACGCGGATAACAAATGGTCGCGGTGAATCAATTTGTACATGGGGTATCCGCAAGATGATCAATGGGTCGAAGCAGCAAGTTCCAGTTCAGCAAGTAGCATGCCACTGGTGAAAGGAATGTTACGCGATGCGAGCAGCGTTTGAATCAAGTGCGAGAAGCACGGCTCCATGTACCTGCGCCGACACGGCACATGGACGACGTGCGTCAAGAATGAATCCTGTTTCAGGACGGAACAAGGTGAGCGCGGCTGTAATCTTTCGCCACACCGGTGTCACGTTTTGAAACGATCCGGACGACGGACCGCGATACGTTCTAAGCGGATAGTCAAAAGGCTTTTGACATTTCGCCGATCCGGTTTATCGAGCTCGGTTCGGCGCCCTTCGCCCGCAAGCGGGAGAAGGGCTGGGGGCGCCCGGCGTCATCGCGGATGCCATGGTTTCGATCGCCCACTAGTTGGATTGCTGGTAAGACCAGCTGATGTCCGCTGCGGTCGAGCGCGTTCATCGTCCGCTCAGCTATCGTCAGGCCGCGCCAGGTCGACAACGCACAGGAAAACTGCTATTACGAACGATGCCCACACTTGCATGATCCAGGCACCCGAATTGCGATGAATCACTGCTTGCATCTTTTTCTCCGGTGGTGGATTGCGATGGAGGCAGTGTGCGATGAAATAAATGCCGCAATACACATCACGGCATGCAACTTGCGCCAGGTCAATTCAAACACTGATCGCCACCGATTCACCTGGACACAAAACCATGAAAAGAACCGCACCACACCGGCGCGCATTACCCGACGTTTCTTCGGCAACTACGCCGATCGGCATGCTGATACCTGCGATAGCCGGCCTGCTGGTCGCCTTGCCGGCGCACGCCGACGATACCTCCCTGCCAGCGATCGTCGTGAGCGGCGCGCGGCCGATTCCAGGGCTGGAGGTACCGCGTGACGTGATTCCGTCGCCGGTGCAGACTGTCAGCGGCGAGACGATCCGGCAAAGCCGGGCGTTGGACGTCGGCGACTTCATGAACCGGAACCTTGGCAGCGTCCATATCAATGAAACCCAGGGCAATCCGTTCCAGGCCGATGTGAATTATTGCGGCTACACCGCTTCACCCTTGCTCGGCACGCCGCAAGGCTTGTCGGTCTTTGTCGATGGCGTACGCATGAATCAGGCTTTCGGCGATGTGGTGAGCTGGGATCTGATACCCAGGACAGCCATCAAGTCAATGACGCTGGCGCCCGGCTCCAATCCGCTGTTCGGCCTGAACACCCTGGGCGGCGCACTGTCGATCGAGACCAAGCATGCGTGCACGCAGAAACGAGAATGGCGAACATCAGCCCGACGGCCGCTATTACCTCGGAAAGGGCAGCACGGCCGGCTATGCGATCTTCAATGCGGGAGCCAGCTACACTCCTTCGCCAAAGCTGGAACTCATGGTCCAGGTCAACAACCTGTTCGACAAGCGCTATGCGACCTCGGCGCAACTGGGACCTGCCGGATTCGATGGCTCGGGAAATTTTCAGGCAAGACCGTTTCCGGCGGTCGGCGGCGAATTCGGCGTACAGCACTCGACTTTCTATGCACCTGGCGCGCCGCGCCTGTTCTGGCTAGGTGTGCGCTACCTGTTTGATAAGCCGGGCGCCTGACGGCAGCCGGAGGGAAGAAACGATGGCCGTCTCGCAGGCGGCATCCATACGCGGCCTTGTGGAGCTCTAATTTCGCCGGCTCCGCTCGAGCCGCTCGCCTCCCTCCGCCGCGATCTCTTCAAACACCGAATCGAGCCGGCTGAAGACATCCCAACGGTCAACGCCGAGTCGCGCCGCGACGTCGTCAATGACGAGCAGTTCGAGCGCTTCCTCGCGCTTTCCTTTCCAGAGCTTGTCTGCCAGCGCAATCGAGCGCTCTTCAAACGAGACCTCGCTTCCTTGCCATTGCGCATGCGATACGCAGCACTGAGCCACCTCGGCTTGAACGCCATTGGCAAGCAGCATGATCTTGCCCGCCGGTTCATGCAAGGAACCGGACTGGTCCAGTTCTTCAGGGTGTTTTATCTTTCCGGTATCGTGCACCGCCACGCCCAATTCGATCAAGCGAGCATCGAATGTAATTCCGAGATCGCTATATTCCTGCACCAGACGGTCGGCCGCCTCGCCGACAAGCTGCACATGGACGAGCAGGCGCGTCGGAGCACCGAGCGCCTGGAGCAGGCGGTATGCATCCTGGCGGGTGTCTAGCACAGGTTTCTCCATACGAGAGCGGCGGAAGTTGCGGTTGTTTTCAGCATGGCGGTCGATTGTGGACAGGATAAGCGTCTGGCGAGTGACTGCGAAAGACAGACAGTATCCGTTTCCCTGGGCAACGACATCCCATGGACATGGGAAACAATAAGGGCAAAACGATGTGTCAACAATGATGGCGGGCGCATGTCGCTGACAAGGCATGAGAAACTGACAGGCATTGGTGCAAGGGAGCGCATCCACGTTCGGAGACGTGAACACCAATTTTTCCGAAAGCAGTCACACGCGGCTATCTGCGGTTGATTCAATTTCCTGTTTCGTCCCCGTCATTCCCACGAAAGTGGGAATCCATCAGCCAATGGGACAAGGCAGTTAACTGGATAGTCGTAGCCGAAATGCAGACTCAGTATGGATACCCGATTTCTCGGGTATGACGGGGCAGAGTAGGTGACATGCCTGATCGACCATGGCCCGTCTGCGGGCACTGCGGATGTGTCAATCACATTATTCCGGACAGTTGAACATGCGGGGAGTGTAGGAAGAACAAGGGGGCACGGACATCGATCGTTCGACGGTGGCGCATCCCGATACCGCGCTGCCAGACAAAAAAATGCCGGTGACTTTCATCACCGGCAAAGTGCCTTCCTCGGATTTGCAGGACCGGGGACATGCCGGTTCCGAGAGAACGCAGAGACAACGACCTCAACCAAGTTTCAGATGCAACGCGAGAATGCCAGGTCTGGCTTCTCGCGCCTTGTTGCAAAACGACTTAGATGGAAGACAGCTTGAATACCCAGACCGAACCGCCCTGTTCCAGGAAGTTGACCCGCTTCGCAACTTCACCGCCCCACAGCGGAACCGCGCCGCCCCAGCCGGACACCACCGCCACATATTGCGTGTTTCCTTCCTGCCAGGTGACCGGAGGCGCAACCACGCCGGAGCCGGTCTGGAACTTCCACAATTCCTTGCCGGTCTTGGCGTCCAGCGCTTTCAGGTAGCCTTCCGGCGTGCCGTAGAACACCAGGTCGCCGGCCGTCGACATCACGCCACCCCAGAGCGGCGCATTATTCTTGGCTTCCCAGACGATCTTGCCGGTCTTCGGATCGATCGCGCGCAATGCGCCGATGTACTCGTCCTGCAGCGGCTTGATGGTAAATCCGGCACCAAGGAAGGCTGCTCCCTTCTTGTAGCTGATCGGCTCGTTCCAGATATCCATGCCCCATTCATTAGCCGGTACGTAGAACAATTGCGACTTCGGGCTGTATGCCATCGGTTGTTGGTTCTTGCCGCCGAGGAAGGAAGGCGCGGAAAACACGACTTCGCCCTTCTTGCCGTCGGCACCCTTGGTCGGATCGCCCGGACGGCCATTCGGCGTGAAGTTGGGGCGGCCGGTCTTAAGATCGATGCCAGTGGCCCAGGTGATCTTCTTCACGAATGGGAAGGCATTTTCCAGCTTGCCGTTCTTGGCATCGATCACATAGAAGAAGCCGTTGCGGTCGGCCTTGCCGCCGAGACGCTTGCCATTCATGTCGAAAGTGATGAACTCGTTGACACCGTCAAAGTCCCAGCCATCATTTGGTGTGGTCTGATAGTGCCATTTGATCTGGCCGGTGGCGACGTCGATGGCAACAGTTGCGGCCGAATACAGGTTGTCACCGGGACGCAGGTGGCTGTTCCAGGGTGCCGGATTGCCGGTGCCGAAATACGCGAAGCCTGTCGTCGGGTCATAGGTGCCGCCCAGCCATGTGGCCGCGCCGCCGGTCTTCCACAAATCGCCCGGCCAGGTCTTGTTGGTGGTGCCGGATATGCCATTCTCGATCTGCTTGCCATCCTTGTCGTACTTGTAGCCCATGTGGCCTTCGACCGTCGGGCGCAGCCAGACCAGCTGGCCGGTGCGCGGGTCGCGCGCTTCCACGCGGCCGACGATGCCAAACTCGCCGCCTGACACGCCGGTCAGCAGCAAGCCCTTTGCGATCAGCGGTGCGGCGGTATTCGAATATCCTGCCGCATAGTCGTCGACCTTTTCTTTCCACACTACGTCACCGGTTTTCTGATCCAGAGCAATCAGCTGCGCATCGAGGGTGCTGAAGATGACCAGGTTTTCAAACAGCGCTGCGCCGCGATTGACCACGTCGCAGCAGGGCATGATGCCATCCGGCAGACGGTGTTCGTATTTCCAGAGTTTCTCGCCAGTCTTGACATCGAGCGCATAGATACGCGAGTACGACGCGGTGACAAACATTTTTCCGTCGTGGATCAGCGGCTGCGATTCCTGACCGCGCTGCTTTTCGCCACCAAAGGAAAACGACCAGGCTGGCACCAGCTTGCTGACGGTCTTGGTATTGATCTGGTTAAGTGTGGAATAGCGCTGGCCTTGCGGGCCCATGCCCCAGGACAGCACGTCGTTGGTCGACTTGGCGTCAGCCTCGATCATTGCGTTGGTGACACCGGCGGCGTGAGCGCCCATAGGGGCGGCGAATACCACCATCAGGGACAGCGTGATCAGATTCGATTTCATTTACTCCTCCTGTTATTTGAATAAAGCGCATGGCGCTGATTGACCGGGTTTCTTCGCTTCCGTCTGGAGCCGAGCCTAGCGCACGCCCTGTCGGGCCAGGGCGTCACACTCTTCGTCACTAAACAAGCGCGAACGGGTAAGGAAGCGTTTGCCCGTTCCGTTTTCCAGCGAAAACATTCCACCCATGCCATCGACCACATCGATGATCAGCTGCGTGTGCTGCCAATACTCGAACTGGTCATGACCGATATAGAACGGCGCGCCGTGCAAGGTGCCCAGACATACATCGATCTGGCTAATGTTGAATTCACCTGCCGGATAACACATCGGCGAACTGCCGTCGCAGCATCCGCCGGATTGGAAAAACATCAGCGCGCCGTAGCGTTTGGTTAGGGTATCGATCAAATGCATTGCGGCCTCGGTGGCGACCACTCTTGGTGGTGCTGTATCTGCCATGTCTCGTCCTGTTTCAGTTACCTTGATTACAGTGAGATGTTCCGGCAGCGTGCGCGGCCGGAACACAAGCATTGCTACCTCAGAAGAAACCCAGCGCTTTCGGGCTATAGCTGACCAGCAGGTTCTTGGTCTGCTGATAGTGCTCCAGCATCATCTTGTGGTTCTCGCGGCCGATGCCGGACTGCTTGTAACCGCCGAATGCCGCATGGGCCGGATACAGGTGATAGCAGTTGGTCCAGACGCGGCCCGCTTCGATGCCGCGGCCCATGCGGAACGCACGCGTGCCGTCACGGGTCCAGACACCGGCACCCAGGCCGTATAGCGTATCGTTGGCGATTGCCAGCGCATCGGCTTCATCCTTGAAGGTGGTCACCGACACCACCGGTCCAAAAATCTCTTCCTGGAAGATGCGCATCTTGTTGTGTCCGCGGAAGATGGTTGGCTGCACGTAATAACCGCCGGCCAGGTCGCCATCCTGCGTCTTGCGCTCGCCGCCGAGCAAAACCTGTGCACCTTCCTGCCTGCCGATGTCGATGTAGGACAGGATCTTTTCCATCTGCTCCTGCGATGCCTGCGCGCCTATCATCGTGGAAGCGTCGAGCGGACTGCCCTGCTTGATCGCTGCAACACGCTTGATCGCGCGCTCGATGAAGCGCTCGTAGATCGATTCCTGGATCAGCACGCGCGATGGGCAGGTGCAGACTTCGCCCTGGTTCAGCGCGAACATTGCAAAGCCTTCCAGGCACTTGTCAAAGAAGTCGTCGTCCTGATCCATCACATCGGCGAAGAAGATGTTGGGCGACTTGCCGCCGAGTTCCAGCGTGACGGGAATCAGGTTTTGCGACGCGTATTGCATGATCAGGCGGCCGGTGCCGGTTTCGCCGGTGAATGCAATTTTGGCGATGCGCTTGCTCGATGCGAGTGGCTTGCCCGCTTCCAGGCCGAAGCCGTTGACGATGTTGATCACGCCCGGCGGCAGCAGGTCCGCGATCAGCTCAATCAATACCATGATCGAAGCCGGTGTCTGTTCGGCCGGTTTCATCACCACGCAGTTGCCGGCGGCCAGCGCGGGCGCCAGCTTCCACACTGCCATCAGGATCGGGAAATTCCAGGGAATGATCTGGCCGACGACGCCGAGCGGCTCATGGAAATGATAAGCGTAGGTGTCCGCATCGATAGGCGAGACGCTGCCTTCCTGCGCGCGCACGCAGCCGGCAAAGTAGCGGAAATGATCGATCGCCAGCGGAATGTCGGCAGCCATGGTTTCGCGGATTGGCTTGCCGTTGTCGAGGGTTTCTGCA
This sequence comes from Noviherbaspirillum saxi, assembly GCF_003591035.1. Lineage (NCBI taxonomy): Bacteria > Pseudomonadati > Pseudomonadota > Betaproteobacteria > Burkholderiales > Oxalobacteraceae > Noviherbaspirillum > Noviherbaspirillum saxi. Next base: position 360,491 of record NZ_QYUO01000002.1, read on the forward strand.
GTCGCCAGCAATTCGAGATTGGCTTCCATGCGATCGGCGATCTTGTTCAGGATGATCGCGCGTGCGGCCGGCGATGTCTTGGCCCACTCCTTTTTCGCTGCATGCGCGGCATCCAGCGCCAGTTCGACGTCTTCTGCCGACGAGCGGGCCACTTCGCAAAAGCTCTTACCGATGACCGGGCTGACGTTCTCGAAATATTCGCCCTTGACCGGCGCCACGAATTTCCCGCCGATGAAGTTGTCGTAGCGCTGCTTGAACGGGTTCTTGATGCCAAGTTTGCTGATGTCTGCCAGATTCATTGTCGTCCTCCGAAGGTCGTATGTGAGAAGTGTCTAATCCAGGTGTTGCCAGGATGATGTCTTCATCGCAATTGGCGTGCCATGTGGTTCGGCACGGCTGAACATGGCTTCGGAGGTCGGTTTGGGTATGATTTGTTCTATCCTTTACGTGCGGGGACAGAATCGGTTGTTTTGTTTTTGAACAGTTGGATGGGCAGTGTTCCAAACTGCAGCACTTGTTCGGCTGAAGCAAGAGGTTGCGCCAGGAGCTACTTATTCTTGGTCATGGCTTGCTTGGGTTTTCGTGACCATCCCAAGAGGAATTTTCGGTGCTGGTTAAACCGGTGTTGGACTGCAATATCATCGCTGGCGTACAAATCCGATCGACGACAGGTCATGAAAAGTGGAGTGAGGACGACTCTCGTCGTAATCTCGTTATCCAGCCTTCATAATTTCTCTGGCTTCGCCCAGCGGTTCAAACCAATGCAGGTTCAGGTATTTGTTCCGGAATGATCAATTAAACGTCTCGATATGGCAATTGTCTGTCTTAATTCAATCGGTTCGCAATCTGTGGATCATGATTAACCAGGTAATTGTTTACTTCATCAGGTAGAGGCAACTTGTCATTTACAAATATCACGTCGTAGCAATGCTGCATGAAGCTACGTACACCGTAGGGTGTTGGAACAGGGGCGGAACTGGCCTGCCAAATAGCTTCCCATATTTCACCGTTTGCCTGCTCTGTAACTAGCAGGTAACGCAACGTATTACGGACAACAGTTTTTGTGTTCGGCGTAAATGACTGAAATCGAGGAAGGACGAAACCTGAAATAACACTTTCAACGTAGTCGCGGTTTTCCCAGTCTTCATCACTTCCATCTATTCCATGTTCATCCAAAAATATGAGTTCATAGAACAAATTAGGTAAAACATAGCCGTTTACAAGGTTTTCTATTTTCATGAGATTGGTCTTAGAAGGGGAAACATAGTGTACGGGTGGCCATTGCGATATACAGCATTTACATTTGTTGTGAACATCCATTTATTGGCTGGCGCCTTGGTAAATCCTTCACCGATCAAACCCTCCATTTGAAAGGAGTATGCTCTGTTTACACTACCGTTCAAGTGGAATATCGAGTCGGCTCTTTGCATTGCGGCCCCCATGTCTCTCGCGGACATAAATCTTGTCGAATCTCTGAACGCTCTGTCTAAGGACCCATCAGGTGCCACGCGTGTCGTTGCCCGGATTTCTTGATCCAATAATGTCGTATTAGGGCCGTGCTTTTCTAAAAAATGCGTATTTGGATTGACGGTAGCTGCCTCCGAATCACGTTTTTCCAGCCAGTTGGACCAGGTACTTTCACTTTTAGCCTTCAGAAGTGCGCGGCGTTCATTAGGGTTGAGGTGGCCCCATTTTTTATGCAATTCTGCCATGCGATTGGACGTCTCCAATGCTGGCGGGTTGGAAGTCTTGCGGGCGGCTAGCTCTAACTGATGCATTCCGCCAGTAGCCAGTTCGCTCATTGTCGACGGTGATGGCGGACTCCACTTCCCGACGCGGACGGCACCGCCTTTGGCGCTCATTGCGCCGCCCAGCATCGCTCCGCCAAACATGGCCCACTTTTGACCATCTGATCCGACTCCAAATGCTTTCCCGCCTATCCATTCGCCACCCAGCTGGCCGGCCGCGCCGCCAGCAAACCCCGCAGTCGCGATGATCGGACCGCCAATGACAATGGCACTGCCCAATCCGACGACAAATAGTGCGGCATGCACTGCATCCGGGACCAGCTTTTCAGGATGCAGAACATCGGTCTGGACAGTGTTGCCACCAATGAAGACATTCCCCGAGCCGCCTGTGATAACGGCGGAGCAACCTACCTTGTCATTGATCCGCGCAGCAGGCTGCCCATTGATATAAACCGTGGCGCTTCCGCTAGCTATAGGCAGATATGGCGACGCATGTTTGGAACAGTCGACCACATCTGCGTGCGCCCGCGCTGCACGCAGTCCGTTAACAAAGACATTGCCCGAGCACGTGCCTTTAATGACACCACATGTTTCCTTCGGCGCCCAGCTCATCGTACTGAGCATGTCACCGAGCCCGCCGCCTGTGGCAGCCAAACCACCTACGATTGCGGCAGCAGCCAGGCCGCCGGTACCGATGATCGCAGCCGTTCCCACCCCTATCGCGGCGCCGGCGAGCAGACCAGTTAACAACCAGCTCATGGTTGGACTATGACCAATGGGGTCGCTTAAACGTGCTGCTCCTGACATATTCGACGGACCTTAAGCGCATTGCACCACGGGAGCAGGTATGACAGTCTCCACCACGCTTAGCAAACCTGCTGCCGGAGAGGAATTTAGAAGATTAGCGGTTGTGTGAGACGGCTTGAATAGCATGTTTAGTCTAATGATCAGCCTGACAGTTATATGGCGGCTGACCACAGGGCCAGCGAAGAAATTGCAAGAATACTAATTTATTGCAAATTAAGCAATTTCCAATGTTCACTTTATTTTGGTGCATGTGATTACGCTTGCTCCAGCGCACGCGCTTATGCTTCAAAAAACAAAAAGCCCGCAAGGCTCATAACCATGCGGGCTCTTCACGTAACACGGCAACTCTATTGAACCTGCCGCATCTGCTCCAGGATCGCCGGGTTTTCCAGTGTGGAGATATCTTGCGTAATTTGCTCGCCCTTGGCCAGTACGCGCAGCAAGCGGCGCATGATCTTGCCGGAACGGGTCTTGGGCAGATTGTCGCCGAAACGGATTTCCTTGGGCTTGGCGATCGGACCAATTTCCCTGGCCACCCAGTCGCGCAACTCCTTGGCAATCTGCCTGGCTTCCTCGCCGCTCGGCCGCGCCCGCTTCAGCACCACGAAGGCGCAAATCGATTCGCCCGTGGTCTCGTCCGGCTTGCCCACCACTGCCGCTTCCGCCACCAGCGGATTGGCCACCAGCGCCGATTCGATTTCCATCGTACCCATGCGGTGACCCGATACATTCAAGACATCGTCGATGCGACCGGTGATCGTGAAGTAACCGGTCTTGTCATTGCGCACCGCCCCGTCGCCAGCCAGGTAAATCTTGCCGCCCAGCTCTTCCGGAAAATAACTCTTCTTGAACCGTTCCGGATCGCCCCAGATGGTGCGGATCATCGATGGCCAGGGCCGCTTGACCACCAGGATGCCGCCCTGTCCATTCGGCAAGTCGTTGCCGGTTTCATCGACCACCGCGGCCATGATGCCTGGCAGCGGCATCGTGCACGAACCCGGCACCATCGGTGTGGCGCCCGGCAGCGGCGTGATCATGTGGCCGCCAGTCTCGGTTTGCCAGAAGGTATCGACGATCGGGCAGTGTTCATTGCCCACATTGCGGTAGTACCACATCCAGGCTTCCGGATTGATCGGCTCGCCGACCGAACCGAGCAGACGTAGCGAGGATAGATCATATTTCTTTGGATGCACCTCGGCATCGGCGTCGGCGGCCTTGATCAGCGAACGGATCGCGGTGGGCGCGGTATAGAAAATGGTGGCCTTGTGTTTGGCAATCATGTCCCAGAAGCGGCCGGCGTTGGGGTAGGTCGGCACGCCTTCGAACACGATCTGGGTTGCGCCTACGGCCAGCGGTCCATAGGCGATATAGGTGTGGCCGGTGACCCAGCCGATGTCGGCGGTGCACCAGAAAATGTCGGTGGGCTTGATGTCGAAGGTCCACTTCATGGTCAGTGCCGCCCACAGCAGATAGCCGCCGGAGGCATGCTGGACACCCTTGGGCTTGCCGGTCGAGCCGGAGGTATACAGGATGAACAACGGATGTTCTGCATCGACCCACTCCGGTTCGCAAGTGCTGTCCTGGTTGGAGATAACGTCGTGCAGCCACAGATCGCGGCCGGCCGTCACGTCGATGTTACCGCCGGTTCTGCGGTAGACGATCACATTGCGCACGCTTTCGCAGCCGCCTGCTTCCAGCGCTTCATCGACGATCTTCTTGAGTGGTAATCGTTTGCCGCCGCGTACCTGTTCATCGGCAGTGATAACCGCAACGGCGCCAGTATCGATGATGCGTTCCTGCAGCGCCTTGGCGGAAAAGCCGCCGAACACCACCGAATGCGTCGCTCCAATACGGGCGCAGGCCTGCATGGCTGTTACGCCTTCGACTGACATCGGCATGTAGATCACGACGCGATCGCCCTTCTTGACGCCAAGCTGCCGCAGGCCGTTCGCCAGCCGGCACACGCGTTCATGCAATTCCTGATAAGTCACTTCAGTGACCACGCCATCATCCGCTTCGAAAATGATCGCCTTCTTGTCACCATTCCCTTGTCTCAAATGACGATCAAGACAGTTATACGAAACATTCAGCTGACCATCTTCAAACCAGCGATAGAACGGCGCATCCGTCTCGTCCAGAATCTTGGTAAAGCGCTGGCGCCAGAGTATGTTTTCATGGGCGAGCTGGGCCCAGAACAATTCGTAATCACGCTCAGCGGCAGCGCACATGGCCTTGTACGCATCCATGCCGGATATGTTGGCGCGCTTGACAAATTTTTCGGGGGCGTTGAATACGCGGTTCTCTTGCTTCGGAGCTTGAATGTCAGACATGCTGGTTCTCGTGTTTGCTTCGTTAGTCGTTCATTGCTGCACTGCTTCGCGGTGATGCATGCTTATGCATCACCGCTCTTTCTTTTAGAAGAAAAGGATTCCGCCAAGCGAAACGCCATTCATGCGTGCTTCGCCGCCGGTGACCGCCTTGGAGCGCGTCTGGCCGAGTTCACCGACCAGTGTCACGCTCTTGGTCAGCGCATAGTAGGAACCCAGCGTCAGATTGCTGTTGGACCGCAGACCTGTCGTGTCTTCGCGATTGCGGCTCATGCCGTAGCCGACACCGAGCTTGAGCTTGTCGCTGGTCTTGTAGGTTGCCTGCAGCAGATAGTTGGTCGAACGGATGTCACCCTGATCCGCGTCGGAAAGTATGCCCAGACTCTTGCCTGTCTGTACGTTTGCCAGGAGACCGAGCGCGCCCTTGTTGTACGACGCACCGACTTCAAAACCTGTCATCTGGAAATCGGAAGCGGTAGTGGACGAATAAAACTTTTGCGTCTTTGCGCCGACCCAGGTCTTCCATGCATCGACACCATAACTCAGTTGTGCCTGCACTTGTGGTTGGGACTTTGCATTGAAACCGCCGCCATTGCCAACCGGACTGACCACCGCGGCGTCGATTGTCATGCCGCCCATCTTCGGTGTGCTATAGGCGATTTGTCCATAGTTGCCGAGATAGGTGTAGCCCGCGCCGATGTGGCCGAGCGTAACGCGGCCGCGCTGCGTTGCCTGCACCGGTGCGCCCGCGCCGAGCAGGGTCATGTCGCTCAGGATTGCGTTGGAGCCGAAGATGCCATAGTCGCGTCCAAGCTTGATTGTGCCCATGCCCGAATTTCCGAACGACAGGAAGGCCTGGCGCACATCGACGCCGCTATTGGCCGCGATTGCGCTGTCGGTCGCCGTGTGGGCCATGATGCCGATCGTGCCTGCGACATCGTACTCGCCCTGGCGCGACTTCACACTGGTGATGAGCGCGTTGGGCAGCAAGCCATTGCCGATGGTGGTCCTGCGGTCATCACCGCCGCAACCGAGTGCGCGATTTGCCAGGCCGAGGCCCGGCACCTGGGTACCCGAGCAATCGACTGCGGTGTAATAGGCATTGGCGATACCACCGACAGACACAGTCCATTCTCCCGCTTGCAGGTCCACTGCCTGTGCCATCTGCCCGCACGCGAGCGCAGCCGCGCCCAACAACAACTTCTTGTTCATATTTCTCCTCCCAGGATTTTTAAAGTGAAATTCACCAGTGATCTGGCTTGGAGAAGTAAGCGCAAAAGCTGTGCCGGTATGCATTAATGCCGCGTTTTTTCTCTGGGTTTTATGCCGGCCGGTCGGCTCCGGCTTTGCCGACCGGTCCTTGATTCATACCGTTGAAGAAAACTAAGTAATTGTTTTGACGGGAAATTCGACCGCGTCTCGGCAAACTGAAATCGTCCGGAATCGCGACATCAGCGATTGCGGAATCGATGCGTCGCATGCTACACATTGTCGATTTCGGCGAGCAACCACAACAGCGATGGCAGCTGCTTACTTGTGTAGATTTGGATCAACACAGGACAACGCCGTGCAAATTTTGATCAATCGCAAGAAGGCACCGCTTCATGCAATCCATGGAAAACCGGCGGTTTGCGCTTGTCTTCCCGACTTGTCGATGAAGAGCGCATCAATCTCCGGCAATTGGTTTGCCAGCTGAAGTCCCGGTTGCGTTCCCATCACCATGAACGCGGTCGACAAGCCATCGGCAAGCATGGCAGTGGGTGCCGCAACGGCGACGCTCGCCAGTTCTAGCGGTGAATGGCCCGTGTTGGGATCGACAATATGATGCGATGAAAAATCCTCACTGAATGCGGTCTCGTAATCGCCCGAGCTTGCAAGGCTGCGCGCTTGCAGCGACACGGTGCCGACCAGCGACTGCGGATCTCGCGGATCCTGGATGCCGACCTGCCAGAGACGTTGCGGGGCGCGCTGTCCACTCGCCGAAAACTCGCCGATGTCGACCAGAACATCGTTGATCCCATGCGCGCGCACTGCTGCCAGTGCCAGATCGCTTGCATAGCCTTGTGCGATCCCGTTCAAAGTGATCGCCATGCCGGGCTGCTTCAACTGCACAAGTTCCGGGCTGATGTGCAGCTTGCGCCATCCGACCAGGCGGCGCGCATCGCGTGGATCCTTCCCGTTCGCCGCAGCCAGCCACAATGGTTGCACCGTAATGTCGAATGCGCCCGCAGTTTGCCGCGACAAACGGCATGCCGCGTCGAGCACCTTCAACAGATGCAGATCGGGATCGCGCAGGCGCCCTGTGCGGTTCAGTTCGAACACCTGACTTCCTTCGCGATAAACGCTCAGCAAGCGGTCGATAGCCTGCGCCGTATCGAGCGCCTCCCTGATTGCCTTGCGCGCGACCGCTTCATTGTGATGCAACAGTTGCACCGATACCGTCGTACCAAATGCCAGGTCCGCGCCATTGAACAAGCGCTTGCCGGTCTGTAGGGAATCGGTTCGCGTTGCATGGACAAATGCCGCCGCTTCCCACATCGATAACGCGCCGGCGCCCAGTGCCAATGCTCCCACACCTGTGGACATAAATTTTCTGCGTTGCATTGCGTACCTCTCGCTGAGCCAGTCACGCTGCGCGGATTGAAATCGGCACACGCCGTTTCTTTTCTAGGATGAGCGGCGCGCACTTTTCATCGCTTTGATAAATCACCACGCAATCCATGCACTGGAAACATTCGTCATACCGGATTGTGCCGTCGGGACGGATCGCTTCGTAGTCGCAGCGATAGCGGCAGGTCTGGCAAGGCTGGCCGCACTGCGCCCGACGCGGCAGCCATGCCAGCAGACGGAATCTGCCCAGCACTGCCAGCCCTGCGCCGAACGGGCACAGATAACGGCAAAAGAACTTGTAGCAGACGGCGCTGGCAAGCAGCAGCCCGGCCGCATACAGCACGAAGGGCCAGGACCTGACGAAGTTGAGCGTGATCACGGTCTTGAAAGGCTCGACCTCGGCCAGCTTGTCGGTCAGCGACGGCGCCACGAATACGCTGCCCAGTATCACCGCAAGCACCAGATACTTGAGCAGCTTGAGCCTGGCATCCAGTGCGGCCCGGACACGGATCTGCGGCAGCTTCAGCCATTTCCCCAACCGGGCCGCAAATTCCTGCAAGGCGCCGAACGGGCATAGCCATCCGCAAAAGGTTCCGCGTCCCCAGATCAGCAGCGACACCAGCACGCCGCACCAGAGCACGATGGATACCGGGTCGTACAGCATGAAGTCCAGGCCACGCCCATCCTTGATCGCCTGGATGACTCCGGTGATATTGACGATGGAAAGCTGTCCCTGCGCGAACCAGCCGAGAAAGAACAAGGTAAAGCCGAGGTAGGCGGTACGAAACCAGCCGAAGCGGCGGCCATCCTGGGCCAGGCTTTTCTGTCGCGCCAGTGCAAGGAATAAAACGATAAGGCCTGCGAGTACGATCGCCAACTCCCACCAGCGCTGCTTCCAGACCGGCAGCCATGATTTGTTGTCGCCGGCAGGCACTATGTAAAAACGCTCAGGAAGACGATAGCGCATGGCAAAGTCCTGCCCGATTCTTTCCGGATAGATCATGCCTTTCAGCCTTGTCACCCGCAGCGAAAGGTCGAGCGCCTGCGCCGGATCGAGCCCGGCCTGGCTAATGATCCTGAACACCTTCATCGATGCCGGTGGCAAGGCATCGGCATCGCGCAGCTTCAGGTCCAGGTTGAGGTCGCGCATTTCGATCGGCAACCCTTCCTGCGACAGGATCAGGCGATCCGGCACGGTGCCGGCGACGAAACTGCCCGACACGGGCCCGTAACGTCCGTTCCACCATACCAGCACCGCATGGTCGCCCTCTTCGAGCCGTCCTTTCAATCTTTGCCAGCTGGCGTCGTCAAGCAGGCTGCGGCCGATCGACGGTACCGACACCAATCCCACCTGCAGCTCGATGAATGCATCGTCCGGCCTGGCCAGCGCTTCCGCATCGAGCCCGGCGCCCGCTGTACCGGCAAACCCGTTCTCCACGTCGCCATTGCTGAATACCACGCGTTTGAACAAGCCGTTCGCCGTCAGTGCACGGATATCGAGCGACTCGGCCAGTTCTTCGCGGATGCGTGCGATCTGGTCGGGATCGCGGGTGCCGGCGTAACCGAGTTTTTTGCGTGCGACTTTGAGCGCAGCCGACAACAGGCTTTGATTGATGATCCTGACCGACGCGGTGGCCTTCGCCACGCCATCGATATGCACATTGCCGCCCGACTTGTCGGCGCGATCCCTGGGCGCGGTATCGATCGCGACATTCTGCTTGAGCGAAATGCCGCGGTATTGGTTGACGAACTTGTGCAGCGGCCCCTCGCCCAAGCCTTCGAGAAAGACCGGTTCATGATGCGAGATGACTTGCACGTCCATAAACACGCCCCTGGCATCAAGCGCCACCAGCAAGTTGACCGGTGTGCCCGAAAAGCCGGGGACCGAAGCGAAATCGATAGACTCGAACAGGTAACCGACCAATTCGTTCGCGGTGGCGTTCTGCTTGAACACCGGCCATACCGGCACCGTCGTATCCTTCTGACCGATCATCAACGGTGCCGGGAATTTCTGTTCCAGCTGCGCGTGCGTCATCACGCCAGCGCGGGCCGGTGCCAATGCGACGATGCAAAAGCATAGCGCTACAAGCAGCAGCCTGATCACGATCACGGCCTGGTGGGCGTCACTCCGTATTTGGCAAAGATCTTCGCCAGTTCACCGGAGGTCGACAGATCGTTGGCGGCAGCCTGCAACGCGCGCGCCAGTTCGGTATTGCTTTGTTTGACCGCAAGACCGACGATCCATCCCTGTCGCGGCAAGCGCGCAAAGCTCAGGTCGCTCAGCGGATAATCGGCATTGCCGCGCACCGCCGATTCGATCTCGGACCGGTTGGCCAGAACCGCATCGATTTCTCCCGCTTTCATCGCTGCCAGGGCGGCCGCAGCGGTGTCATAGATCTTGACCGAGTCGCGCACCTTGCCATCCTGTTCGCCGAGCAAGACGACGGCAGCAATCGAGACTTTTTCGACGCCGACTTTTTTACCCACCAGGCAATCGACAGAGTCGCAGTTCGGAATTTTGCGCACGTCGCGGACCAGGCGCACCTGCTCGCGGTAGTAGGGCGCGAAAATCGACACGTTCTTGTTCGCCGCCATCAATCCGGTATCGACCGGCACATGCATCATCACGTCGGCCGGCCCATAGCCGAGGTAATGTCCTTTCCACACCATGTTGCGCAAATCGTCATTCAGGTTCTCCCCCGCATCGAAGGGAAGAAAGCTGGTGCGTACGCCGAGCTTGACGGCCAGCGCATTCGCCAGTTCGACATCGATGCCATTGCCGTTGTTGGCCGAGAAGGGCAGCATGTCTTTGTACACGGCGACCTTGAGGACACCGGATTGCTTGACTTTGTCGAGATCGGCATGTGCGCTCGGCATGGCAGCCGACACGGCGCAGAGAACGGCAAACAGCGAGCCCAGCCTGGGTAGTGAAATGGTTTTCATCATAGTCTCCGTTATAGTTTTTAAAGCGACGGCAGTCCGGCCGTCGCCGCTGTTTTACTTCGTCTCGCGACGCGTATCGAGATATGCCTTCATCGCCCACATGGCTTCCTGGCTGAGCGTGCCTTCAAACGGCGGCATATACACCGCGCCATTGCGCACTTTTCCGCGCCGCACCGATGTCACGTAGTACTGATCCACCTCCTTGAGGCAGGCCTGCTTTTTGTTTTCGACTTTCTGGTTCACGCAGTCGCGATCGAGCTTGCGCAGGTCAGGCGCAATACCGCCGGAAATCGCTTCGATGCCATGGCAGCGGGCGCAGTTCTGGTTATAGGCCGAACCGCCGATGCGGATCGCTTCCTTGCTGCTGCGGTATGGATTCTCTTCGCGCCATTGATCGCCAAGCTGCGTCAGTGCCTTGGTGTCGACCGCTTGCGGCGTGACATCACCATGGGCGAAAGCGCCCGGCGCATGCAGTGCGACGGTACAGAGCAGCGCACCGAGCGCCGAGCGGGTCAGGGATAGGGAAAACTTCATTGTGCCTCCTCAGCGTATTAAGTAATCAGACGGGTACGTTGAGGCAAGTACTGTGCCATTACCCGAGCATCGATCCCTGCCCTTCACGCACAAGGTATCGATCCGGGTCATGCAGGCAATGGTATTTGCAAACCTGTCGCATGCGCCTGCAAACAGCTGTCGGCCGTTCGATCCTCAACATTGATCCAATATGGAGCACCGTTGTTAAAAGCTGGGACAGTCGGACTGTCACACCGATGGGGCAGCAGCCGATAACGGCGCAATTCTCTCTTCCCATTCCATCTGCGAACAGTTTTCGTAGGCGTCCATCCCTCGGCATGAATATTGCGCCGGTTACACGAAAAATCATACGGACCGACGGCGCAATCCTTAGGTTCATCAATACGGAGACCTGCCGTGCGCAAGCTATTCGCCGTTTTTCGGCCGTTGACCAGACCGTCTGTTTGCGCAAGGACGGCAGCCGGACTGGAGCCGCCCTTCATCCTGTATCTGCACTGGTTATCGTATGCTGGCTTGCTCTTGTTCTCCGCCTACCTGCTATGGCTTCATGATGTGTGGGCCACACTGGTCAAGGCGGACCCGACCGGCATCACATTACTGATACTGCTTATCTTTGGCGCATCGACCATGTGGTGCGGCATGCGCGCCCATCGGTTATGCAGGGAAAGAGCCGATCTTGCTGACTGGAAGTCGTCGCGGGCATTGCCGGGCTCCTCGGCGCCCGTGGATAGCCCGAGCGATGGGAGCGCGGTACGCGACTACCTGGCGCGCGTGGCGGATGCCTCGCAAGACCATGCCGCGACGCGGCACCTTGGCGACATACTCGCGGAACGGCTGCATGGTCCGAGCGAATCGGCATGGTGGATCAACGGCATCCAGATCAAGCTGGGCCTGCTGGGCAAGGTGATCGGCTTCAGCATCCTTGCGCTGCAGATCGCCCGTATCGAAAACTTCGACCCGGCACAGTCGCAAACCTTGTTGCGCAACCTGACCGGCGGGCTCGGCATTGCATTGCTGACCACCGCCGTCGGCCTGGTCGCCAACATCCTGCTCGGCCTGCAGCTGGTGAGATTGGACCGGTTCGCCGACACGCTGCTGGCCGATACCTTGCAGACCGGTAAAAGCCTGTCCGACACCGGACGGATAGGCTGATGGCGCTCGGCCGAAAAAAGCGGGAAGCGGAAGTCGATCCCTTCTACGACATGCTGTTCAATATCCTGATCGCTTTTGTCTTTTGCTTCATCGTCGCGTTGCTCGCGATGAATCCGGTTGCAAAGAAGGCCGGCGACATTCCGAGCAAGGCGGAATTCATCATCACCGTATCGTGGCCCGATCTCAATCCCAACGATCTCGATACCTGGGTGCAGGACCCGGCCGGAAACCTGGTCTGGTTCCGGCAACGCGAAGCGGGCCTCATGCATCTGGACCGCGACGACCGCGGAACGGTAGGAGAAATCCTGCTGGTCAACGGCCGGGAAATCATCAATCCGCTGAATCAGGAAGTCGTAACCATCCGCGGCTTCGCCGCTGGCGAATACACGGTCAACGTGCAGTATTACGAAACCAAGAACCACGAACCGGTAGAGGCGAATGTTTCCGTCATCAAGGTCAATCCCAAGGCGGAAGTCATTTTTTACGGCAACATTAAACTCCCGTCCAAAGGCGCGGAGCGCACCACCGTGCGATTCACGGTGGATGCTTCCGGCGCGGTCACCGATGTCAACACCCTTCCTAAAACCATTGTGCAGACGCTATGAACGATAGTGCCTTGTTGCTCACCCTGTGTTACGTCGCGGTTGCCTTCCTGCTGCTGGTGCTCTGTCTGGCGACACATTGGCCGCGCTGGGTCAAGATGGGCATGATAGGCATCGTCACACTAAGTTATCTGTTCGCGCAGGGTGCATTCCAGCGCATGCTGGGCTGGCCCGCCGACGAGCGCCTGCCGGAAAAATTCGTATTGCTGGCGGTGGTCACGCAAGAGCCTGACAAGGAGCATGGCGTCGGCGGCGCGCTGTACCTGTGGGTCAATGCCATCCGTGACAACCGACCGGTGCCCGAACCTCGCGCCTATCGCCTCGCCTATCGCAAGGACTTGCACAGCGTCCTCAATGACGCGATGAAAAAGAGCCGGCAAGGTATCAGCCAGATCGGTTCGACCGAGGCACCTGCTGGCGGCAAGGTCGGCTCGTGGCTGCGCAATGCGGCCGATCCGAATGTGAAGGTGCGCATCAGCGACGCGCCTTCGCCGTCACTGCCGGAGAAATGAGCATGCGCCACATCATCGTTTCCTTCATGCTTGCCGCCATGTTATGCGGATGCGGCAACAAGGTAGAGGAGGATTCTTATTTTCCATTGGCGACGGGCACACGCTGGGCCTACACGGTCAGCAGCGAAAGTGACGGCAATGCCTCACGGGAAAACCACGTCATCAGCGTGATCAAGCAGATCACGCAAGACAATCGGCAAGTGGCGGTCCGACGCAGCGAGAGCGAACAGAACATCGGCGTGGAGTACTGGATCAGCACGCTACCGGACCGGTTTGTACGGATTGCGCAACGCAGTGATCTGGAAGAACGCGCGACCATGGATGCCCAGCCCCGTACCGTGCTGCCCGTGCCGCTCAGGAAAGGCAGTGCGTGGACGACACTGACGACCACCTACTTCATTCTGCGCAAAAGCGAGTTTCCACGCGAACTGAAGTACTCGCATAAAGCCTTGATGACCTACACCGTCGAGTCCGTCGATGAAACCGTGACCGTGCCAGCGGGACAATTCAGCAATTGCGCGCGTGTCAGCGGGCTTGCGTTTCTGACCTTGTACACCGATCCGGTACGTGGTTTTCACAAGGTGCCGCTGGTGACGAATGAATGGTATTGCAAAGGGATAGGACTGGTGAAGCTGGAAAGGATAGAAGAACTGTCGACGGCGTTTTTCAGCGGCGGGAAGATGTCGATGGAATTGACGGAGTATGTATTGCCTTGATCATCAATTTCTGTCGGGCGCTTGGTCTACCGGAAAGAATTTCTTGTGATCGAACCGGAACTCGTCGCGGGGTATACGCTACTCAGGACACGTTACCATTCCACCACCGGACATTTCGCCATGCAGCCGCTATCGCCCACATCACCATCGGATCGGACACCTTCATCATCGACCTATAGCCAGGCGACGATGCCAACCATCAGCCACGTTTCAGGACCGTCCGTTGCGACACTGCCACCCCAGCGCCAAGCCACACTATCGACTGAACGACTAGATACGCAGGTAAGTTCAGGCTCTCCTCAAAGCGCCCGGGTCCCAAGCTCGTCGCTAGAGCACGTTGATCCAAAAAACTCTTTATTGATTGGACCTATGCCATGTGAAGAACAATGTGCATATATTCGCAATAGCACAGTCGATGCTATTCAAGTCGAAGACGTTTCAATGACCGCCTATCGTTATTTGCAAAGTCGAAAGGGGCGAGATTTCACAAAATCAGAAGCAATCAGGCAAGGGAAAAAGGCTGCAATATTGCTGCCATTGGGTGTTATTCCTGGAATTCCAAGCGCGCTTTATACTCTTCCACTTGCTGGAAATGCAACCCGCTACTTAAAAACAAAGAAAATGGCCGAGGAGTATTTGAATCAGATATCTCCGGAAATGCTTTCGGAAATTAAATCAATAGAATATACAGACGAAAATGTAGAACAAAATTTATATGAGGTTTTGCAGAAATATGGGATCCCGATCAGCAAAGAATTTCAAGAACATATGAGGCCAGTCAATTCTTCCGAAATTGAATTGCCCTAGCCAGGAATTGATTTGATGCGTGCTGACTTTAGAGCACTTTCGTCCTGACCAGCTCGCCGATGCTGGACGTATTGCCCACGTCACGGCGTTGCGGGGGGGGCCGCCGATGCTCCTTGCCTTAGCACGGGGGCGCCGAGCCCGCTACGACGCGTCGCCGCGCCTTGTTCCGCAGCTAATACGTTTCGGCCTCGACTGAGCCAGTCAGGACGAAAGTGTTCTAGTGAGCGGTTAAAGGGGGGCTCGAATAACCGATATGCATCCGGTGATGAATTGAACCCAACGTCTATTGGAACCTCTGCTGCCACATGCCGAAGACGGGAAACTGCAAACGTCTCCCCGTCCTGCATTCACATCATCAGTCAACAAACTTCACAAACTCTTCCACCGGCGCCCGCTCGGTCACCAGCCGGCTTTCGACCGAATCCACGTTCTCATAGCCTAAGGACATGCTGCAGACCATGGTCTCGTTATCCGGCCACTGCAGTAGCTCGCGCAGCACAGTATGAAATGGATTGATCGCCGCCTGCGGACAGGTTTCCAGCCCGTGTGCGCGCGCCGCGAGCATCACGTTTTGCAGGAACATCCCATAGTCCAGCCAGCTGCCCTGCTCCATCACTCGGTCTATCGTAAAGAACAGGCTGACCGGTGCACCGAAAAATTCGACATTACGGCGATGCTGCGCATGCATGCGCGCCTTGTCGGCTTTACCGATACCGAGCAGCGTGTATAAATCCCACCCTATCTTTCGTCTGCGGTCGATGTACGGCGGCATCCACTGGCGCGGATAGTATGGATATTCTTCCGCATAGCGTTCGGCCGCATCCGGTGCATTGAATGCGGCGACCAGCGCATCGATCACGCGGCGCTGGGTTTCGCCGGTCGCCACGTACACCTTCCACGGCTGGGTGTTGGAGCCGGACGGCGCTCGCCCCGCCATATCGAGTATCGATGTCACGGTCGACTTCTCGACCGGAGTGGAGTGGAAGGCGCGCACCGAACGGCGGCCGGCTATCAGTTCAGACGCCGTTTGCAGACGACTGACGGCGTCGGCTTCACTCATGCTTGAAGTCCGGCTTGCGCTTTTCGAGGAATGCTGTCATGCCTTCCTTCTGATCGAGCGTGCCGAACAACGCGTGGAAGGTTCTGCGCTCGAACAGCACGCCTTCGTTCAGCGTCGATTCGTAGGCGCGGTTGACGGCTTCCTTGGCGGCCATCACGCTGGGCAGTGACATGGCGGCAATGATGGTTGCGGCTTCGATCGCTTCCTGTTCCAGTTTGTCGGCCGGTACGATGCGCGACACCAGGCCGGCGCGTTCGGCTTCCTGCGCATCCATCATGCGGCCGGTCAGCACCATGTCCATCGCTTTGGATTTGGAGATGGCACGCGGCAGGCGTTGAGTGCCGCCCGCGCCGGGAATGACGCCGATCTTGATTTCCGGCTGGCCGAACTTGGCGTTGTCGGCGGCGATGATGAAGTCGCACATCATCGCGAGTTCGCACCCGCCGCCGAGTGCATAGCCGGCGACCGCTGCGATCACCGGCTTGCGCAGGGTGAGAATGGTTTCCCAATTGCGGCCGATAAAGTTGTTACGCACCACATTGATGTAATTCATCGGCTGCATCGCGGCGATATCGGCGCCCGCCGCAAACGCCTTGGCGCTCCCGGTCAGCACGATGCAGCCGATATCATTGTCTTGCTCCATCGCCAGCAAGGCGATGCCGAGCGCATCCATCAGTGCATCGTTCAAGGCGTTCAGCTGTGCGGGACGATTGAGTTGGAGGATGCCTACGCGGCCCTCCTTGCGGGCCAATACCAGGTCTTCTTGCATGACTATCTCTTTCCTATTATGTTGGGCAATCTGTTCGATGCAATGTGTACATTCAATGTGCCGCGGTCACCTGACGGATAAGGCGCGCCAGTTCATCCGGCCTCATGGCGTCAGCCACGCGCTGGCAATAGTGTAACGTTTCAGGAAGGACA
This sequence comes from Noviherbaspirillum saxi, assembly GCF_003591035.1. Classification (NCBI taxonomy): domain Bacteria; kingdom Pseudomonadati; phylum Pseudomonadota; class Betaproteobacteria; order Burkholderiales; family Oxalobacteraceae; genus Noviherbaspirillum; species Noviherbaspirillum saxi. The sequence continues at coordinate 377,230 of NZ_QYUO01000002.1, forward strand.
GCGATGCCGAGCTGCTCGGCCTGTATGCAGCGCATCAGGGCAAGGCGCTTGTGACCGAAGCGCACCGACCGTTGCAGCAGCGCCTGCATCGCATCGGTATCCTTGCCGTCGGCGACGGCGCGTTTCAGCTGGCGGACGGCTTGACGGCTCATGACTGCGTGTCGTCCTTACATGCTGCGGCGGTATTGGCCGCCGACTTCGAACAATGCGCTGCTGATTTGTCCGAGCGAACAGACCCGCACCGCATCCATCAAGGTGTCGAATACATTGCGGTCTTCGATCACGGCCTGCTGCAGCTTGTGCAGCAAAGCCGGTGCGGCATCGGCATGCCGTGTATGGAAGTCAGCCAGGCGCTTGAGCTGGGACTGCTTCTCGTCGTCGGTGGAGCGCGCCAGTTCCAGCGATTGCGGCGTCGCATCGCCTTTCGGGTTGCGGAAGGTATTGACGCCAATGATGGGCAACGTGCCGTCGTGCTTGAGCTGCTCGTAATACATCGACTCTTCCTGGATCTTGCCGCGCTGATAGCCGGTTTCCATCGCACCCAGCACGCCGCCACGCTCGGCGATGCGCTCGAATTCCTGCAGCACCGCTTCTTCGACCAGGTCGGTGAGTTCTTCGATGATGAACGCGCCCTGGTTCGGGTTCTCGTTTTTGGCGAGTCCCCATTCACGGTTGATGATCAATTGGATGGCGAGCGCACGGCGTACCGATTCGTCGGTCGGCGTGGTGATCGCTTCATCGTAGGCATTGGTGTGCAGCGAATTGCAGTTGTCATAGATCGCGATCAGCGCCTGCAGCGTGGTGCGGATATCGTTGAAGTCGATTTCCTGTGCATGCAACGAACGGCCGGAAGTCTGGATGTGGTATTTGAGTTTTTGCGAGCGCTCATTGGCGCCGTACTTTTCTCGCATCGCGACTGCCCAGATGCGTCGCGCGACGCGGCCCAGCACCGTGTATTCCGGGTCCATGCCGTTGGAAAAGAAGAACGACAGGTTGGGCGCGAAATCGTCGATGTGCATGCCGCGCGCCAGATAGGCTTCGACAAAGGTGAAACCGTTCGACAGCGTAAATGCGAGCTGAGAAACCGGATTGGCCCCTGCTTCTGCGATGTGGTAGCCGGAGATCGATACCGAATAGAAATTGCGCACCTGATGATGGACAAAGTATTCCTGGATATCGCCCATCACCTTGAGCGAAAACTCGGTCGAGAAGATGCAGGTGTTTTGTCCCTGGTCTTCCTTCAGGATGTCGGCCTGCACCGTGCCGCGTACATTCTGCAGCACCCATGCCTTGATCTTGGCGGCTTCGTCGGCGGTCGGCTCGCGCTTGTTGTCGGCGCGGAACTTGTCCATCTGCTGGTCGACCGCGGTATTCATGAACATCGCGAGGATGCTCGGCGCGGGACCATTAATCGTCATCGATACCGAGGTCGAGGGACTGCACAGGTCGAAGCCGTCGTACAGCACCTTCATGTCGTCCAGCGTCGCGATCGACACGCCGGAATTGCCGATCTTGCCGTAGATGTCAGGACGCGGCGCAGGATCCGCGCCATACAGCGTGACCGAATCAAACGCGGTCGACAAGCGCTTGGCGTCCATGCCTTCGGACACCAGCTTGAAACGGCGGTTGGTGCGGAAGGCATCGCCCTCGCCGGCGAACATGCGAGTCGGGTCTTCGCCTTCGCGCTTGAAGGCGAACACGCCGGCGCTGTAGGGGAAGGAGCCTGGCACGTTTTCCAGCATCAGCCAGCGCAGGATTTCGCCATGATCCTGGAATTTCGGCAGCGCCACCTTGCGGATCTTGGTGCCGGACAGCGTGGTCTGCACGAGGCGGGTGCGGATTTCCTTGTCGCGGATCTTGACGACATAATCGTCGCCGGCATAGGCAGCCTGCATGTCGGGCCACATCGCGATCAGTTTCTTCGCTTCGGCATCGAGGCGGGCTTCGCGATCGTCGATCAGGTCGGCGATGTCGGCGCTCTTGCCGGCCGCCTGCATCATGCGCGCCGCTTCCTGCAAATGCTGGCGTTCGCGCGCCAGCGCCACCTGCTTGCCGACATGCTGATGATAGCCGCGCACGGTGTCGGCAATCTCGGCCAGATAACGGCTGCGGGCCGGCGGCACGATCGCATTCTTGCCTGAAGAGAAACGCACCGAGACCGGCGCCAGCTTGCCCGGCTTTGCGTTAAGGCCGAGTTCGGTCAGGGCCGGCAACAGACCCTGATAGAGTGCGGTCACGCCATCGTCATTGAAGCGCGACGCCTGCGTGCCGTAGACCGGCATCTCGTCCGCCTTCTTGCTCCACAGCTCGCGGTTGCGCTGATATTGCTTGGCGACGTCGCGCAATGCATCCTGCGCACCCTTGCGGTCGAACTTGTTGATCGCGACGAAATCGGCAAAGTCGAGCATGTCGATCTTTTCCAGTTGCGAGGCGGCGCCGAATTCCGGCGTCATCACATACATCGACAGGTCGACGTGCGGAACGATCGCGGCATCGCCCTGCCCGATACCGGAAGTTTCGACAATCACCAGATCGAATCCCGCGACCTTGCAGGCAGCGATCACATCGGGCAGCGCCTGTGAAATTTCCGAACCGGCTTCGCGCGTGGCGAGCGAACGCATGAACACGCGCGACTGGCCGTTCCAGGGATTGATCGCATTCATGCGGATACGGTCGCCCAGCAAGGCGCCGCCGGATTTGCGGCGCGAGGGATCGATCGATACCACGGCGATATTGAGCGCGTCGTCCTGATCGAGCCGGATGCGGCGGATCAGTTCGTCGGTCAGCGAGGACTTGCCCGCGCCGCCGGTACCGGTGATGCCGAACACCGGCGTCTTGATCACGTCGGCGGCCTTGTGCAGTTCCGACTTGAGCGCGGGCGCAAGCTTGTCGTTTTCCAGCGCGGTGACCAGTTGCGCGAGCGGGCGCTGGCGTTCAAGGATATCGCCTTGCATCAGCACGTCGAGCGTGGTCGGCGTATAGCCGGACAGATCGACATCGCAAGCCTGGATCATCGACAGGATCATGCCGACGAGACCGAGACGCTGCCCGTCTTCCGGCGAGAAGATGCGCGCCACGCCATACGCATGCAGGTCCGCGATCTCGGACGGCACGATCACGCCGCCGCCGCCGCCGAACACCTTGATGTGCGCGCCACCGCGTTCCTTCAGCAGGTCGATCATGTACTTGAAGTATTCGACGTGGCCGCCCTGATAGCTCGAAATCGCAATGCCCTGCGCGTCTTCCTGCAACGCGGCAGTCACGATTTCATCGACCGAGCGGTTATGCCCGAGATGGATCACTTCGGCGCCATTGGCCATGAGGATGCGCCGCATGATGTTGATCGAGGCATCGTGCCCGTCGAACAGCGAGGCGGCGGTGACGAAACGTACCTTGTTGGCCGGTTTGTATTCGGTCAGTTTTTGCGCAATGGAAAGGTCGGTCATGATCAGCCTTTGGCTACGGATGGGGTGGCAGGATGGGGCGTTGTATGGATGGAGTATAGAAAGCATGGCGACGGCTTGCCATGCCGGAAAGCGTCAAACTGGCTGCAAGGATTTGCCAGTTTGACGCAACCGACTTGTCTTGATGTCAAGTCAGGTCTTCTTCCCAGAATTCATATTGGCCGCGCGTCTGGCCGGATTGCTCCTGTTCCTGCTTGCGCAGTTCGACGCGACGGATCTTGCCGGAAATGGTTTTCGGAAGATCGCTGAACTCGATGCGGCGAATCCGCTTGTACGGTGCCAGTTTCTCGCGCGCAAACTCGAAGATCGAAATCGCCAGTTCGCGGCTGGGCTTGTGCCCTTCGCGCAGGCTGATAAACGCCTTCGGCACGGACAGGCGCAAGGCATCGGGACTAGGCACGATCGCCGCTTCCAGCACTGCCTCATGTTCGATCAATACGCTTTCCAGCTCGAATGGGCTGATCCGGTAATCGGACGACTTGAAGACATCGTCATTGCGGCCGACGTAAAAGTAGTAACCGTCGGCATCGCGGGTCGCGGTATCGCCGGTGTGGTAATACCCGTCGCGCATGACTTCGGCGGTCTTTTTGGCATCGCCTTCGTAGGCCAGCATCAGGCCCAGCGGGGGCGGCGCGGTAACGATGGAGATTTCGCCTTCGTCGGCCGGCGCATCGTTGTGATCGAGCAAGGCGATCCGGTAACCGGGCAGCGGCCGGCCCATCGATCCCGGCTTCAATAACTGCCCTGGCGTATTGCCGATCTGGGCCGTGGTCTCGGACTGGCCGAAACCGTCGCGTATGCGTATGCCCCAGGCGCGTTCCACCTGCTCGATCACTTCCGGATTGAGCGGCTCGCCGGCACCGACCAGTTCGCGCAACGGCACCTTGAATGCGGCCAGATTTTCCTGGATCATCATGCGCCACACGGTCGGCGGCGCGCACAACGACGTGACGCCGCAACGCGTGATGACGTCGAGCGACTGCTTTGCACTAAAGCGCGCATAGTTGTAGACGAAGATCGTCGCACCGGCATTCCATGGGGCAAAGAAGCAGCTCCATGCATGCTTGGCCCAGCCCGGCGAGCTGATATTCCAATGCACGTCGCCCTGCTTGAGGCCGATCCAGTACATGGTCGACAAATGCCCCACCGGATAGCTTTGATGGCTGTGCAAGACCAGCTTGGGTTTGGAGGTGGTGCCGGAGGTAAAGTACAGCAGCAGCGGATCGCTGGCCGGCGTGACGCCGTCCGGGACGAAATCGCTGCCGGCGGCGCTGCTGTCATCGAAGTCGTGCCAGCCCTCGGCCTTGCCGCCGACGCTGATCCGGGTGTAGTCGCCGGCCAGCGTTGCGAACTTCGCCGTTTCGGATGCCTGCGCGATCACATGGCGCACCGCGCCGCGTTCCAGCCGGTCGGCCAGGTCTTCGGTCGATACCAGCATCGTGGTCGGCACCATGACTGCGCCGAGCTTGATACCGGCAAGCATCACTTCCCATAATTCGACCCGGTTCGGCAGCATCAGCAGCAGGCGGTCACCGCGTCCGACACCCAGGCCGCGCAAATAGTTGGCGACGCGGTTGGAGCGTTCGGCCATCTCGGCAAATGAGATTTTCTGTTCGCTGCCGTTTTCATCGACCACCCACAGCGCCGGCGCCTGGTTGCCGCGCGCCTGCACATCGAAAAAGTCCAGCGCCCAGTTGAAATTGTCCAGTACCGGCGGACGGTAATCACGGTAAGCAGTGTTGTAATCTTCGCGATGGCGTTGCAGGAAATCGCGCGCTTCAAAAAAAGCCTGTGTGGCGTTCATGGTTTCACCTTGTCTCGGAGATGAAGGATGATGGCGTGAAGATCAGTATGCGACGTTCTTTGACAGCTGATCTTGTTGTTGTCGGCATTGCCGGCACGGCGTTGCGCCGCGCCGGCCGATTTTGAGTATAGGCACGCGGAGGCACTGCAGCCATGTCAAAAAACGCCAATATTGCTGCAAATATTTGCCACTTTTTGCCTTCCCTCCACAAGGTACAAAGCCTTCCGCGCTAAAATCTGTCTCCATGGCATCTCTCACTGCACCTTGACGCGCATGGAAAAAGGCAGCATCTCGATCTATTTCGTTCATTCCGCGCTCGAACCCATCGTCGAACGCGGATTGGATGCGCAAGCCGTCCTGCGGCAGGCCGGCATCTCGCCCGCCCTGCTCAACAGCGCGCAAGGCCGCGTGACCGCGCAAAATTTCAGCGCGCTCTGGCTGGCCGTGGCGCGCGCCCTGGACGACGAATTATTTGCCCAGGATACGCGCCGCATGAAGGTCGGCAGCTTCGCGATGATGTGCCATACCCTGATTCATTGCCCCACGCTCGACAGTGCGTTGCATCGCATGGCGCGTTTCTTCAACCTGATCCTGGACGACTTCGCCTGCAGCCTTGAAACCGACAGCCGCCATGGCCGCCTGACGATCCGGGAAAGGCCGAATCCGCGCTGCCCCAGGGTATTCGGACACGAGACGCTGCTGATGATGCAGCATGGCGTCGCATGCTGGCTGGTGGGACGGCGCATTCCGATCCTGTCGGCGGCGTTTGCCTATCCCGAACCCTCGCGCAGCGCGGAATATCCTTTCATGTATTCGCAGCAGCTGAGCTTTAACGCAGACGCGACGGCATTAAGTTTTGATCGCAGCTATCTGAATCTGCCGGTGATCCAGAACGAACGCACGCTCAAGGATTTTCTGCGCGTGGCGCCAGCCAACATCGTGCTGAAATACAAGAACACCACCGGTCTCGCCGCGCAGATCCGCCGCCGCCTGCGCTCGGCCGCGCGCACCGAATGGCCGGATTTCGACAGCTTCGCGCGAAGCCTGCACATGACGCCGTCGACACTCAGGCGCAGACTGGAAGACGAAGGGCAATCCTTCCAGGCGATCAAGGACCAGCTCAGGCGCGACCTCGCGATCGACTATTTATGCCATACCTCCAAAAGCGTGATGGATATCGCAATGGAACTGGGGTTTGCGGAACCCAGCGCGTTTCATCGCGCGTTCAAGAAATGGACAGGCACGGGGCCGGGGGAGTACCGGCAGAGGATGAATGTGCGGTAGGGGCGTTTTTACAATGGCGCTGCTGCACCTTACTGCTTCGCACCAGCTTACAAAGGTGCTGTCGTCCTTATCACCGTAACGCGGCTAATGAGGAACTCACCATCCACTACGGTTCTATGAGGAACCCCGACGACGTTGAATCCCGGTCCGCCGTCATCGAGCCAGCGCTGCGCCATAGGATCGAATTCCTGTGGTTTCAAGCGAAGCATCTGCGCGCTAATGACAAACTGCGCGCCTGCCTTATGCTTTTTAACCAGATCATCAATTGCAGCCATACATTACCCTTTCGCTCACATGACCACTGATCATAAAGCAATTTATTTAAAGGCTGATTTCCATATGTTTAACGCCTATGTCAAACGGGGCCTTGGGGCAGCGTCGGCATGGACGCGGTGTTGTTAGGCCGCTCATTGACAATTGCGAGCTGCTGCCGCTTTGTCAGGCTACCGAGCGCCTTTTTGTAGGACCACATGATCAGCTCTTGGAGATAGTCTGGCGGGATAGTACGGACGTCGACGATCGTGACCCAATGAAACCGAGCCATGTAACGCGCCGGCTTGATGCCAGGAACATTGGTTAGTTCAAGAAAGCGATCTGGCGTAGTACGAATACTAAAACGCCATTTTTCAGGCTCGCTGGTCTTAAAGTACGCGAACTGCTTGTCTCCAACTGTATATGCGAGAACGTTGCTGGGCGGGCCGAACACTTTCGACGATGCTCCAGGATAGCGGCTGCAATGTTCTTTTACAGCGACAACATCCATATTCGTTCCTTTTATGGTTTAACGATTAAGGTTAGATCGTGATTGCGAAGCGAGCCACGATCTAACCTTAATCGTTAGAGCGCATTAATCGAAGCCGCACGGGAACTCGATCCGTGCGACGAGGATGCTAAGCGCTTGACGGAAACTGGTGATCGCCTCCGCATAGGCGCGTACATCAAATTTTTCGAACTCCATAAACGGCTTACCTTTCGTGTCCGTCAGATAGCGAAATCGTTGATCGTGCGTTCGCTGATACTCCTCCATGGTTCCGGGGAAGAGGCCCTCGTCCGCCGAAAGAACTTGTCGAGAGAATGGCACCTCGAGCCAATGATGCTCCTGCGGATACAGCAATACGTATTGAGCGTACAACTGGTCGAGCCGATGAGTGGCTAGTGGCGGTTGATTTGTAGCAACACCGATAGCCCCCTTTAAGTACAGCTCGGCAGCATGCCGGCATAGGTGGAGTACAACGCGCGTACTCGTGAACTGGCGAGTGAAGTCATCGGTAACCAGAGCGTCGGCGAGTACCTCTGCACCTTCGGCGTACGCGTTTGCGAGCCACAGCATTTGTCCCGCCGATGTGCTGCCTGGCACCCAGGGATCGATTGGTTCAGGTTGCTCGCCCATGCGCTCTAACGAATAGAGTTTATCTGTCGCTCCAGCAGCGTCAGTCAAGGGCTGCGGCGCGGCAGCGGCAGATAAACGCTGTTGGACTGAACCGCCAACTTCGGCGGTGGTTAGGGGGATTGTAAGCCGGGCGGGTGTTGGTTTGGCAAGGGAATCCGGTGCCGGCCGACCATTTCTCTTGTTTGATACATCTGCCGACAAGCAGGCAGATGTCGATGGCCTCCGGCCGTGTGTTGATCGTGCCTTGATTTTGCCGGACCGGACGAGCCCCGCCCTGGCAACGTCGCTTGCCATCCCAAGGGGTGATGGAATTCTTGGGCAGCATTCATGGCGGTCCTGTCGAGCAAGCATGCCACCGGCTGGGCGCGACCACTTCCATCAATCGCATTGCGGGCTGTCCGCAATGCGGGCAGCAAGCCAGCGCCTGTCCGGTTACCCTGCGCAAGAACGCATCGACTGTTTCAATGATGGCGGCGTCTGGTTCGGGCGCTGCCAGTGCCTGCCGGCATCGCGCCAGCTGCCTGTGCTTGTGAACGCTGGCGAGAATGCCGTAGTGCCGGATGCGCTTGAATCCCAACGGCAGTACATGCAGCAGGAAGCGGCCGATGAACTGTTGTGCCGGCAGGCGCTCTATGCGCTTCTTGCCCGGATTGGCGTTGTCGCGCACCCGGAAGGCGACGGTGCCATTGGCCATGCTGACCAGCCGCTCGTGGGAGATGGCAACCCGATGCGTGTAGCGCGCCAAGTACTCCAGTACTTGAGCCGGACCGCCCAGCGGCTGCTTGGCGTACACCACCCAGTCGTGCCGGCGTAACTCGCGCAGCAACTGCCGCCATGCCGCGTCGCTGGTGTTGGCATCCTGGTTCAAGCGCCCTTGCTCGCGCGCCTGGGTAAGCGCATCAATGAACTTCCCGCGAAACACCTTCGACAGCGCCTTGACCGGGAACAGGAAGCCGCGACGGCTGCTCACCCACTGCCCGTCCGGCGTCAATGCACCACTTGCAACCAGTGCATGCACATGCAGGTGCCGCATCAGGCTCTGCGACCAGGTATGCAGCACCAGCGAGAACGCGAGCTTGCCGCCCAGCCAGCGCGGGTTGCCGCCGAAGGCGGTCAACGTGGCGGCTGCCGACGCGAACAGGATGTCGGTGATTGCCCGGAAGTGATGGCTGGCCACGCCATTGAGCGCATGCGGGATGGTAAAGACCAGATGGGTGTAAGGCACCGGCAGGAGTTCGCGATGCCGGTTCGCGATCCATTGTTCCTTGGCGCGTGTCTGGCAGCGCGGACAGTGGCGGTTGCGGCAGGAATGATAGACGTGCCTGGTCGTGCCGCAGGCGGCGCATTGGTCGACATGCCCGCCCAGGGCCGGGGTACGGCAGGAGACGATCGCACGCCATGCCTTGGCTTGCGATCGGGCGAGCGCATGCGTGGCAAGGTAGCCTTGCCCGTGCAGGCGGAAAATATCGGCCAGTTCGGTGCGGCCGCAGCCGGCCACGTTCTACTGCTTGTTCTTCAGCGCCGACAGCAGGTCCAAGGGGGAGTTGGTCTTTGCCTGCTGCTGCCGCAGATGCAGATAGCGTGCCGTGGTCGTGATCTTGTCATGACCCATCAGGCGCCCGATGGTGTGGATGTCGACGCCGGCTTCCAGCAGGTGGGTGGCGAACGCGTGCCGCAGGCTGTGAATGCCGCCCACCTTGTGGATGCCGGCGCGTCGTTTGGCGCGGTAAAACACCTTCTGCGCCTGCGAGACATCGATGGGGCCGCTGCCATTGCGTTTGGCAAACAGCCAGTGCCGTGGCCGCTCTGCCCGCCAGTATTGGCGGAGCGTTTCCAGCAACGCGGGTGACAAGAGCGAATAGCGGTCGCGGCCTCCCTTGCCGCCTTCGATACGCAGCATCATGCGTTCGCTGTCGATGTCGTCTACCTTCAGCGCACAAGTCTCTGAAACCCGTAGCCCTGCCGCGTACGTCGTCATCAGCAGGGCACGGTGTTTGAGCAGCAGGCAGGCGTCCAGCAGGCGAGCGACTTCATTGGGCGACAGGATCTCCGGGAGCTGGGCGGCGCTCTTGCGGGCCGGGATGCAGCAGTACGTATCAGGCTGGTGCAGCGTGGTGCGGTACAGGAAGCGCAAGGCGCAGGCAGCCTGGTTGGTGCTGCTCCAGGCCAGCTTGCGGTCCTCGATCAGGTGCAGCAGGTAGCACTGGATCTGGTTCTGGGTCAGGTGCGCGGGCGACTGATGGTAGTAGTCGGCAAGTTGCTCGACCACCGCCAGATAGGTCTTCTGGGTGCGTTGGGCCAGACCGCGCAATTGCATGTCGGCGATCATTTGCTGACGAAGCGGGCTCATGATGCTCTCCTCGAATGAACCGGGAACATTCCCAAGTCCAGCGTAGGAGACTTGCTCATCGAGCACGATCCTTCGTTGCGCGTCTTGCCACCGCGCAGCGGTTTAGTTCAACACCTGAATTAAGCCGAGCCGCGAAGCGGCTTCGGCTTGAATGATGGGATGGACTCCCTCCGTCTTTTTGCGCCAAAGTAGGCGTACTGGTTCACGTGGAGACGGGAATCAGTTAACGAAAGGAGCCCACTATGAATGCTACTACTGTGGCCGTCGATCTGGCCAAATCCGTCTTTCAGCTCGCCGTGGCCAATTCCTCCTGGCATGTCATTGAACAGCACCGCCTGACCCGCAGCCAGTTCGAGCGCTGGTTCGTCAATCGTAATGTTTCCCTCGTCATCATGGAATCCTGCGGTTCGGCTCACCACTGGGCGCGCCAGTTCAATGCCCTGGGCATTACCGTCAAGTTGCTGCCTGCGGCCTACATCCGCGCCTACGTCAAGCGCAACAAGACTGATGCCGCTGATGCCTGTGCCTTGCTCGAGGCCGCCCGCTGCGCCGACATCGTACCCGTCAAGGTCAAGTCGATTGAGCAGCAGGCGCTGCAAGGGTTGCATCGCACCCGCTCCCTGTGGATGGGCACCCGCACCTCGCGTATCAATGCACTGCGCGGTTTCTGTCGGGAATTCGGTATTTCCGTTACGGCTGGCAGCCGCAACGGCCTGGAACAAATCAGCCGTGTCCTGGCCGATCCGAATTCCGCTGTTCCTGTATTGATCCGCGGCACCATGAAACTGCTGGTCGAAGAAATCCACCTGCTCGAAGCGCGCATCGCGCAACTGGAACGCGAACTGACTGAGCTGGCCAGGCACAGCCCTGCCTGCACCACTCTGCTGTCGATCCCCGGCGTCGGTCTGCTCACTGCCACCGCCATGGTTGCCGCCACCAGTGGCAACGTCGAACACTTCCGAGATGCCCGCCACTTCGCCAGCTGGTTCGGCCTCACACCCAAGGAATACTCCTCCGGCAGCAGCCGCTCTCTCGGCCACATCTCCAAGCGCGGCGACCGCTACCTGCGCATGTTGCTCACCCACGGTGCCCGGTCGATACTGCGTGCCGCCAGTGTTGCACAGGCCGCCGGCAAGCGCATCGATCACTTGCGAATTTGGGCGCTCACTGTTCAGGGAAGGTCGAACCACAACAAGGCCACCTGTGCGCTGGCCAACAAACTCGCTCGCATTTGCTACGCGACGCTGCGCGACGGGGAACCCTATACCGGAACGGTGACGCGCATGAGCAAGAAAATGGAACGCACTGCTTACGCGATGCCAGCCTGAATCGATTGGACCACGTTTGACCCACCCGCCTTTGCACAGAGATTGATCGCCCATCATGGCACACCGGGACGCACCCACACCGCTTGACGCCGATAACTCTTCCGGCAGCTTCACGCCTGCCGCTTGTATCGATTGGCGCAGCGGTGACGCAGATTCCATGTCGGCACGGACCAAAAAAGAGTCCACTTCAGATGCCGGATATACGACTGCAGGCTTATCCCTCATGTCATCCCTGTCGATCAGTCCCTTGTACTTCGGAGGGAGTCCATATATGAATTGTTAGACCGCAACTACCTAAGCTCCTGACAGTAGTACGTTCCCGAAATCGCAGATAGAGATGGATCTTTGTTGTACGGCTCAATAAGCGACTTGCAAACAGCCATGTTGTCACGGTAGCCATGGATGGTGGCGAGGTATGAGGCAACGCCAGCAGCGCTCTTTTTGAGCGCTGCTGCGTAGTTGCCATCGACTTTGTGCTTGTGAAAGAATGCCTCAAGGTCCTCATTTGAGATCGAGCTACCGGTTGTGACCGTTACTCTGGTACAGCCGGTGAGCACAACGGCTGCACAAATGAGCATTGCGACTTTCATACCCCCCTCCCTGGACTGTCACATGCGGCCTAATTAGGTTTCATCGGCGTAGTCAGCCGGTTAAACCAGTGTGCTGCCTGATAAACCATTTCGCATGATCCTCTGGAAGATGCATGCTGCCTAGCATACAGCCGAACACCGTTCAAATATACAGCATTAATTAATCGTGAAAAACGTCACCTAAAATACTGCCTCGAAGCGGCCTCCAAAGCTGCTCGATTAGGCACGATGTTACCCCAGGGACAAACACGATAGTCTGCATACGGAGCGCGTCTACATGTATTGGGCAAGATGGTATATCCGCTTCCATGGACTACACCATCCCGTCGATATGGGAGCGCCGAAAATCCATGCCTTTCTGTCGTACTTGGCTAACGAGCGTCAGGTTTCCATATCAACCCACCGGCGGGAGATCAAACGCGCCGTGCTCGCTGCCAAACTGTCCAAGCACGCATCGCTCCATACACATCGCAGGCCATAGCGGATTCGTGTACCTCACGGGGTAAAATGCGGCTGTTGAACCATACCTTCCCGTCATATCGTCTCTTCTTAAGGACAATTCAAATGCGCATCGTCGTTTCCCTGCTGGCCGCATTATTCCTTACCCCTGCAGTAGCTGCAGACCGTCAAAAAGAAACCTTGCCGTCTGGCGTAGGTATCGAGCATGTTTCGGCTGGCAGCGGCCCTCACCCGAAGGCCTCGAATGTCGTGAAAGTACATTATCGCGGCACATTGGAAAATGGATCTGAATTCGACAGTTCATATAAGCGAAATGCACCTGCCACTTTTCCGCTTTCCCAGGTGATTCCGTGCTGGACGGAAGGAGTCCAACGGATTCAGGTTGGCGGCAAAGCCAAGTTGACTTGCCCCGCCAAGACTGCCTATGGATCGCGCGGCGTACCCGGCACTATTCCCCCGAATAGCACGCTGACTTTTGAAGTGGAACTTCTCGCCATTGAAAAGTAAGCGAAGCTTAGGCATCGCATCCGCTTTGCGGTGCCTTCACTGCAAGTATCAACCCGTTCGATACAGCGCCATGGTCAAGACAATAGGAAACCCATGTGCTGAACGGCGAGCAATCTGCGTATTCCGGTGTTCGTACGCAGCTACTTCGACATCGGGCGCATTCAGACCGGTGCTCATGAGCGCCGTCAGTAAAGTGCGCAACTCCGGACATTGCCGATAGTCGGTCAACCGACAGAACGCGATCCTTAGCCGTCTATGCGTTTTCCCGTAAGCAGACGCTTCACGTTTGAGTTAAGCCGCGCCGCGAAGCGGCGTCGGATTGAACCAATTGTCAGGCGCGTGGCCTGCTGCGCCACTTAGTCATATATGGCAGCGCGAACAGGTATAGGCCTGAAAAAAATTGAAGAAAGAGCGGTGGCAGCGGGGAGTATGTTATCCACGGCGGCGGCTCGGCCGGCTCCACTGCCCTCGCCACGAAGTTGGCAATTACAGTCACGGTGAAAACGATGGACAGCCAGCGGTGGCTCTGTCGAGTCCAGTTTTTCCAGTTCATTGCGACTCCTGCTTGGCCGCAACCTCGATCATCTTCCATCCATTGCCGGAAGGATCCCGAAAGCCTGCGTCCACAGTGCCGTAGCGATCCACAGGTGCCTGCGTGAACTCGACGCCGCACTTACTCAGACGTTCGTAAGCAGCACGGCAGTTGTCCACGAAGAGCACGAGTGGCGGCATGGCCCCCTTGGCGACGATCTCTTGCAAAGTCTGCGCGGTTGCCGCGTCATGTACTGGCGGTCCAGGTTTAAACAAGCCGAGCTGAAACGAGGGTTGGTTCGGATGCTGCACAGTCAGCCAACGATAGTCACCGTTACGAACGTCTGTGTGGCAGAGAAACCCCAGCTTCTCGACGTAGAAAGCAAGCGCTTCGTCCTGATCACGTACATACAGACCGACCACATTGATACCTTGAGTCATAGAAACTCCTTAGTTGGATTGGAGCTCCAGTTTGCCAGAGGCTTCTATTCGTCGCTTCTCCAAAACTGCGATATTGAGGTTTGGCCGATGTGCATTGCGCATGAAGCACTCGGGCATATGCACCCCCACATGTGGAACCGACCGCGCACGCGCTCGAAGCTCCCCTGGGCTCCCACCGGTGATGTCACGGAAGATGCGCCCAAAGGTACCAAGACTGCTCCAGCCGGTTTGGATTGCGATCTCCGTAATAGGCAGATTGGTGTCGCGGAGTAGCGCTGTGGCTCGCTCAATACGACGCGTGAGCAGGTAGCGGTGTGGGGGCACGCCGAAAGCCTTCTTGAACTCGCGAGTGAAGTGCGCCGCCGAGACCGCGCTCACTTCCGCTAACCGGTGAATGGGCCACTCCTCATGGGGTGCCCCGTCCATGTGATCTTTCGCACGCAACAAGCGCCTCAGTAGCTTGGGACTCTGACTCATCCTATCCTCGCGCCTAACTGTTAGTCATATGGAAAGGTTGTGGTGGCATGCACCGCGACGGTCTGGTGAGCACAAAAGCAACCTTTTCCAAAGTTGTTGTTTTTAAAAAATAGTCAACATGGCCCAAATTATACGGGCACTTGTTGCAGGGTCAGGTTCACCGCTTCAAAAGCACACCCAGGCGGTGGTTTCGGTCAAGGGAAATTGACGTATTGTATATATTGTATAAACCGTTTGCCTGCTCATGGGCCGGTAGGAAATCCATGGAAGTCACCGCCAACGTCCGCTTCAAGGAGCCGCGGATCGCCGTCTAGCGGCTGGAATTGGCCGCCTGCCGCCGCTCGGTATGTTGAAGTGATCGGCCGGCGTACTTTCATAACCAGCCTCTGTTTACATTGGATACCATCCCCGTAATGACGGCTGCATAGGCACGAGATGATTACGGTGCCGGACTGGATATCTACGGGCTATTGAAATCAGTGAATACAAAATACTGAACGAAGTGCCGACGGCCCACCGTCATACGCACCGCGCGCCCATCGGAAATCCGAGCACGGTGCCGCACAAAATTCCACGCGCTGTGACCTGGCTCGATCAGTTTCAGCCTGACTGTGCCGTCGATGGCGCCGCTACCCTGGAAGAAAAGAAATCAAGAAACGCCTTGACCTTTGCCGGAAGCTGATGGGTCCTGGCTGTTACCGCATAGATGCCCGGAAGGTCGTGCGGCGATTTCACCGCAAAACACTCCAGCACCGGAACAAGAACGCCTCGCTCCAGATCTTTCGCGACCAGCCATGACGGCTGTCTGGTCAGCCCCTGCCCGGCACGAGCCCAGGCCAGCAGTGCATTCGATTCGTTGCTTTGCAGGGTACCGCGCACCTGGACCGCCTGCACCTCTGTTCCAGCCTGAAAATCCCAGTACACCGGTTGCAGATCGTGCCGGTACAGCAGGCACTGGTGCCGCGCCAGATCCGACGGCTGCTCGGGTATCCCGTGCGCCGACAGGTAGAGCGGACTCGCGCAGACCACACGCGAATACCGCAGCAGCGGGCGCGCGATCAGTTCCGAGTCCTTCATGAAGCCGACGCGGATGGCAAGATCGATGCGGTTTTCGATCAGGTCGATGAAGCGGTCGTTGACCTGCAAGTCAAGTTCGATCAGCGGATAAGCCTGCGAAAACGCATGCAGATACGGATAGATGAAAATCATCGCGACCCCGAGCGGCAGCGTTACGCGCAACAATCCGCGCGGTTCCACGGCAAGGCTTCGTACCGCGTTTTCCGCCTCGGCCGCCTGCTCCAGGATCTGCTTGGCATGCTGGTACCAGAGGCGTCCCGCTTCAGTCAGGTTCATGCGGCGCGTGGTGCGGTCCAGCAGGCGCACTCCGAGCTTCTTTTCCACACGCGCCAGCGTTCCCGTCACTGTGGCGGGCGCCAGCCCAAGCGTGCGCGCCGCGTCGGCCATGTTTCCGGAATCGATGATCTGGCAAAACACCTGCATGCTGAATAACTGGTCCATGTCCCGCGCTTTATTCAATGTCCGTGAATAATGAATTCAGTCTAACCGACTTTATTCATTAATTACGATGAAATAAGCTACGCTCAATGCACAACAGGGAGAAGCACATGGTTCAGCTGGTAATCGGCAACAAGAATTATTCGACATGGTCGCTACGCGCCTGGATATGCCTGCGCAAGGCGGGAATCGCTTTCGATGAAATACGCATCCCGTTATATGAAGACGGCCATAGCGACAAGCTCAAGCGCTTCGGACCGACAGGACTGGTGCCCGTCTATCGGGATGGCGAATTTGCATTATGGGACAGTCTGGCGATTTGCGAATATGTCGCGGAAACCCATCCCCATTTATGGCCGGACGATCGTCTTCAGCGTGCGCATGCACGTGCGATCTGCGCCGAAATGCATTCCGGCTTTCGCGCGATCCGCGGCCAGATTCCAATGAATTGCCGGGCGTCGCACCGGCGCGTCGATTTTTCTCCCGAACTGCGGGAAGAAGTGCGCAGAGTGGAAACGATCTGGTCGCAATGCCGGCAGACGTGCACAGTATCGGGAGACTGGCTGTTCGGGCGCTTCAGCATCGCCGATGCCATGTTCATCCCGCTGGCGTTGCACTTTCAAACCTATGATGTGACGCTGAATGACACCGCCAGCGCTTATCTGCAAACGGTGTTGGATGACGCCGACACAAAGGCATGGGTAGCCGATGCCTTGCAGGAAACCGAAATCATCCAGGAATGCGAAGCCGGCGCCTGATTGCCAGGATGGAGACTTATCGTTCTACGTCGAAGGCCGCTCCAGTCTCGAAAAAATTTCCGCCCGCAATGTAGTGAATACTGCGCGGGCTATCATTTTCAAATATCCAGTGGCCATTGCTGAAGGCCTGCGGATCGGCCCAGGCCGCGACGATTTCGCCGAGAAAGAGATCGTAGCGCTCCTGGATCTGCGGCTCGGGAATGACACGGCATTCCAACCAGCCCAGGCAGCCTTGCAGTAAAGGCGCTGCGATCTTTTCAGCGGCAAACGTGCTCAGGCCATATGCATGAAACTTGTCGACCTCGCGGCCGGATGCCGATCCGACCGCGAGCGTCGCCTGCGCCAGCTGCCGGGATGGAATATTCAGCACGAACTCGCCCGAGGCGTCGACCAGTTGGCGTGTCAGGGTATTGCGGTCAATCACGACGGCGACCTTGGGCGGAGAAAAATCGACCGGCATCGACCAGGCCGCCGCCATCACATTGACGGTATCGCCATGCGCGCTGCTGACCAAGACGGTCGGGCCGTGATTGAGCAGGCGATAGGATTTGGCAAGTTCAACGGGAAGTCGTGTCGACATGGAACGGTTCGGCCGCATTCGGCAAGACGCAAAAACGCAATTATGAACCGGTAGTCAGGATCGCGTTTACCACCGGCCGATTGAGGCGGAGAAAAATCGAGTGCGATCAAGAGCGAGTATGATTGACACGAGGCGAGACTCAAAGCCTCGCCTGTTTTCCGCTAACTTCCTGCTGTCCGATCCGATGATCCCCACGGTTCCTTTTCCGATACGCAAAGAGTGCCCGCCGGGCGCCTGTATCTGCGAGCGCGACCGCTTGCTGGACGATCCGAATGGCGACCTGCGCGTTCTCAGATTGACGCAGCAGGAAGAGAAAAAACTGATCGAACGCATAGAAGCGATAGGCAGCTATGCAGAGCTGAAACATATCGGAGAACGCATGCAGGCGCAGCTAGGCATCGTTCTTCGCATCGCGCCGGGCAGTCGCGAAGTGCGCACTGTACGCGGCTTGACTATCCAGCTTGTAGAGCAGCCCGGCCTGTGCAGGAAAATACGGCAGTCGATTCCATCTGCCGTGCGACGATGCCTGGAAAAAAATCCTGAGATCGTCTATGCAATTCTCGATGCGCACGACCTGTTCGGAGCGGATTGATTTCGAGCCGGCCGGTCATGCGGGAAAAAATGCTCTAAGCGGCATCGCGCTTGGGAATCTCCAGCCCTTTTGCGACCGCCGGCCGCGCGACGAAAGTTTCAAGCACGCGCCGCACATGCGGGAAGTCGGCAATCCCCACCAGATCGCCCGCGCCGTAAAAGCCGATCAGGTTGCGCACCCATGGAAAGGTTGCAATATCAGCGATGGTGTAGCTATCGCCCATGAGCCAGGCACGGTCTGCCAGACGTCGATCCAGCACGGCGAGCAGGCGCTTCGATTCCGCGGTATAGCGATCGCGCGGACGCTTGTCTTCATAATCCTTGCCGGCGAATTTGTGGAAGAAGCCGACTTGTCCGAACATCGGTCCGACGCCACCCATCTGGAACATCAGCCACTGTATGGCTTCGTAGCGACCGGCGCCGTCTTGCGGAATCAGTTGACCAGTCTTGTCCGCAAGATAGAGCAGAATCGCACCCGATTCAAACAGCGTAAGCGGCTTGCCATCGGGGCCGTTCGGATCGAGGATCGCGGGAATCTTGTTGTTGGGATTGAGCGAAAGAAATTCCGGCGATAGCTGATCATTCGCATCGAAGCGCACCAGATGCGGTTCGTAAGGCAAGCCGGTTTCTTCCAGCATGATCGAAACTTTGACACCATTCGGCGTCGGCAGCGAATACAGCTGTATGCGGTCGGGATGTTGGGCCGGCCATTTCTTGGTAATCGGGAAGGCGGAGAGATCGGTCATCAGGAATCCTTTCAGGTCGGTCATGTCGGTTCAGCATGGAAAAGCGAAATATAAACAATCTGACCACGCTTGTCTTTTGACCCGAAAAAACACGTCTACCTGAATCACCTGAAAAAAATCCCCTGCGGCGGAAGCCGGCAGGGGATTTTCATTCAATGCAGCAGTCTTGCGGCATCAAGGCATGGCTTTACGCACTTACCACACCTGCCTGATTGCCTGCGACCGTACGGGGCGGTCGTGCGAGTTTAAAACTCTTCCCAGTCATTGTTGGGATTGCCAGCCGGCGCAGCGATTTTTCGCTTTTCCGGAGCAGGTGCCTTTGCCGCCATCGCAGTGCGCGGCTTGTGCGCAACCCGCACTGCGGCAGCCGGTTTGACAGCCACCGGCGCTGCGACGAAGGACTGGCTCTGCTGCATGCCATCAAGCTTGAACACGCTGACCACTTGCTCCAGATTGGAAGCCTGGTTCTGCATGCCCTGAGAGGCGGCAGCGGCTTCTTCGACCAGCGCAGCATTCTGCTGCGTTACCTGATCCATCTGGTTGATGGCTTGATTGACTTGCTCGATGCCGGCGCTTTGCTCCTGGCTCGCGGCCATGATTTCAGCCATGATGTCGGTGACGCGCTTCACGCTTTCGACGATCTCGTCCATGGTGCTGCCTGCCTGCGTCACCAGCTTGCTGCCGGTGTCGACCTTGTCGACCGAGTCGCCGATCAAGGCCTTGATTTCCTTCGCAGCGGCGGCGGAGCGCTGGGCCAGGTTACGCACTTCCGATGCAACTACGGCGAAACCGCGTCCCTGTTCGCCCGCTCGCGCTGCCTCGACGGCTGCATTCAGCGCAAGGATATTGGTCTGGAACGCAATGCCGTCGATGACGCCGATGATATCGACGATCTTCTTCGCGGATTCGTTGATCGAACCCATGGTGTCCACCACTTGTGCCACAACTTCGCCGCCCTTGACCGCGACCGTGGATGCCGATACCGCGAGCTGGTTTGCCTGGCGGGCATTATCGGCGTTCTGCTTGACGGTGGATGTCAGCTCTTCCATCGAGGTTGCGGTTTCTTCCAGCGACGAAGCCTGTTGTTCGGTGCGGGACGAGAGTTCGAGATTACCCGATGCAATCTCATTCGAGCCGGCTGCAATTGCATTGGTGCCCGAGCGTACTTCACCGATCATCTTGAGCAGGTTGGCATTCATCTGCTGCAAGGCGCGCTGCAATTGTCCGGTTTCGTCATTCGATGTCACCTCGATACGGCTGGTCAGATCTCCGGCCGCAACCGTCTCGGCTACATGCACTGCGGCCCGCAACGGCGCGGTGATCGATGCGGTGATCACGAGACCGAGCATGACGGTTGCCACCAGCACCAGGCCGCCGACCACCAGAATCCACATGGTGGACTGGTCGAACAAGCTTTCTGCGGCGCGGCTTGCGGTATCCACATCAGCTTGCACCGAACGCAGCAAGGTATCCATGTCGGCCACGATCTGGTTGCGCAAGGGCCGGCATTCGTTGGCAATGAACGTGGCCAGGTTGCTTATGGTCGGCTCTGCACGGAGCGGCCGAACGCGATTCAGTTCCTCGGCCATTTTGAGAAAGCCGGCGTTGACCTTTTCAAAATCCTTGTTGCCGCTGAAGTAAGGCGCGGCTTTTTTCAGTTCGGCCAGATAAACCGCCTTGAACGCGTCCAGCTTGTCGAGTTCCCTTTTCGCTTCCGCTTCGTCTGAAATCGCGAGCGCATTCCGGGCCGACAAGCCCGTCTGGGCAAGGGCTTCGCGCGCGGCATACAGGGGTTCCAGTTTTTCGGTGCGGACCTTGTTCTGGAACGCGACTGCCTCGGCAATGCCGCTCATCCGGGAAATCGAAAAGACGATGATGGTGAGCATGAGAAGCGCCAGAATGCCAAAGGCAAGTCCGAGACGCCGACCAATTTTTAGATTCTTTAGTAATCTCAAGGTCCACTCCTATAGTTGTCACGCGAAGTTGTCACGCAAAGAAAAGGCGCAACTACTATTACGTCCATGCCCGGGACGAACTGAATGGTAATTTGCCAACTAAACGGAATTTTTTTAACCGTATTTCATATTTTGCGATGGACTACAAATAAAAGTTGCGAATCTGCCAAGGCAAGAGGCATCGCCGGTTTCACTCCCATTCGATAACGCCCTATCGCAAATCTGGCACAATCGCCCCGATGCATATACATCTGATACGACAGCGCATGCGCGCACTCGGCGCCAAGCCGGAACACGAGCAGCGCGTGTTGCGCGACTGGCTGCAGGCGCGGCCTTACGATCATGGGCGGCGCCGTCCGCAGGATTTTTTGCCGAAATCGCTGCGCGATGCATTACCGGCGCTGGATGATGACTTGCGTGCAATGGCGCGCCTGATCGCCACCCATCCCACGGAAGACGGTTCTGCACGCCTGCTGGTCGGCCTGGTCGATGGCCAGACCGTGGAAAGCGTACTGTTGCCGCGCAATGGCCTGTGCGTGTCCAGCCAGGTCGGCTGCGCGGTCGGTTGTCAATTCTGCATGACCGGCAGGGATGGATTGCTCCGTCAGTTGAGCAGCGGCGAAATCCTGGCCCAGGTCGCGCTGGCACGCAGCCAGCGCGCCGTCAGCAAGGTCGTGTTCATGGGCATGGGCGAGCCGGCGCATAACCTGGATAACGTAATGGATGCGATCGAACTGCTGGGAACCGAAGGCAACATCGCACACAAGAACCTAGTGTTTTCGACTGTGGGGGACCTGCGCGTCTTTGAACGCCTGCCGCAAGGCACGGTCAAGCCGGCGCTCGCGCTATCCTTGCATACCACCAAGCCGGCCCTGCGCGAAAAGCTCTTGCCGCGTGCGCCGAAGCTGACGCCGCAAGAACTGGTCGAACGCGGCGAACACTATGGCCGCAGCACCGCTTATCCGGTGCAATACCAGTGGACGCTACTTGAGGGGATCAATGACGGCGACGATGAACTGGAAGGCATCGTCGATCTGCTCAAAGGCAAATACGCGGTGCTGAACATGATCCCGTATAACACCATTCCCGATTTGCAATTCAAGCGACCGTCGTGGGACCGCGCGCGTGCGATTGCCAGATGGCTGCATCAGCATGGCGTGCTGACCAAGCTGCGCGATTCGGCCGCGCAAGAGGTGGATGGCGGATGCGGACAGCTGAGAGCGCGGGCGAACGCAATGCGGTCGCCGACAATCGCAATTCGTCCGGTGTCCTGATGCCGCCCCGGTTCAGTTGCGACTTGTCCTTTTGTTGTCCTGTTGATTTCAATCTATTCTTTTTCTGATGACATTTGCTTCCCTTGGCCTGATCGAACCGCTGCTGCGCGCACTCGATGCGCTCGACTACCGATCCCCGACCCCGGTGCAAACCGAGGCAATACCGGCCGTACTGGCCGGACGTGACCTGATGGCGGCCGCGCAGACGGGCACCGGCAAGACCGCCGGGTTTGCATTGCCTCTGCTGCAGCGGCTGAGCACCGAAGGCCCGCCGGTATCCAGCAATTCAGTGCGGGCTCTGGTACTCGTCCCCACACGCGAACTGGCCGACCAGGTCCATGAAAGCTTTCGCAAGTACGGTGCCCACCTTTCGCTACGTACCCATGTGGCTTATGGCGGCGTCAGCATCAACCCGCAAATGATGAAACTGCGACGCGGACTGGATCTGTTGGTCGCGACGCCGGGCCGCCTGCTCGATCTGCATCGGCAGAACGCGGTCCGCTTCCGGCAGGTACAGACACTGGTGCTCGATGAAGCCGACCGCATGCTCGACCTCGGTTTTTCGCGCGAGCTCGACACAGTGTTTTCGCTGATGCCGAAACAGCGGCAGACCCTGTTGTTTTCAGCGACGTTTTCCGAAACGATACGGACGCTGGCGGGCACGCTGCTGAACGATCCGCTGCTGATCGAAGCCGACCCGCCCAATACGACCGTGAAAGCCGTCAGGCAATCGGCAATCCCCGTCGACAAGAAGCGCAAGACCGCGCTGTTTTGTCATTTGCTGAAAAACAGGGGCTGGGGCCAGGTGCTGACCTTTGTAAAAACCCGCAGGGGCGTAGAGGAGCTGGTGGAAACCCTGGCGACGCAGGGCATCAGTGCCGACTCCGTGCATGGCGACAAACCTCAGCCGGCGCGTTTGCGCGCGCTCGAACGCTTCCGGAATGCCGAAGTGCAAATCCTTGTCGCGACCGATGTCGCAGCGCGTGGACTGGACATCCTTGATCTTCCTCAAGTCGTGAATTTCGATTTGCCGATCGTGGCGGAAGATTACATTCACCGCATCGGCCGTACCGGTCGCGCGGGCGCTTCCGGAGAAGCGATTTCGCTGGTCTGCGCCGATGAAGTCCAATTGCTGGCGGCCATAGAAGCGCTGACCGGGCAAGTCTTGCAACGCGTCGAAGAACAGGGGTTTGAACCGGAACATCGGGTGCCGCAGACCGATGCGCGCGGACAGATAATTAAAAAGCCTAAGAAGCCTAAGAAACCCAAGCACAAACCCATTGCATCCTGAGCGACAGGGCATCTTGAACCCGCCGATCCGGGAATAGCTTACGCAGCTTTGTATCGATTACACATAGCGTCTCACTCAATTCATCGGAAATGTAAAAATTCTCGTGCCTGAACTGCGCCGATCAACGCCAGTTCAAGCCCTGGCGTCGCTTTCGCCGTGTATTTGCGATACCGGCACACACTTTGCTAATGCCATTGTGTCGCTACTGATTTCAGCATGTCCGCCGCAGAAATGGCAGCGCGACCGCCTTCACGCAAGAGACGCGCGGCACATTCAAATACGGAGAAAAATATGGCGCAAGACAAAGTCGCAATCGCCGCAGTGGATGCGGTAAGCAATCTGTTGCAGGGAATGCCGGACGCATCGGCCAAGGCCGATGCGCTCAACGTGTTAATGATGACCAACTACAACCTGCTGCGCGATGTCGAAGGGGATGACTTTGTCCGCGCATGGCTGCAAACGGCATTGCGTGATCTGGAGAAAAACCCGCCTGTACTAAGTCTGAATACCAGACACTGACACGACAGGTTTTTCAGGCAGCTTCCCGTGCAAGGACGCTGCAGATCGCGTCGACATGACGGTGATCGGTACCGCAACATCCACCGACGACATTCATGCAAGGCAGCAAGGCATTCAGCTTGCCGTACAGGCTGCCCAATTCGTCGGGATTGCCGTCATCGAGATCGCTGGCCTCGTCCAGTTCGGCATGACTGCGGCGCGACGCATTGGCGCGCACGCCATGTATGCGCCGCGCCCATGCATTGCCGCCTTCAAGCGCATGCTCGAAATGGCTGGGATGCGCGCAGTTGATCATGTAATACACCGCATAGCCGCCGGTGTCGCCGTCGACCCGCTCGATTGCGGTTTTGAGCAATTCGCCCGACGGCAGGCGGCCATCGGTTTCCAGCGTAAACGAGATTGCGACCGGCATGGCATACTCCCTGGCCGCGACCACGACGCCGATCGCTTCCTCGACATAATTCATCGTGAACGCGGCCACCATGTCTGCGTCGGTCTGCGCAAAGGTTTCGATCTGCGGTGCGTGATAAGCGCATGCCTCGACGCTGCTCATGCGCTTGTCTGCCCGATAACCGTCGCCGCGCGGCCCAAGGTTGCCGCTGATGACGACGGGAGTGTCGGGCGACTCATAATCGGTGCGGATCCGCAGCATCAATGCAATCGCCTTGCGATTGGCATCGGCCAGTTCGATGCTGCCGTAACCGAGTTTTTGTGCCCAGTCCGAGTTGGCGCGCCAGGTCGGCGCTTCCAGCACCAGTCCGATGCCGTAGCGCCGTGCCATTTGCGCATAACGCCGGTAGTAGTTTTCCAGCACTGCAGTGCCTTCCGCATCCTTGAGCAAGTCGAAGGCAGCGAAATGCGGCAGCTCCATGCCCTGGTGAAAGATCAGCGTGGTTTCGAGTCCGCCATCGGTCATGAATAAGCGGTCGCGTTGCAATTGCGGCAGGCGGTTGCGGTATTTGCTCATGATGCTGCTCCTTTGTGGCTGTTGAGATTGCGTGCGCTTTGCGCTAGTCCGTCCTGTGATGAATAAAAATCCTAGACTATTCATACGGTACTCCTGCCCTGTCTCCGTCACTAAAGCCATTTCGGCAATGAACCGGACAAAACGGCCATGAATCGCCAACAGCCTGCCCGCGTCGCCATCCTGGCCATGCCGGAAACCTCGGCATCGGTGGTCTACGGCATGTACGACATGTTCATGTCGGCCGGCCGAGACTGGAAGTTGATTGTCGATGGGCAACCCGGCACCCCTGTCATCTTGCCGCAGGTTGTGTCCCGTCACGGCGATTGTTTTGTCGCTGCCAACAACGTGAAGATAACGCCCGATGCACCGCTCGCCGCCTGCATGTCCGCCGATGTGATTTGCGTGCCGGAATTAATGGTCGCGCCCGGTGAATCGCTGGATGGGCGATTCCAAGAAGAAATCGCCTGCCTGCAAAGCTGTTATGCAGCGGGAAAACTATTGGCCACCGCCTGCTCCGGCGCGATACTGCTTGCCGAAGCGGGTCTGCTGAACGGCCAGGAAGCTACTACCCATTGGGCCTACTGCGATGTGATGACGCGACGCTATCCGCTGGTCAAGGTGCGCACGCAGCGCGCGCTGGTTGCCTCGGGCGAGGGGCAACGTCTGATCATGGCGGGCGGCGGCACCTCCTGGCTGGACCTGGCGCTGTATCTGGTGGCGCGCCTGACCAGCATCGAAATAGCGATGCAGACTGCAAGACTCAACCTCGTCGACTGGCACGATATCGGGCAGCAGCCTTTTGCCCGATTGGCGCGCACGCGACAAGCCGAAGATGCGCTGATCGCGCGCTGTCAGACCTGGATTGCCGATCATTATGCGGAACCCGCCCCTGTGGCAGCGATGGTGCAATTGAGCGGAATCGCCGAGCGTTCGTTCAAACGCCGGTTCCAGCATGCGACCGGCATGTCGCCGCTTGAATATGTGCATACCCTGCGTCTAGAAGAAGCCAAGCAAATGCTGGAATCGGGCGCGCTGCCGGTGGAGGCGATCGCCAACCAGGTCGGCTATGAAGACCCGGGATTTTTCAGCAGGCTTTTTCGCCGGCATGTGTGTCTGACACCCGCGCAATACCGCAAGCGTTTCGGCACGATGCGAAGCGCGCTGGAAATGCGGCGCTAGAGCAGTTTCACCCTGACTTACCAGGCGAGGCCGAGGCGGTTTGCCTGCGGAACAAGGCGCGGCGACGCGACATGGCGAGCCATGGCAAGGAGACGCAACGCCGTGCCGTGGGCAAAGCGTCCGGGATCGACGGTACAGTCAGGGTGAAACTGCTCTAAAGTCACGGCCGGCGCTTGCGCTGCAGATATCAACACCAGCGCGTACACTTTCGACTCCTTATCATGCAAAACTGGACGAACAGTGAATACAGCC
The DNA here is from genome assembly GCF_003591035.1 of Noviherbaspirillum saxi. Classification (NCBI taxonomy): domain Bacteria; kingdom Pseudomonadati; phylum Pseudomonadota; class Betaproteobacteria; order Burkholderiales; family Oxalobacteraceae; genus Noviherbaspirillum; species Noviherbaspirillum saxi. The sequence goes on from NZ_QYUO01000002.1 coordinate 403,482, forward strand.
TGGATCATGCTCGCAATGGCCATCGTTGCAGAAGTTATTGCAACAAGCTCAATGAAATTGTCAAACGGATTCACCCGCTTCTGGCCCTCTCTGCTGACCGTCTGCGGTTATGCGATATCGCTGTACCTGCTGTCGCATATCCTGAGGACCCTGGAAGTCGGTATCGTTTATGCAATCTGGAGCGGGGTCGGTCTGGCAGCCGTTGCACTGATCGGCGTACTCTGGTTTGGCGAAACAGTCACTCTGGTCAAGCTGGTTGGCTTGTTTGCCATTCTGGTCGGCGTCGTGCTGCTCAATATTGCAGGACGGACAACTTGAATCAATTTGATTGTAAACGCTCGAACATACAAGGTTTGCAAACAAAAAGTAATTTCATCAAGTCGCCCGAAACTTGGTTGACTTCGTCTTTTTAGAAGCATGAGGGCCGGTTTCTTCGCTTCTGAAATAAGTCGAACAGGGCTAGGATAAGGCCTTTCAATACCGATGTGTTGGAGCAGAAATGCCTGAATATACCGAATGGGAAATCGTCGACAACCCGTCCGCGCAGACTGAACCCAAGTCGCTCCGGGAAATGATGCAAGCCATGCTTGGCCGCTGGTGGCGCTGGAAAATTGCAGGAGCCGGCGCGCTTGGCATTGCTGCAATCAGTCTGTTTTTAATGTTTGCCGGGATTGTCATCGTCGTCATGTCGGTCGCGGGCTTGTTGGTGTTTGCCGCTGCGAAAGTATTGCGATGGATGCATGGTAAGAGCAACGAAAGCAATACCGGCTTGCCTTCCGCACGGCACCACACATGGCAATGGCCGCCGCAACGTTGATACTCCAGTTCCTCATAAGTGCGAATTGAAATAATGCATGCCACCAACTGCTCGAACGAAGATGTGAAACCTTCCTCGGCCAACTGAAAGAGTGCCAAGCCAATATCAAGGAATTGTTTCTCCCTGCGGCTTACCTCCCTAGAGCGCTTTCGTCGCCAGAAAGTCGTGCGCGTCCCTGTGTAAGCTCGGCGACCGCGATCCGCGCAGCATCGAGCTCGGCCGCAGGCAGATCGATCATCAGGCGCACGGCCGGACCGTGCTCCACGCCGATAAGCGAACAAGCTTGTTGCCCTTGCTGCGTTATCCAGCGTCGTACGCGCGCCTCATCGGGATAATCGACTTCCACGCATAAGCGCGTCAGCACGATGCGCTCGATTCGCACAGCCTGCTTCAATGCGGCGGCGACCGCGTCGGTATAGGCGCGCACCAGGCCGCCGGCACCGAGCTTGATCCCGCCGTAGTAACGCACCACCGCAGCCAGCACGCCATCGAGCTCATGATGGCGCAAGACTTCCAGCATCGGTCTGCCGGCGGTACCGGACGGTTCGCCGTCGTCCGACATGCCCGACTGCCCTCCGGCCATCAAGGCCCAGCAGACATGGGTGGCCGCACGGTGTTCCGCGCGCAGCTGTTCCACCACGCGCATTGCCGCAGCGCGGTCGGCGACCGGCAGCACGACGGCAATGAACCGGCTCTTGCGAATATCGAGTTCGGCATGCACGGCCGTGGACAGGGAATAGGTAGTCATGCTGATTGGCGCCTAGTGGGTCATTTGGCAATGGGATACGCAAATAAAAGCGATGGATTTTTGTGTCAGGCTAGGCGCAAAGCACAGCGATAGCTAGTCTATCGCGCGCATTTGCAACGACGCATGGCGCGAAAAGACACGCTTTTATGCGCATCCTGTTGCCAAGTGACCCACCGATGACCCGCTAGTGTAGTGCTTCGTTTTTCTTTGAACCAAGGCGGCGGTTGGCGCGAATGACTTTTTGCAGGATGTCATTGGACTTGGCAGTCCAGACGAAGGGTTTGGGATTTTCATTATGCACAGCGATGTACTCGTCAATGGCGGCAATCAGTTCGGGCACGCTCCTGAACACGCCGCGCTCCAGACGATCGGTCGACAGGCTGCGGAAGAAGCGTTCGACCATGTTGAGCCAGGAGGCGGAGGTGGGAGTGAAGTGCAGATGGAAGCGCGGATGCTTCTCCAGCCACGCCCGCACGGTGGGATGCTTGTGGGTGGCATAGTTGTCGCAGATCAGATGCAGTTCCTTTTCCTTCGGCGTTTCCCGATCGATTTGACGCAGGAAGTCCAGCCACTCGCCATGGCGATGCCGTTGCGCGCAGCGCGAGATGACGGCGCCGTCGAGCGTGCACATTGCCGCAAACAACGTGGTCGTGCCATGCCGCTTGTAATCGTGGGTCATCGTCGCGGCTTTGCCTTTTTTCAACGGCAGTCCCGGCTGCGTGCGATCGAGCGCCTGCACCTGGCTTTTTTCGTCGCAGCACAACACCAGCGCATGCTCCGGCGGACTGAGGTACAACCCGACGATGTCTTCCAGCTTCTCCGCGAATCTCGGGTCGCGGGAAACCTTGAACGTGGCGACCAGATGCGGCTTGAGGCCATGGGCTTTCCATGCCTTGTGGACCGTCGTGTCGGATATGCCCATCTCCGCCGCGAGGGTGCGCGTGCTCCAGTGCGTCGCGCCTTTCGGCGCCGTCTGCGTGGTCAGGCGCACGATCTCGGCGGCGTCAATCCGCCGTTTGCGCCCGCTGCGCGGCAGGTCGCCGTCAATGGCGGCGACGCCGCCTTGCGCGAACCGGCGACGCCACGCGATGACTTGGCCCCGACTGATTTCCATGCGCCGGGCGATTTCATGATTGCCCACGCCGTCAGCCGCCAGCAAAACGATTCGTGCGCGCCGGGCAGCCCGCGCATCGATCGTCTGCGACCTCACGCGGCGCTCCAGTTCACTGCGCTGTTCACCGCTCAACTTGATCGTCGTGGCCTCGTTCATCATTCGCTCCGCTCAAAGAATGATGTTATGGCAACGCGCAGGGAACATAGTTCAATGATTTCGAAAGCACTACACTAGCGCATTTCGCGTCGCAACTCTTCCACCGTAATCTTCGCTGTCTTGGTGGATCCTTTGCGCCACACCTCGGCATTGATCGTCGCGCCCGGTTTGGTGCCGCCGATCAGACGTGCAAGATCGGCGGTGGTTTGCACCGGCTGGTCATTGAGCATGACGATCACATCGCCGGGCTGTATGCCGGCCCGGTCCGCAGGACCGCCGTTCTGTACCGCAGCGACCAGCGCACCTTTGGCTTCCTTCAATCCCAGTGAAGTCGCGATGTCGTAGGTGAGTTCTTGCAACTGCACGCCGATACGCCCGCGTGATACGCGCCCGAACTCGCGCAACTGATTGGCGATGCCCATCGCGATATCGATAGGGATCGCAAACGAAATACCCATGTAACCGCCGGTCTGGCTATAAATCTGCGAATTGATGCCGACCACTTCGCCGCGCGTGCTGAACAGCGGGCCACCCGAATTGCCGGGGTTGACCGCGACGTCGGTCTGAATGAAAGGCACATAGCTGCCATTGGGCAGTACCCTGCCCTTGGCGCTGACCACGCCGACCGTCACGCTATTATCGAATCCGAACGGTGCGCCGATCGCGGCCACCCATTCGCCCGCTTCCAGTTTGGACGGATCGCCGATCTTGACTACCGGCAGGCCGGTCGCGTCGATCTTGAGCAGCGCCACGTCGGTATAGGGATCGGCACCGATGACCTTGGCCTTGTATTCGCGCTTGCTGATTAGCTTGACCGTCACTTCGTCGGTGTCGGAAATCACGTGGGCATTGGTCAGGATGTAGCCGTCCTGGCTGACGATGAAACCCGAACCCAGGCTGCCGGCCGGCGTTTCGCCCATATCAGGCTGGCCGCCAAAGCGGCGGAAGAATTCATACAGCGGATGTCCCTCGGGTACCGCCGCCATATTGCCCTGGATCTGAGCCCGCCGCACCGCGCTGATGTTGACGACCCCCGGCCCCTGCTGCTTGACCAGGTTCACAAAACTTGGCAGTTCCACGCCGGAACCGGTTACCGGAGCAGCAGGTAAGGAAGTGGCCGGAGCCGGTGCTGTCGCAGCGGGCGGCGGTTCCGGCGACTTCGAGCATGCCGCCAATGCAACGGCCAGCGCCGCGGACAAAAGTTTGAGATGAAGCGTGGGCGGGTTTTTCATTTTATTTCCTCCAATGCACGGCATGAACTCCAGGCGGTCATTCCGCATCCATACAAGGCCAAGCTTAGCAAATCAATCGGAGGAATGTGCGTGAACAGGCTTATCGAGAAGTCGTGATCGTGACGGAGGCCGGCTCCGGTATCGGTCAAACCACCGCCTCGCGCTTCGGGTGGTTCGATGTGTTGCAATGGCGTCAATCTGCCGGTGGATGGCGGACTGACCGCGTCGAACGGTCGGCCGCCTGGTGTAACTACGATTTCGCCGCGCAAGCGCGCCGCGACAGGTTCAACGCTTCTCGGCCATTTTTCCTAGCGCCACGCTGAGCGTCACGCCGCCCAGCGTCTTGCCGAGTTCAGGATCTTCGGCATACAGGCTGCTCATGCGCTCGATCACCGATGGATCTTCCTGCATGGCTTCATCGGCCATCTGTTCCACCAGCGAAGGCTGCAATTGGGCAACCATCGCGGGATCGACGAATATGGCCGGCTCGTCGTTCGACGGCGTGGATGACAATACGCCATTGTCGACCAATGGCTGTGCGGCCGCCGGCCCTGCGCCATCCAGTAATTCGCGCAACACGCCGGTGCGCTGCTGCGTATCGCCGCGTTCGAATGACTGGCCGACCATTTCGCCAAACGGCGGGGTCTGATCGGACAGAATTGCCTCAGACAATCCATGCGTGATGGTTTCCGCCGTCACCTGTTGTGCAACCTCGACGAAGTCTTGCTCCACCTTTTGCACGGAACGTACGCCGGTTTCGGCTGCGTATTGTTGCAGCAATGCGCTGACATCGTTTTCTCGACTCATGATTTCTCCTAAATGAACGGCATGCCGATTTGCGCATGCCGAGGGGTAAGGTCACTATCGCGCCGCTTAGTTCGCGATACTCTCTACCAGGGATTTGATGCAGATCGAAGGATGGTACATGCAGGATGGCATTTATTCCGGCTCGCGCGGTTCGTTCAGGCGCACCAGTTCAGTCACATCCGGTTGCGGGTTTTCCACTGGAGCAAGCTGTCCGGCGTCGAGCTGATGCGAGAAGGAATCGACCGAGTCGAGCCGGTGGTGGCGGTCTTCCGCCAAGGTTGGACCGCTCTGGATGTAGAGCGTCATCAGTTGCGCCAGATCGCACAGCACCGAGACATGCGTGCGTTCGTAGCCATGCGACGCATCGCCGCCGAAACACAGCAGCGCGGTGCGCACGTCATGGCCGGCGTTGACCGCGGCACTGGCGTCGGAATGATAGAAGCGAAACACGTCGCGGTTGCTGTGTATGCCGTGCTCTTCGCACAGCTTGAGCAAGCGGCGCGTCAGGTGATAGTCATGCGGACCGGCCGAATCCATCAACGGTATGGTCACGCCTTTTTCCTTCGCGCCCTGTCCGGCGGCGACCGGGCCGATATCCACGCCGATCACTTCGCTGACATCGCTTTGTATCACGGCGCGCGCACCGGAACCGACTTCCTCGCTCAGCGTAAACACCACATGACAATCCATCGGCACCTGCACCTTGGCATCAACCACCGCCTTGACGCCGGCAAGCACCGCCGCGACGCCAGCCTTGTCATCCAGATGACGCGACACGATATAGCCGTTGTCCAGCAGTTCGGGATTGGCATCGAAGGCGACAAAGTCGCCGATGTCGATGCGCAGCGCACGCACGTCGGCGTCGTTCTCGATAAATTCATCGAGGCGCAGTTCGAGCTGGTCCCAGCTTACCGGCTGGGTATCGATCTGTTCGTTATAGACGTGGCCGGATGCGAACAGCGGCAGCACCGAGCCGCGATGCCGCCCGCTTTCCGAAAACAGCGTGATCCTGCCGCCTTCGGCCCAGCGGCTTGACCAGGTTCCGACCGGCATCAGGGCCATCCGGCCATTCGGCTTGATTTCGCGCACCATCGCACCCAGCGTATCCAGATGGGCAACGATGGCACAGGCCGGGCTGGAGAGCCGCCGTTCAGGCATGTTCCTGCGCAACACCGCACGGATCGTGCCGCGCCGGGTCAGTTCGTAGGGAACGCCGATCGCATCCAGTTTGGCCCCGGTGTAATGGACGATTTCATCCGTCAAACCGGTCGGGCTTGGTATATGCAGCAATTCCAGCAGTGTCGTTTTCAGGAAATCGGCATCAATCGGAAGTTTCTGCATGGTGCCTCACGCATGAGCGGTGGTGAACGGAAACAGCAGATCGACGAAGCGCTGCGCAGTCGGCTGCGGGTCGTGGTTCGCGAGTCCGGGACGCTCGTTGGCTTCGATGATCACGTATTCCTCGGAGCTCGGTTCCGGCACCAGGAAATCCAGGCCGACCACTGGTATGCGTAGTGCGCGCGCAGCGGTTTCGGCGATATCGCGCAAGGTCGGATGCAGTTCTGACGTAACGTCATGAATGGTGCCGCCGGTATGCAGGTTCGCTGTTTTTCTTACCTTGACCGCACGCCCCGACTCCAGCACCGAATCGTAGCCAAGCCCCTGTCCGGCAAGGCAGCGCTCGGTTTCGGCGTCGACGGGAATCTTGCTCTCGCCGCCGGTGGCGGCCGCACGGCGCGCGCTTTGGCGGTCGATCAGCTGACGGATGGTAGACGCACCATCGCCGACAATTTCGGCCGGGCGCCTGATCGCTGCGGCGACCACCCGGTAGCCGATCACCACCACGCGCAAATCCTGGCCGGCACAGAATTCTTCCATGATCACATGGCCGCCTTCCTGCGCGGCACGCGTGATCGCCTCGACCAGATGGTCTTCGGTGCGCACATCGACACTGATGCCCCTGCCTTGTTCGCCCAACGCCGGCTTGACCACGACAGAACCGCATTCATGCAGGAAGGCGGCATTGGCTTCCGGATCGCCGACGACCTGCTGGCGCGGTACGCGCAAACCGATCGATGCGAGCCGGCGCGACGTCAGTACCTTGTCCTGGCACCAGGTCATCGCCACGCCCCCGGTCAACTCGGTCAGCGATTCGCGGCACAGCATTTCATGCCCGGCATAGCGCAGCTTAAAGATGCCGGCGGGCGCGTCGATCACTTCGACGCTGATGCCGCGCCGGCGCGCTTCATCGACAATCAGGCGTGCATAGGGATTGAGCCCGGCGAAATCGGTGGTTTCGACAAACAGCCTTTCATTGATCGCGTTCTTGTTCTTGACGACAAAACCCGGCACCTGTTCAAAGCCGAGCTTTTGATACAAGGCGATCGCGGGTTCATTGTCGTGCATGACCGATAGCTCGAGAAACTTGCGCCCGCGCGCCGCATAAAAAGCGATCAGAAAATTGACCAGCGCGCCGCCGGCGCCGGCCAGTCCGGTTTGCGGATCCACCGCGAGGCACCAGAGGCTGCTGCCGTGCGTGTCGTCGCCAAAGGCTTCATAGTGGTCGACGCCCATCGCAGAACCAATGATGTCGCCAGTGCGTTCATCTTCGGCAACCAGAAATACCACCGCATCCGAATGCCTTTGCTTCCAGACCAGGCGCGGATCGACCGGCACCATGCCGCGCATGCTATAGAGCCGGTTGATCGCGGCGATGTCGGCGCGCGTGGTCAGCGGACGGATCACGACACCCGACGGCCGTGCTTCGATTGGCGTGTCGTCGAGCTGGCGCCGGAATATCACCGATGGGTCGAGGAACAGCGCCGACGGCGCTTCGGCCAGCACCAGCTGGGGCGATTCGACATGCAGTGCGATGTCGCGCTTGCCCGCCTGTTCCTGCTGCAAGGCCTGGGCCAGCGCCTGCGGCGATTCGAATGCCGGGCCATACAAGAGGCGGCCCCAGCCGCATTCCAGTGTGGCGTTGGGCGGCATGCCATGCACCGAATTTTTTTCGAGGTCCTCCTCCCCGCCCTGGAACAGCGAGGGATTCGGATTGCGGCTGCCGGGCAGCGATGGATCGTAATGGAGTGCACTCATCTGAGACTTTCCGTGAAAGATAAAATTGGGTTGGTCTGGCGGTGCGCAATAGCGCGACCGCCGTATTCACAGTCCCTGCGATTGCAGCCATGCCTCCAGCAACGCGATCTGCCATACCTTGGAACCGCGCAGCGGCGTAATGTGGCTGTCGGGTGACTGCAGCATGCTGTCGACCACGTCGCGCCGGAACAAGCCGCGGTTGCGTGCCGCCTGCGAGTCGAGCGTGTCGCGGACAAATTGCAGAAAATCGCCGCGCAGGTATTTCAGTGCGGGCACGGGAAAGTAGCCTTTGGGCCGGTCGATGACTTCGGCTGGAATGACCGAACGCGCCGCTTCCTTCAAGACGTACTTGCCGCCATTGGCGATCTTGTGCTGTGCGGGGATGCGGGCCGCCAGTTCGACCAGTTCATGGTCGAGGAAGGGCACGCGTGCTTCCAGCCCGAATGCCATGGTCATGTTATCGACGCGCTTGACCGGATCGTCGACCAGCATCACGGTCGTATCGAGGCGCATCGCGCGGTCGATCACGCTGTCGGCGCCGGGACGGTCGAAATGCGCGGCGACGAACTGGCCGCTGACATCTTCCAGCCGGATGTCCGGATTTAATAGCGCCAGCAGTTCATCGTGGCTGCGATCGAAGAAAACGCGTCGATAGGCATCGACGCCGGCAGCAGAGTCATTGACGTCGGTCAGTGGCGGGTACCAGTGATAGCCGCCGAATACTTCATCGGCGCCCTGCCCGCTTTGCACCACGCGGCTGTGGCGCGATACGGCCTGTGACAGCAGGTAGAACGCGACGCAGTCATGGCTGACCATCGGTTCGGCCATGGCGTTGATTGCATCCGGCAAGGCGCGCAACAAGTCGTCGGCGGGGATGTGCAGCTTTTCATGGACGGTGCCGTAGTGGCTCGCGATCAGGTCGGAATAATGGAATTCGTCGCCGACTTCGCTATCGACCGCTTCGAAGCCGATCGAATAGGTGCGCAGATTGGTGGTGCCGGCTTCGGCCAGCAAGCCGGTGATCAGGCTGGAATCGAGTCCGCCGGATAGCAGTACGCCCACCGGCACGTCGGCCACCAGCCTGCGCTTGACCGACAGCCGCAATGCATCCAGCACGTCGGATTTCCAGTCGTCGAAGCTGCGCCGTTCGTCGTCTTCATTGCGATGGAATTCGAGCCGCCACCATTCCCTGATATTGCAATCGCCATCCGGGTGTACCGTCATCAGCGTTCCGGGCGGTAATTTGCGGACGCCGCGCACGATCGTGTGCGGCGCGGGCACCACGGCATGGAAAGTCATGTAGTAATGCAAGGCTTGCATGTCGAGCGCGGTATCGACGCCGCCGCTCTTGAGCAGCGCAGGCAGCGCGGACGCGAAGCGCATGCGATCCGCGTTGGTGGTGTAATACAGCGGCTTGATGCCAAGGCGATCGCGCGCCAGATAAGTGATGCCGCTTTCGCGCTCCCACAACGCAAAGGCAAACATGCCGTAAAAGCGGTCCAGCGCTTTCGGCCCCCAGGCATGCCAGGCCTTGATGATGACTTCCGTGTCGCCGGTCGAGATGAACTGGTAGCCGGCCGACTTGAGTTCCTCGCGCAGTTCATGATGGTTATAGATCGCGCCATTGAACACGATGCCCATGCCCAGCATGTTGTCGATAAACGGCTGGTGCGCGCGCTGGCTGAGGTCCATGATGCTGAGCCGGCGATGGCCGAAACAGCGCGATCCAAGGCTGAACAGGCCTTCGCCATCCGGTCCGCGGCGCGATTGGGCTTCCGTCATGTCGGCGACCGCGCGGACATCGGCAAATCTGTTGTCGAAACGAATTTCTCCGGCGATACCGCACATAGAGAATGGGCTCCTGAAATGAATTGATGGGAAAGGCTGTGCGGGCTTGACGAAGCTGCCTTCGTTGTGTTGCCGCAGTATTCGCGGAAGGAAATGGCAAGTGCGAGGAAGCACTCTGGCGTGATGCACACTTGCATTGCCAGGCGTGCGCTTCCCGACTTTTTCAACGGCCTTGCAACACGGAACGCTTCGTTATGCCAGCCCTGCTTTAAAAAGTTTGATAGGTAGAGGCAAAAAAAAGCTGTTGGTTCCTGACAAATTGGCAACGACAGCTTGTTCGTCACGACGCTGCGTTCCTACTGCAAGCTGGCCGGCGAATCGATATTGATGGAAATGAAAAGCGGGAACGATTTTGCTAAAACGAAATCGACTTGCAGCAGTAACGCGAGCAGTTGCGGCAGATAGAAAAGAGCGAACCTGGATGAAAACGTTTCATTGCGACAAATGCGGGCAGCAGGTTTTTTTCGAAAATGTGCGCTGCGAAAACTGTGGCGGGATGCTGGGCTACCAGCCGGAACAGCGCACCATCAGCACTTTCGAACCCGCTGGCGAGGGACTGTGGCGCAGTCTGAATCCGGCCAATGCAGGCTCGTTGTACAAGCAGTGCTACAACTATGCCAACCAGAACGTCTGCAACTGGATGCTGCACGCGGACGCGCCCAGCGAGCTGTGCGCATCTTGCCAGCTGACCCACATCATCCCTGCGCTGTCGTCGGACAACAACCACCTGTACTGGCAACGGCTGGAGACGGCCAAGCGCCGGCTGCTGTATTCATTATGGGAATTGAATCTGCAACCGGTACCCAAGCTGAACGATTCGGATGCCGGACTCGCTTTTGAATTTCTTGAAGACACGCCGGACAAGCGGGTGATGACCGGCCATGCGAGCGGCCTGATCACGCTGAATATCGCTGAAGCCGATCCGTCCCATCGCGAACGCACACGCGAACAGATGGGCGAGCCCTACCGCACGCTGCTCGGTCATTTTCGCCATGAAAGCGGCCATTACTATTTCGACCGGCTGATCGTCGGCAGCAAATGGATAGAACCGTTTCGCGCATTGTTCGGGGATGAGCGCCAGGATTACGGCGAGTCGCTGCAGAAACACTATGAAAACGGCGCGCCGACGGACTGGGAGCGGCGCTTCATCAGCAGCTATGCCAGTTCGCATCCATGGGAAGACTGGGCGGAAACCTGGGCGCACTATCTGCACATTGTCGATACGCTCGACACCGCCTATGCCTGCGGCATGATGCTCAAGCCGAAGAAGCCAGATGAGCCCGAACTGCGCATCGAAGAACGCCCACTGCGCAGCAATACGTTCGATGACATCGTCAAGGACTGGTTTGCGTTGACTTATGTGCTCAACAGCCTCAATCGCAGCGTCGGGATGCCCGATCCTTATCCATTCATGCTGTCGACACCGGTGATCGATAAGCTGCGTTTCGTGCACGAAGTGGTGCGCGACAAGGCGATGGCGTAATCAGGCGGCAAGCGTTCGCACAGCGCTGCCGTCGGCGCCACGCATGATGGATACCGGTCCGCCGATCGCTTCATTCGGGTCGGTGATTTCATAAGCCCATACCTGAAAGTCGACCAGCTGTGCCGCGCCGTACATCGTGCCGAATGCGGCATCGACCGCATCCATGCCATGGGCAATTTTCACGCGGCCGCGGTGCACGCGCCGATGGCGCGGATCGAACACATGCCAGCGGTCGCCGAGAAACACCTCGCAATAGGCATGGAAATCGATGCCGATATCCGCTTCCGAGACGCCGAGATAGGGCATATGCCCCGCCACATAGCGCGCCGGAATATCCAGTGCGCGGCACAGTGCAATCATGACATGCGCGTAGTCGCGACATACGCCATAACCGCGCGCGATCACATCGCATGCGGACAGGAAGGGGGTGCCGGAACCGTAGCGATAAGCGATATGCGTGTGCGTCCAGTCGCATACCGCCCTGACCTGTTCGGCGGCATCGTCGATATGGCCGAAATGTTGATTGGCAAACTGTGCAAGCTTGTCCGACTCGCAATAGCGGCTGGCGAAGGTATAGCGCAATGCGTCGGGCGGCAAGCGGGCTATCGGCACCCGCTCCACACCGGCAGGCAGTTCATGCGGTGATTCCGGAACGAGGATCAGTGCGTCATGCCGGAACCGGGTTGTGCCGGGAAGCAGCGTAGTCCGGACAAGCGTGTTGCCATGGGCATCCGTAAATTCTTCCAATGCCTGCGACGACGATGTTTCCAGCATGTCGCGCACCAGGATCTGTGAAGGCGCAACGTGCGGCTTCACCAGCAACAGCAAGGCAAGCGGTTGGGTCGCCTGGTAAGCAAGTGCACAGCCGGCCCTGATCAGCATCATGCCGGGCGGTGATGTCGGAAGGTCGGATGTAGCCATGATGTCGTTCGTGTGACCGGCCAGGCAAGGCAGGGACAGCTTGTTTTTATATGACATGTTTGTTTGCTATTGGTTTAATAGCTAAATCGCGACGCATGCCGGCATCCGGCCGGGAATCAATGTGCGGCTACTGCGTCAATGGATGGGCGACCGGCGTCATGACTACCGGATAGGCGAGATGGGTGGCAAGCGCGTTTCGGTTGCGGCGGAAACGGAAGTGCGGCGCAGGGCCTTTCTCGAGTCTTATGTCTCAGGTGTGCCGAACTTCATACAATGGACCGGAGCGAAATGGCGCCGAGCAATTGAACCGGCCCTGCCCTTCCGGCAAAGATTCAAGCGACCCGCTTTCCTGAACGCCGGCGCAAGCCGGCATTCTGCGATTGCAGCATGCGGTCGATCAGTTCCGAGGCAGCGCGCGCACGCTGCTGTGCTTCCTCGCCTTGCGGAAAATATTCCGGACAGCGGAAGCTGAGCCATGCATACGCCGAGAACAGCTTGCAGTCGTCTTCGACTTCCTGCAGGTTGCGCCGATGATCGCTTTGTTCCAGTGCCGGCAGCGAACTCGCCTGACCACGCGCCAGTGCGCGCGCCCATCGCTGCCAGGCTTCGTGCAGATGCGCAATGCGCGACGATATCGGCACCAGCGACAAGGTGAATTTATCGGCCAGCGACAATGGCAGGGTATCCAGCCATAACGCGCGCTCGGACTGGTCTTCGGTAATGCGCGGCGTGAAGAAACCGTCCGGGACGTCGATATTGTGTTCAAAGCGCTGCAAAAGCTTGGACAGCGACTGTTCGCCGGTCACCGCCGCGATCCGGTTCAGATGTTCCAGCGTCGGGGCGACGGAAAATCCCAGCGGCGGCACCGGCGGCACCTTTTCCTGAAGCAGCGAACGGACCACAAAATGTGTGTGTTCGTCGTAGCCGGCGACAAAGCCTTCTTCATGCACGCCGAAGCGCCCTGCCCTGCCGGCAATCTGCTTGGTCAATGCAGCGCTCAGTTCTTCTTCTTCGATGCCGTTGTATTTGATGGCGGTGGTCAATACCACGCGCTGGATCGGCAGGTTAAGCCCCATCGCGATCGCATCGGTCGCCACCACGATATCGGCCGAACCATCCCGAAAGCGGGCAGCCTGTGCGCGCCGCACTTCGGGCGACAGATTGCCGTAGACCGTCGATACCGATAAGCCGATTTCGGTGATCATGTCGCGCCACATCAACACGTCGCGCCGCGAGAATGCGATCACGGCATCGCCGCGCCGCAGGTTGCGCAACTTGCGCACCGCACTGGCTTCCATGGTCAGCGGGGCCTTGCGCTTGAGCAGGCGGATTTCGAGCGGGCAATCGAGACGGCGTGCGAGCGCTTCGACGGCCTTTCGCGCTTCCGGAGCGCCGACCAGATAAACGACGGTAGCCGGCGCACCGCAGACCGCGGCAGTCCATGCGGCGCCGCGATCGCGGTCGCCCAGCATCTGGATTTCATCGATGACGGCGACGTCGACCCGGGTATTGGTGTCCAGCATTTCAACAGTGCTGGACACATGGGTCGCGCCCTCCACCAGCCGGCGCTCTTCGCCGGTGACCAGGCTGACCTTGAGAGGCTCGCCGTCGCGCTCGACGGCGGCCAGGCGCTCATAGTTTTCCAATGCCAGCAGACGCAGCGGCGCCAGATAAACGCCGGTCTTGGCATTGGCCAGCGCTTCCATGGCTTCATGCGTCTTGCCCGAATTGGTCGGACCGAGCACGGCAATGAGCCGGCGCGGCAGACGGCGCGCCAGCTCAAACGATTCGGGATATTCGGCCAGATTGATGCTTTCTCGCGTGCGCTCAGCATGTCGCGCTTCCTGCTGCCGTTCGAGCGCATGCTCCAGCCTGTGACCGATGCGGGCAAATACCTGGTCGAACGGCACGGCGCTGTCCTTGGCCGATAGCGCATGCAGAAACTGCATCGCGTCGATCCCGTAGTGCCGGGCCTCGCTATTGAGCCGAAGCACGAACTGCCCCACCTGCGCATGCAGCTTTTGGATCGCGGCGGAATGCACGCGTTCGTTTACCAGCAAGAGTCGCTTGTCCGGTCCCATGTTGCGCCATTTGCTGGCCTTTGCGAGTATGCCGTCGGCAGGCACAAGATCGTATGGGACACGCAAGCCATCGACGTCCACGGTGCCGGCGTAGCGGACCATTACCCGTCCTTCGAGCTTGGCTAGCTCGACGCCTGCCTCTTGCAGATATTGCTCGGCCGCCAGCGGATGAATGCTCGCGGCGTCCGACACGGAGCCTGCGTCTGGAAGCGGGTCGGACCCCTTGGCTAGAGGATCTTCTGAATCGATTTCGTTTGGCATGGCGAGAGGAATTGTTCTTGATAGGATTCGCCGGCTGACCGGGGGTTCAATCGGTATGTCGAGGAAACGAGAGGCATAAAAAAACCCGCACACCTTGCGGTATGCGGGTTAAATCCAATTCAAGAAGAGTTGGAGGAGACAAGCGTTAGGATAGTGCCGCGCATGATGTTTGTCTGCTTTCTGTTTGTGATAGCGGTCATTCGCGAAATCAATATCTTGAGAACAAGCCTGGCTCGCTCGCCCTGGCGATCAACCTTCAACCTGCGAGCGCCGCAAGCGCGGTTACCTCGAGACCTGTCAATGGCTGCTCGGTGTTTCCAACAAACGCGGCACGGCTGTATGGCTTGTCTGCCAGCCAGGCTTTCGCGACATCCTTGAGGCGTTCCGAGGTGCATGCCAGTATGCCTTGCCGATACTGACGGCGCATATCGTCGGTGATGCCCTGCTGCTTTTGCTCCCACGACCACATGACATTGCCGTAGGGTGAGTGCGGCCGGTCCAGGTGCTGGATCACGCAAATGATCGCTTCTTCGATATTCTCCTGTTTCGGTTCGGCGTCCACGATCCACGCCACCGCTTTTTCAAAATCCTCGAAGGTCGCGGCAAGCCGCGGATCGCGATAGGAAGTCATCGCAAAGCTCGCAGTAGCCGGCGAATAGAACGCATTGCCGCCGTAGGCTCCGCCTTCTTCGCGCAAGGCCTGGTGCAGCACGACATTGGTCAGCAGTTCGCCCAGCACCGACAATGCAGCGGCGTCGGGATGCGCGAGCGTCGGGCCGGGCCAGACCGCGAAACAGTGATTGACCTGCGCCTCGGCATGCAATGCAGTGTTGGCAAGCGGAGCATTGGCAAACGCCGCCGGCTGAGTAGCGGGTGCCGACGCCTCTGCAGGAACCTGCAACAACTGCGCTAGCGCATGTGCATCGGCTTCCTCTCCGGCGGTGAATTGCAAGGCAGGCGAGGCGATGATTTTGCCGTGCAAGTCGGCGAGGGTTGCAGCGATTTCTTTCAAGCCCTGTTCCGATTGCAGCTTTTCATGCAGTGTGCGGAAAAAAGCGAGCGACGAAACACCTTTGACGCGATCTTCGAAGCGGCGCAATGGCGACAGCGGCGCACCAACTGCATAGCGGGCGTAATCGTCGCCTTCATCGGCGAGTCCGTCACGCATGTCCTGCACCTTGCTATCGATGAGAAAGGCAAGCCGGTCAAGCTCGTCGAAGCGCGGTGCGGCGACGGATGCGGACAACACGTCGGCAATCGCGACCTGTTCTTCGCGCAAGCCCTTTGCATAGTAATCGACATGGATGCTCAAGGGGCGCTCGCCCTGGGTTTGCGATACCTGCAGATTGATGTCGAAGAAAGGTACCCGCTCATGGCGCCACGCATCCGCCTCTTCGTAACTCTTGTCTGCGACACCCAGCTCGGGTGCGACTTCGACATACAGCTGCAGCCAGGCCCACATATCTTCTGGCATCGCACTGACGTCGTACAGTACGCGCGCATACGCAATGCCATTGGAGGCAATGCGAGCGACCGTTGTTCCAGTGGTTTCGTCGGGAAGCGCGAAGGCCGGGCGCGGCAAGACGCTTACATCCTGTGGGCGCACACGCGGCAGCAAGTCGTTGTTGACAGCTTGGCGCTGACGATCCAGCAAGGCGGCGGCTTCACGGACGATCCGTTCCTTTTCGCTATCCGGCATGGCGGCCTGCAGCGCTGCCAGGCGGTCTTCTTCCACCTGTTTACGCTTTTGAAAATAGTCCGGATCAGGCGCCACTGTCGCATCGAGGCGCGTGGCGTTGTCGAGCAGATCCTGCACCAGTCCTTTGAAAAATGCCGGATCCGCAATGTCTTGCTGCAGATGTTCCAGCACCTGTTCGCTATCGAAGGCATTCATGATATCGCCGCCATACATCTCGTGCGGCATCGCGCGCAGCAGACGTTTGAGCAAATGCGGCGTGGAGCCGCCGCTGATTTCACGCTGATGGAAACGGATATCGCGCAATGTCGCCTGCAATACCGCGGGCGCAACGCCATCCTTTGAAGTCTGTTCAAGCGCTTGCCAAATGCGATCGCGCGCCTTGCCGACCTGTGCCTTGGTAAGCCCTTCCATGCCGAGATGGAAAACCATCTGGCGTCCGCCGGCGTCAGTGCCGTTCAATGCGGAAGGGCGACCATAACCGGCCGATTCCATGGCGCGCATCAATGGCGCTGCCGCATTGCTGAGCAGCCCGGCTTCCAGCAGTTCGGCGCGATAGTAAGCGACCGGATCGACCGCTTCTCCCATCAGCCAGGCAATCTGCACGCCATGCTCGCGCACCGGAACTTCGAGCTGCGCGATTTCGGGAGCGGTCCAGGATGACGCCAGTTCCGGTAGCAGACGCGGGCTGCGGCCGGAAAGACGGGACAATACGCGTTCTTCGATCAGTGTCTGAACTTCGCGCGGGTCGACGCTGCCGGCCGTCATGAACACCGCTTGCGATGGATGATAATGCGAGGCGTGGAACGCCTTGAGCGCTGCATGGGTCAGCGACGGAATATCAAGCGGATCGCCGCCGGATTCGACCGCATAGGTAGTCCCGCGCAACAGACGCGACGCGATTTCGCTGTCGAGTGCCCGGACAGGATCGGCGAACGCGCCCTTCATTTCATTGAAGACGATACCCTGATAGGACAGCTTGCCGTCTTCCAGTGCAAGGCGCCAGCCTTCCTGCAGAAAGTCGAGATAATCCAGGCGCGGAAAGAAAGCCGCATCCAGATACACATCGAGCAGATTGAAGAAGTCGGTCTTGTCGGTACTCGCGAACGGATAGACAGTCTTGTCCGCGTACGTCATCGCATTCATGAAATGCGCAATCGAGCGACGCGACATCGCGAAAAAGGGATCGCGGACCGGATAGCGATCGCTGCCGCACAAGGCCAGATGTTCAAGAATGTGCGCCCGGCCGTCGCTGACGTCCGGGACGGTAGGAAAACCGACCAGGAACACCATTTCGGCATCGTCGGTCGCGAGATGGATGTGGCGGGCACCGGTAGCAGGATCTTCATATTCCTGCACTTCAGCTTGCATGGCTGGAATGTGTCTGGTGCGCAGCTTTTCAAATGTCATAGTGTTGCTTCAAGGATGTTCGAACGGGAGGACAGACGTATGCTATCCGCATATCAGGGGCAGTGCTCGTGCTGAACACATATATGCGCGGCATGAATAGAAAATTCAATGGCTGTCTGTAGCGATGCTTGACTGTCTTGGCATATGCCGGAACCATCAACGTTTTCCAATAACCGAACTAACCGCAGATATGAAACAGGCCTGACTTGTATGGATCACCGATTTCTGCGATTACGCAATTTGTACGGCGGCATGGCGCAGCCACCCGGTGCTGGCTGCGGCCAGCGTTTTTGCTACCGCCTTGTCTTCCGCTGCATGAGCGCAGTCAATGAAAAAAGCCTTTATTTGGTCATATAAGGTTCCAGGGGCAATGCCGTCCCTGGGATTGACCGTCTTGCGATGTGTAGATGACCATGGGGCGCGCTGTTCTATATCGATCGCCTTGCCAAGCAGGCAAGCGCCCTGATTCGCCGGATGCAGGGGATCAGCATGCAAACCCCGCGCAAGCAGATAGGCAGAAAGATCGGTGATCACGTCTTGCGGAATAGGCATGCTTTTTGGCTGGCCGGATACCGTGGCACGGAGTCTCCATGTCCCCTCGGTCGAGACAAGACTCAAGTCGTCGACGCGTAATGCGACTATCTCTGAAAGACGCAGAGACGTGACTTCGATCAGGCGCAAGGCAATCTGAAGGCGCTGATTGGCAGACGAATCGGGCAAGCTACGCAGGCATTCGCGCAGGATGCGCCATTGCTCGGCGCTTAATCGGCGCTCGCTATTCCTGCCTGCGTTTGCGGTGGCGGAACGGGGCAATTGCAGTCCGGTCCAGGGATTGGTTTTCAGATAGAACTGTTCGGTCAAAAAGGTGTACAGGCTTTTCAAGACGGTTGCCGCATGCCGGCGCGCGCTGTCGGAAAGCGGTCCCTCGAAAGGCCTCCAGAGCGGGCTCCATTTTTCCCTTCCGCGCGCACCGCACCATAATTCGGCCGGGGTTGGATTGGCCAGGAAATCAAGATAGGCATGGCAGTCTTCGCGATCCATCGAAGACAAAGCCTTTTTACGTTCGATGAGGGCCCAAAGCATGAAGCGTTCGGCTTCTTTCAGATACGCCCGTTGGGTATGGTTCAGCGCTATCGGCTGTCGTGGCGGTAGCGCGGCCGCTTGCGTAGGATGGGCTTGCGCATCAGTAGCTTGCGTTTTTTGCTTAGCGTGCAACCATGCATACAGAGCTTCCAGGTCGCGTGTGGCCACGATCCTGCAAATCGATTGTGGCATGCGGTTAGCGCCGTTTCTGCCATCGAGGTCGGGGGGTATGATCAGCTTCTCGAGTGGGACGATGGCAGTCGCTGGCCGGATCACGGTGGCGAGTTCTGCATTGGCCAAGCGTGAACGCCGTTTCAAGACATGATCGCCGATCGCGATCCCGAGCGTCGCTTCGTGCGCGCGCAGCCAGGAAACAATGCGCTCGGACTTGCCTAGTCCAACCGCACGAATTGATGCTGCCCAGCGGTAACCGACTCCATTGACACGCTGGGCAAGCATGCGCAGCGTCGTCAGACCGGCCTTTTCCAGATGAATGGCGAGATCCGGGTTCAGCCAGGTGCCGACATGATCGTCAGGTTGCGGTGGCTGTACCGCGAGCGCCTCCAGCCAGCGCAGCGCTTCCAACTGCCGTTCGATCAGCCTTCTGCGCCGCGACTGCTGCGGGCGTGATGAACCGTAGCGTGTTTTGAAGTATTCCAGCTGTTCGGCTTCGGAGAAATCCTCCAGTCCCTGTTCAAAGGCGAATTCCTCCAGCGATGGAATCTTTTCGGCGGCGTCATCGATATTGTTTGCGTCGATACGAATCAAGCGTGCGATGCCATGTCGCTCGCTTCTCCTGGCCGCCGCGGCAAACTCATCGCGTATCCACTGAATTGTGCGTTTTACGTTACGGATATCGTCATGTTCGCCCTCTACGCGCAGGTAGCGATTCCAACTATCGCGAGTATCCAGACCCTGGACTACAGCTCGCATGAAAGCGAAATGTCCGATGTGCAACCGGCGCGCCGTCGGCAACTGGGCCTGTGCAGCAGGGGACAGTCGGGGTGCAGCGTTATTCGAGACGGTTCTGGCACGCGATGGCGAGACGGGCATGGTTTTGGGGGATTGATAGCGGACGGTGTATCCAACATGGGATGCTGGGTTCGGTGCATTATCATTTATCGCAAAAAATGTTGCAACTGGACAGGGCAAATAATTTGCCACCTTGGTTTGTCTTTGCTATCAAGGACTTACAGGATGCTGTTTTGAAAGGCGAGAGTAGTTTCGGGCAGTGAAATCTGCTCCAGCGTTTTGCCGGGTCAGGCTGGATGTAAAACCCACGCTTTTAAAGATCGTTGAAAGTTCAGTAGAGCGGATGCCGAATAAATATCTATCTCAAATATTCATTCATGTCATGTCGTCAAAAGCGATAACGAACGGTTCCCTCTTCCTCTAAGGGGGAGGGCTAGGGGCGCCCGGCGTAGGCTGATCATTACCCACAAGTCATGTCCTGTACTCGTGATAGCGATTCGCCGCAGGGATCCTACCCCTGCAAGGGTTAGGGGGCGTCGTCAAAAGTTGCTTGAGGGATCGCCTGAGAGGCAGATAGAGAGAGAAAATTTTCTTTGACAGGACTTGCACCTTTCCGTAGGTGAGAACTTTTGGGAATCAGCGGCATTACACAACGTGAGTTTTTATCCTGGTTCCGAAAGACACAGGTGAGAATTTTTGGGACTCTCCATCGGCATAAAACATGGCCTCGGTGTTAGCGTGCGTTTATTTTTGTCCCTTTATTTTGAGTTGCTCTTCAGGAACCGCTTGCTACGAGACGAATATAGCGCCAATGACTGCATTACGCGCTTTCGATCCAGGAGAGGCGTTGTCTTGGTTACAGGTTGTCGCTTGTTGCAGCAGCTTTGAGCGATGACCCGTGTCTGAGCGTTCGCAGTAGTAGCTAAGGTGAGAAGTTTTGGGAAGGCTGTTTATCTCTCAGATGTTGCATGCATTGTTCATCTACAAGTGCAGCCGTTTGTATTTCCGAAGTCTGAGACCACTCAATTGCCATTGGCGCTTGGAGCTACCTACTGTCCTGAGATAGAAGTTCACCGAATAAAACCCATGAAATGGCTGTCATCCTTCGCCTTGCCGGCCGCGTTCAAATACTCCCAAGGCACCCGGGCCTTGCTTCGTTTTGCGCCTCGGCTGACGCCCATTGCATCAGTTTTATTTTTCAACGAACTTCTTACTCAGAACAATAGCAAGTTGGCGGCGATGTATGAGTCATGCATGAGCCTATAGGAATTTATTCCGCAGGCGATCAATAAGTGAGAAGTTTTGGGAAGTATTAATCCGGAAGTTCTTGATCTTGCTTGTACGGTACAAGTCGGCTTTTAATTGTGCTGGCAATATAGTTTCGCTTGTACCGTACAAAAGATCTATTCGTCCGCAACTATGATGATGAATGGACGATTTTATCCCGGTGAATCATGTTCCGTGGCGGGCCAAAGGCAGGAAGAAATGGTTTCAGCGCTGCCCGAATATTTTTTAAAGCCAAGGAAAGATAAGGCTTCCTCGCAAACGAAGAGCCCTCAACTGGTCGTCGCCCTAAAAACTATCAGCCTTGAAAGGCGAACGCTTATACCCATTCCGACCCGTACGTGACAAATAGAAATTGATGGATTTTTCGACTGGCAAGGCGCAGGAAGAGCCGACGCATTGTTATTTACATCGATTGCACGTGGAAAGCGCAAAAGGCACATGTCACGTTATGGGCGGAGATGGGTGGCGAAACCAATCGATCTCCGTTAACGAGACTCACTATTCAATCAAGTCACTTTGCCATTCGGCAGAAAGCAACAAATTCTGAACATAAAAAAAGGGGTTGTACCGTACAACCCCTTTTGATGAAACATGGCAGGAACACTCAGTCACTAAAAAGAGCGCGAACTACATCATCGATTTTTTTTACCTGAGAGGCGCTAAGCGCGCCTTTGGAAAACTGCACGGTGACTCGACCGCCATGCATAGAAACTTTTGCCACGACTTTTCCATTCACAAGAATTTCATCTGTATTGGTCACTGCCGATTCAGCGCTAAGGATTTCCATCACTTCTTTTGCCGTCTGCGCCATCTCGCGATTTTCTGCCAGCTCTTTCGCACGCGCAAGCACCCCTTCAGGATCCTTTTGCAACGCATCATTCAAGGTCTTGGCCCAGCGATACTGCAAATCAAGCGGGGAAGGAAAGGCTTGGACAACCGCTTCAGGCAAGTTTGCCAAGCGTAGCGCCTTACTCAAATTCCCTGGATCGACACCGACCTCTTTCGCAAGCTGATCCTGCGATGAAAACAATTGCTCGTTCAATGCCCGCCGGTACATCACACCTTGTTCCCAGGGGGACAAATCGGCACGTGTCCGGTTTTCACGATCCATCTCCTTGAACAGCTCTTGATCGCTGATTTCCTCTACCAATGCCAAAACCGGTAAGCCAAGTTCTTCGCAGGCGCGATGGCGGCGATGTCCAAACACGACTTCATATCGTTCCGACCCATCCTTCAGCGGACGTACCTTGATCGGTTGGACGTTCCCTCCTGCGTCGGCTATTTCGCTTTTGAGCGACGCAAAAGCGGCCAAATCGTAGCTACGGACATCCCGATTTGCCCATTTAGAAGGAAGAATTTTATCCGCATCGATAAGGCGTACCGGCAATATTCCTTCGAACTCCTTCAACCTGGCCTCAAGGACTGCCATCTTTTCGTTGCTTTCCTTCATCAACGAATTCACCATCAGCATCTGGCCAGGACCGGTACGCAGCGGCGCAGTCGCACTGCCGGAATCCGCTTTGCCCGGGACAAGCAAACCTTCGGTCTTTTTCGCTAATCTATCCTTAATCGACATCACACTCTCCTTACGCTAGCTGGGATATCCAAGAGTTGCGAATTGAAACCTCAACCAAGTCATTGACCCTGTCATAGGCGTCACGTGCCCGGCTATAGGTTTTCATGCTGCCGTCGTAACGGCTGATGTCATACACGGTGCCGAATTCCGCAGAACTAGACGATGTGACCGCGGTTTTAGGAATTTCCACCGGTAAAACCTTTTCTGCGTAAGTTGCCGAAATCCAGGAACGCACGACATCGCTGGCGACATCGGCTGAATCCACGCGAGCAAGCAAGACATGGATGAAATCGAAGGTTTTGCTGATGCCAGCGCTCTCGACCAGATTCGACGCCAGGTCGCTGAACAAACTCCAGAATTGTGCCGAACTTGCAAAATCCAATGCGTTCGGCGGCAAGGGAACCATCAAGCCATCCGCGGCCATGAAGGCGTTGATCGTCACATAGGAGAGCGATGGTGGCGTGTCGATAATGATGACGTCATAATCGTCACGCACGTCTTCCAGACCGAGGTTCAATACATCCCAAAACTGGAATTCAGGATCCTTCATTTGCCGCGACGGCAATACAAACTCTGCAGAAAATAAACTGGCTGACGCAGCGACCAGATCGATGCCGTCCCAATAGGTCGACTGAATGGAAGGACGAATCGAGGTCGTGTCGCCATAAACCAAGGGAGCGATCGTTTGCTCTTCGGACACTTCCGTATCCGGCATGATGCCGAACAACGTGGTCAAAGAACCCTGAGGATCGGCGTCCACGACCAGAACCTTATGACCGCGCAGACTCAATCCCTGCGCCATCACCATCGCCGTGGTGGTCTTACTGACACCACCCTTGAAATTACCAACTGCAAGCGTAATAGCGCGAGCACCGTCGGGGCGCAAATGGGTTGCCCGGTACTGTTGTACCCAGATTCTTGCTTCGCGAAGGGAAAACTCGCGTCGGGATCCCTTGTCGTTAAGCTGGCCGGCCGGCAGATCACCCTTGCTGATACGATACGCTACTTGTCCCTTGTCAATTCCGCACAAACTCGCCAGCTGGGTCAATGAAAATACGGGCGGGTTCTTGTTCGCATTCGGTGCCAGCATGCGCGAACGGATCTGGTTAACCATCTGCGCCGCCCGTTCCGCCTGTTCGACAATGTCGCTGATATGAATTTTCTGAGCACTGTTAACATTCGGCGCAATCATAAGTTTCCCGTAGGTTTTGAAAATAAGACTTTATTTTACGATATAGACCTATTCCTCGGTAACTAGAAATTCTTCGAAAATCTATTTTTTTCATGAAAACCGTAAAATATTTCCGCAAGAACTCCTGAATTGTAAGCGGATAGCACAATCTTGGCTAAAAGAAATAAAAAAACCTAACACCTCTTTAAGAACTATAGGAGGAAGAATATACTTAAATATCAATGGCTTAGATCATTTTCGGTGAGAACATTTGGGGCCTATGGTGAAAACATTTGGGAGCTAAGGTGAAATAATTTGGGGATATTGGTGAGAAGCTTTGGGGTATGTGGTGAGTGGATATGGGGTTGCGATGGCGCAAACGTCGGCAAACAAAGCGAAAAAAACCCATCATCAATAGGTGAGATCTTTTGGGAGGATCGACACTAAGCTGGCGTGCACTTATTCTCACCTTAAAAACAGGCGTTGATTTCCAAGGTGAGTTTGCTTTTCACATCGGCTCACTATAGACTTCGGTAAACAAATTGAACCCGAAGCACAATGACGGAGCCCGCCACAGCGCCAAAGAAAACCCGACCCGGTACGAAAAGTACCGAGCATGATTATTTGTTGCGCAAACCGGTCAATACATTGGCGATCGTTCCCAAATCCGAACGCATCACCGTGACTGCGCGCAAGATCTACAACGTGATGCTTCAATTCGCCCAGCGTCAAGGGGTGGAAAAAGAGCGGTATCGCGCGCGCCTGTCAGAGATTGCTATCGGTATCGACTTCAATTCCAACAATACGGAAGTCATCAAACAGTATTTTCGCCAGATGGCGACCACCGGTGTCGAATGGCAATCCCCAACCACAGGCGAAGGCGCCCGCTGGAGTATCTCGGCCCTGATTGCCCATGCGGACCTGATTCAGCGCGGGAATGAATTGACGCTCGAATGGAGCTACGCCCCGAACATCAAGCAAGAGCTGCTCGATCCCCAGCGCTTTGCAAAAATGTCCTTGCAGGTGCTGGCCGCGCTGAACACGATGGCATCGCTCGTCCTCTATGAAATATGTTGTCGTTATGCCGACAATCCCGGCGGCCTTACGGCACGGCAGGCATGGGCATGGTGGCGACCGGTGCTGACCGGCGCGCCTGACAGCCCGGCAAGCGCTTATCAGGAGTACAAGATCTTTAATCGCGATGTCGTCAAGAAGGCGGTCAAAAAGGTCAATGAAGTCACCGATCTCGACATCGAACTGATCGAGCACAAGAGCGGCCGCTCGGTGCAGGATTTGCAATTCAAGGTCAAACGCAAGCAAGCGCTGCTCGCACCGACGGAAAGGCCGATCGAACCAGTCGACCTGAAGACGATCGGCAACATCATCCGTGCCGGCATTCCCCAGGATAGGGCTGAAAAACTGTTGCTGCGCTATGGCGCGAAAGCGGTCGACGATGCGATCACGGTGATGAATGAACGGCACCGTCGTACGAACATGGAGCCGGTGCGCACGCCGGAAAAATATCTGACCGCCATTTTGCAATCCGGTCAGTTCGGCACGGAAAAGCCGGTCGCAGCGCCCGCACGCAAGGTCTACGACACCAAGGCCGAACGCTTGAAACTGATAGAACAGTTCATGGCAATGAAGCGCACGCTGTTGAATGAAATGTTCCAGGAAATGCCGGAAGCCGATCAGATCGAATGGATTGCCCGCTTTGAACAGGAGGCGCTGCCGGCGAGTGGCGCGATTCGCAAGGCATTCCAGTCGAAAGGGATTTCGAGCCAGATCGTGCGGCCGGTCTTCCTCAAGTTTCTCGGCAATTCGGTGTGGGAAGACGGATGGGAAAAACCGACCGACCACGAATTGACCGACCTCGCCATTCGCATGAAGAATGAGCAGCAAAGCCTGGCCGACCAGCGCTATACCAGCAAGGGTCGGGTCGATCTCGGCGTGATCAAGGGCTGAAATGAACCTACTGCGCTGATCACACCGGCGTCATTGACCGCAGCCTGCGGCATATGAACATGAAAGCTTCGTGATAGCATTCGTTCCATGCTAGGGGTCCTGAAGACGATGTCTTTGGGTGAGAGACACCCTCCGTACCTGATCTGGATAACGCCAGCGTAGGGAAGCGCAAAGCCGCACTTCTTTGTTTGCTCCGTCGCTGGCACTGCATTTACGTGACCGAGCCCATCATGCCGCTACCGAAAACCCGTTTTCTTCTTGCATTTTCCGCTGCACAGGCATTGGTTTTGCCCGTCGCCGCACAGGCGCAGTCCGATACCGTTTTGCCTGCCGTTTCCGTTTCGGCGCCGCGCATTGCCGCCGACGACGCCGAAGCCCCGACATTCGGCAGTTTCGGCCAGATACCCTTGCAGCAGACGCCCGCTTCGATCACCGTGATCACGCGCCAGCAAATGCAGGATCAGGCCATACGCCAGACCACCGATCTGACCCGGTTCGATGCCAGCGTCAACGACGCCTATAACGCGATCGGCTATGCGGAGCAGTTTTCCATCCGCGGCTTTACTCTCGATAATGCGGCGAGCTATCGCAAAGACAGCCTGGAAATCGCTGCCGATGCCGCCATCCCGCTCGAGAACAAGGAGCGCATTGAAATATTGAAAGGCTTGGCCGGCTTGCAGGCCGGGATCGCGACGCCGGGCGGCATACTTAACTATGTCACCAAGCGCCCCACCAACGAGACGCTGTGGTCGGTGACGCTGGAAGCGCGCGAGCGCGGCACGCTGTACGGCGCGCTCGACCTGGGCGGTCGTTCCGACGACAAGCGCTTCGGCTACCGCATCAATGCAGCCGCCGAAAAGCTGCGTTCCTATGTGCGCGGCGCCGACGGTGAACGTCAGTTCGTGAGCGGCGCATTCGACTGGCGACTGACGCCGCAGGCATTGCTGCAACTCGATTTCGATTACCAGCACAAGTCGCAGCTAAGCGCCCCCGGTTTTCAACTGATCAATGGTACCGACCTGCCGACGGGAATCTCGGCGCGCACCATGCTGAACAACCAGCCATGGAGCCGGCCGGTTGAAACCGACAGCACCAATCTCGGGCTGCGATTCGAATACCAGATCACGCCCGACTGGACCACGGTGGTGGCCGTCAACCGTCACGGTTTTCGGCGCGACGACTTTGCCGCATTCCCGTTTGGCTGTGCAGCGAGCGGACTATTTCCGGGCTTCTGCGCCAATGGCGACTATGATGTGTACGACTACCAGAGCGAAAACGAACGCAAGTCCTTGCTCGCGTCGCAAGCCATTGTGCAAGGAAGATTCGCGACCGGCGCGCTGCAGCACGAACTGGCAGCAGGCGTCTCGACACTGCGTCGCCGCGACGACTTCGGCGACTGCGTGTACGGCACCCTCGACTGCCTCGGCTCCGCAGCGAATGGCACCAGCAATATTTTTTCACCGGTCGTCGTGCCCGCATCGACCATCACCACCGGCCCGATACGCTTGCGTCGCAGCGGGCGCGAGCATTCGTTGTTCGTGCGTGATGTGATCGCGCTCTCGCCGCAGTTCAAGCTGCATGCCGGCGTGCGTCACACGCGTATCGAACGCGATCAGTATGATGCGACTGGCACCCTCAACAGTGCGCATGAGCGCGGTTATACCTTGCCCAATCTTGCACTGGTGTTCAATCCGCAGGCGAGCTGGACCATGTACGGATCGTATGCGCAAGGCTTGGAACATGGCGGCATTGCACCACTATTGACGACTAATGCCAATGTGGCGCTGGATCCGAGCAAGTCGTATCAGCTTGAACTCGGTACCAAGACTTCTCTCGGCAATGGCTGGCAAATGTCTGCCGCACTGTTCCGTATCCGCAAACCGCTGGAGTACACCGATGCGGGATTTACCTATGTGCGTAACGGCAATGCAGAACATCAGGGCATCGAGTGGTCGCTGCAGGGACAGGCCACGCGCAATCTGATGCTCGGTGCCAGCATCGCCGCCTTGCATACCCGCCAGCAAAATACCGGCACCGCCACGCTCGATGGCAAGCGTGTCACCAATGTTCCCAATCTCAAGTCGGTTGTGTATGCGGACTATGCACTGGCGGCCGTGCCGGGGTTGATGCTCAATGGCAGCTGGCATTACGCGGGCAGCAAGGCATTCAATCCCGATAACAGCGTGACGGTCCCCGGCTATCATTTGTTCAACCTCGGAGCGCGCTATGCGACGCGCGTGGGCGGCACGGCGACGACGTTGCGCTTCGGCATTGATAACGTGACCGACAAGTTCTACTGGCGCGATGTCACCCAAGCCCTGGGTGGATACCTGTTTCCGGGCGCTCCCCGCACCTTCAAGCTGTCTGCCCAGTTCGACTTTTAAGCAGGCGTCAGACGCTGCAGCAGGCTCTCGACTTGCTGCAGCCGCATCGGCTCAGTGCCGCTCACCAATGAGTACGGCAGATTCAGCGCAGCCAGCTTCGCGAGCAGCTGCGTATGGATTTGCTGCCGCACTGCTTCCGATTCACGTTGCAAGCCATCTGCCACCCATGGCGCATCCGGCGCAGTCACCAACGTAAGATCATAATGCCGGTCCGCTGCCATCCGTTCCAGCCGCGGCTCGACACGGCCCCAATAAAACCGGCTGTACAGGCTGGTCATCAAAGGCGTGGTATCGCAAAACAGAAAGCGCGAAGCCGACAGTGCCGCCGCGTCTTCGCGCTCAGTCTGCACACGGGCGATCACAAGTTGTTCTTCTTCGTATGGAGTGCGCCCATGCAGCTCAACAAACTCGCGCAGGTATTCGGGTACCCAGAGCGTGCGGAAATGCGTTGCCAGCGCCTCGGCCAGCGTGGACTTGCCGGTGGATTCGGCACCAAGAATGGCAATGCGCCACGGTTTTTGCATCGCATTCATGCATTGGCTCCGCTGCCTGCGACTATCGTTCTCCAGGTACGCAAGCCTATCGTTGCCAGCAAGATGAACAAGGCATACAGCACCGCCGTCAGGATCAGGTTTTTGTAGACATACAGACCGACATACAGCGCATCCACCGCTATCCAGACATGCCAGTTTTCCAGCTTTTTCCGCGCCAGCAACAGTTGTCCGACCAGGCTGCCCGCCGTCAGGAACCCGTCGATATAGGGAACGTCGGTATCGGTGTAGGACTTGAGGAAGAGGGCGATCAAAATAAATCCGGCAATCCAGCCGCCCGCCGCCCAGTAGCGACCTGCTGCCGACAGGCGGGATACGCGCAAGCCGCCGGCGGCGCCGCGAACACCGAGCCACTGATACCAACCCCACATCGATGTGGCAATGAATACCCACTGCAGGCCCATGTCGCCATACAGGCGGGCTTGAAAGAAAACGACCGCATAGCTTGCCGAAGATGCAATGGCAAACAGCCAGGCCCAATGAATCTGGCGAATGCCCAGCACCACGGTCGCGACTGCAAGCATGAACGACACCAGTTCAAGCGGCGTGGTTGAGAAAATGGAAAATACGATCGGGTCGTTCATAGGGGCGAATGCAGCAGCAAGGTGTCATGTCGGCGCGACGGGATATCCATGCGCAGGGCTTCGTATATTAAACGAAAGCCTTCGGACATTGATGCGGGACGGAGTCCAAACTATCGCAAGCGATCAAGCATGGAATCATTTGGCATGCCGAAATAACAAGCCATGCCTGCAATTGCGCGGCCAAACCTAGAACATCTCTATCGAATCAAAACGCCGCGTCCTGCATTGGGCGGCTTGCTCCCATTTTGATAGACGCTCTTAATCTATAGCAAACCCGATTCAATTGAATGATTTAACATGGATCAACGTGCACTACTCTCATTCGGGCAAGCGGCATACTGCTCATCCATATGGCTATTACAGATACTTCCCCCTTGCATGCCCTGATTGTCGAAGATAACTGCGACCTTGCCAGACTGTTCGGTGATCTGCTGGAAGTGCTCGGTTGTACCGTTCAGATCGAATGGAACGCCAATACCGGGTTGCGCGCCGCATTTGAAAATCCGCCCAATCTTATTTTTTGCGACCTTACCATGCCGGGTGAGAAAAACGGTTTTGACGTCGCGCGAGAAATCCGGTCGCTTGCGGAATTCGACCGGACTTGGCTGATTGCGGTAACGGGCTACGATGCGCCCGAGACCCATGAACAGGCGCTCGCGGCAGGGTTCGACCGCATATTCGCCAAGCCGGTCAAATTTGCACAGATCCAGGCGGTGCTCGACGAAGTGAAGAGCGGCGTGGGTCGTGCCGGTCGAGGCCGCGCTGTCATCGCTGGCCGGTGACCTGAAGCCTATGAACTGAGGTTCGGACCCAAGCGATCCGTTGGCGGGCGCCGGCATGCCGCAACGTGTGCTCGAGTCCGTTCAAGCCCTTCCTTACCGCTAAACCGGAAGCCGGTCCGATTTTCGGCTCAGTCGAGACCATTCTGGTGGCCGAGGATGAAACCGACGTAAGCGCCACCACGCCGCCGTCATCTTCGCGTCACATTGCACAAGAATCATTTCCTTCGTATCTTGCATGGAACTGCCATGTAACGACGCCATCTCCGCTGCCCAGGGTGAACTAGCAAGTCAAAGGCAATGGCCTTCGTGGCGGCAAGCTTCTTGCTTCAAACTGGACAGAGCCCGCATGCCGCATCGCCAGAATCGCAAGCGGCTGCAGCGCTTAGGAATGTGTACGGAATAAGTTATCGATTTGGACGCGTCCGACGGGATGCGATGCAAGGCGCGAGAAGGAGTCATAGCGAGCTATGGCGACGCCGAGCAACGCTGCAGCGCGCCCGTCAGACGTGAACCAAATCGGGAAATTATTTCGTGCACATTCCTTATTGATCATCCCTTGAACAAAGGCGGCAGTATGGAAAAGATGCTTGCAGCAGTTGAAGGAACGAATGTGGTGCATACGGAAAACGCACACTGTGCCAATGCAGCGACAGTAGTCATTCTTCCTGAAAAGCTTGTGGGAACATGTGCCGCGCATGAACTTGCTGCTCACACGGAAATTGCGCGTCGGCTCGCAGTTCTCAAGGGATGCGAGTTCGCCGGAGAATTCGAGGCGAATTACCAATACGAAAATGGTTTGTATTTTGTTCCCAGCGACACACTGGTCGGTCTCGATTATGCAGCCGAACTGCGCATACGCAATGATGAAGATTTATTCGGGGGTGTCGTCCCGCATGCCTTTGTCGCCACCAAGACCATTACGCATGCTCTGCCCGGTCCTTACTCGGCCGCGCCGGATGGCTGGGCGCCAAGCATGGCAAGAAAAGTGCAGGAAGTCGTATTGCCCGGTTACTCCGTTTTCAATCTGCACGATGCACGTGATGCCGGTACCCGCCTGTCGCAGCAGGGCGCGGTAAGGGTCAAGAAGGCGAGTGGGGTGGGTGGTCTGGGGCAATGGGTTGTGAGTACCGCACATGAACTCGATGACTTGCTGTACTCGCTGGAAAGCGAAGATCTGCTGCGCGGTGGCGTTGTTCTGGAATGCAATCTGTCGGAAGTTAGTACCCTAAGTGTCGGCCAGGTCAAGGTTGCCGGCATGGTAGCGACCTACTACGGTGTGCAGCGCCTGACATCCAATAATCGGGGCGAAGAAGTGTACGGCGGTTCGACCTTGACGGTCGCGCGCGGCGGCTTCGATGCCTTGCTGCAACTACAGCTTGATAGCGAGTTGCATACCGCGATTTCTCAGGCGCGCACTTACCATGCCGCCGCACTGTCTTGTTTTCCGCCAATGTTTGCGTCGCGCTGCAATTACGATATTGCCCAGGGAGTCGACGCAAGCGGCCAGTGGCGCTCCGGTGTGCTGGAACAATCCTGGCGTGTCGGCGGCGCAAGCGGCGCGGAAATTGCCGCCCTGGAAGCCTTTCACGCCGATCCCGGATTGTCGGTCGCGCGCGCTTCCACGGTCGAGCTCTACGGTCCGCAAATTGAACTGCCGCATGATGCAGTTATCTATTTTCAGGGGAGCGACGACAACGTCGGACCGATCACCAAGTATGTAACCCTGGAAGCCTATGCCCATCCATGATGACAATATTCAAATCGCCGTCGATGGCGACACCATTGACGGCACTATCGTTACTCCCGGCGCGAAAATGCCGGCCGTCCTGTTCGTGCACGGCTGGGGCGGCAGCCAGGAACAATACCTGGCACGGGCGAGAGAAATCGCTGCGCTTGGCTGCGTTTGCCTGACCTTCGATCTGCGCGGGCATGCGGGAACGTTGCCGCAGCATGATACGGTGTCGCGGGAAAACAATCTGCACGACGTACTCGCTGCTTACGATACGCTGGTCTCGCAGCGCGGTGTCGATCGCGCCGCCGTGGCCGTGGTCGGCAGCAGTTACGGCGGTTACCTGGCAGCGATTCTTTCGTCGATGCGGCCGGTGCAGTGGCTCGCCTTGCGCGTGCCTGCGCTCTACATGGATAGCAATTGGGAAATGCCCAAGCGCCAGTTGCACAAGGGCCAGGATTTGGGCACGTATCGGCAGACCCTGATCCCGGCCGGGGAGAACCGTGCATTGCGCGCCTGCGCGAATTTTCATGGCGATGTGCTGGTGGTCGAATCG
Source organism: Noviherbaspirillum saxi (assembly GCF_003591035.1). Taxonomy (NCBI): domain Bacteria; kingdom Pseudomonadati; phylum Pseudomonadota; class Betaproteobacteria; order Burkholderiales; family Oxalobacteraceae; genus Noviherbaspirillum; species Noviherbaspirillum saxi. The sequence goes on from NZ_QYUO01000002.1 coordinate 435,792, forward strand.
GAGCGCGATGCGATCATTCCGCATGCTGTGGTCACCAGTTATCTGGACGCCTGCGCCGAACCGCGTTCGCTGACCTATCGCGTAATCAAGGACGCCGATCACGGCCTGTCGGAAGAAGCGTCCCAGCGCGCGTACACGGCGCTGCTGGTCAGTTGGATGACGGAAATGATTTTCGGGTCGCGGGAAAAAGGGAAGCCGACCCTAGCGACAACCATGCCGAAGAGCACGCTGCCCGAGGCCCCGCCTACTCCCGCTTGATTCTTGTCCGGCAAGCTGGTTTGATACCGCGCAAGCAAGCTGTCATTACGCTGCATGACTATGCAATTTCCCCGGATGATCCTGTCCAATTGGCTTGCTTCGGCAACGACATCAGCTCGAGAGAATGCCATGAAAAATCCCTGGACCAAGAAAAACCCTTACCTGAGTATTTGGCTCAGCGGCGCCAATGCGGTATTGGGCGCAACGCGGGGACAGGCAACTGCCCAGGTGCGCCGTGAGGTCAACAGTGCCATTCAACAGTCGACCCGACAAATGACCGATGCCTGGATAACAATGTTGGTGCCGCCGAAGGCGCCGCGCAAGAGAAAGAAACGTTAAAGAATTGCGGTTAGTTCAGATTGATGCGCTGACTCGCATAGTTTCCGCCAACCCTTGAAAGGAGAAAACAATGAAGCGTACTGCGTCCGCATCATGGACCGGAGGTCTGAAAGACGGCCAGGGCAGCATATCCACCCAAAGCGGTGTTCTATCGAATACTCGCTACGGCTTTGCGGCGCGTTTTGAAGATGGCCCGGGCACCAATCCGGAAGAGCTGATCGCCGCCGCACATGCCGGCTGTTTCACGATGGCCTTGTCGGGCCAGCTCGGCGAAGCGGGGATCGTCGCCGAAAACTTGACCACCACTGCAGCGGTAACGCTCGAAAAGGTCGATGGCGGTTTTTCGATTTCGGCGGTACACCTCGATCTGGTCGCCAAGATTCCCGGTGGTGATCAAAAGGCGTTCGATGAAGCGGCAAACAAAGCGAAGGCAGGATGTCCGGTGTCCAAGCTGCTCAATGCCACCATCACACTCAACGCAAAGCTGGAATCGTAAAAAAGCCGGGAGCATATCGCTCCCGGTTTTCATGGGACTACGGTTTTACCGCGACGGATCGTTAATCAGGCGGCTTCGCGCTGCAACAGCTGCACGGATTCGCCATCGATCTCGATCTTGCGCGGCTTCAGCGCTTCGGGAATCACGCGCACCAGTTCGATATTCAGCAAGCCATTGTCGAGCTTGGCACCAACGACTTTCACATGGTCTGCCAGTTGGAAGCGGTGTTCGAAATCGCGTGCTGCGATACCGCGGTGCAGAAAGGTGCGCTTGGTATCGTCCTTCTGTTTGCGGCCGATAATTTTCAATTGATCGCGCTCGCTTTCGATGTCCAGTTCGGACCGGTCGAAACCTGCAACGGCCATGGTGATACGGTATTTGTCTTCACCGACAAGTTCGATGTTGTACGGTGGGTAGCTGGGCTGTGCATCGGCGCGCTGTGCTTCGTCAAATAATTGAGCAAGACGGTCAAAGCCGATGGCCGAGCGATACAGGGGAGTAAAGTCGTAAGTACGCATGATAAATATCCTCGAAAAATAAGCGATATGGAAATCGCGGACCTCCATTGAGCATCCGCTGATTCGGATATAGGGATCGCCGATATGCGTTTCAAGGGGTAGATATCACAGGATTTTGCGTGTCATGTGATGTTGCCTCCGACGCAAGAATTTCCTACTGAACATGTTCTTCCGCGGCCGCCGAAAACAGGTCCCATGCCGCAATGAACAGCGCGGCGATGGCCGGACCGATCACAAAGCCGTTCAGCCCGAACAGCGCCATGCCCCCCAGGGTCGATATCAGCACCACATAGTCGGGCATCTGCGTATCCTTGCCGACCAGAAGAGGGCGCAGGATATTATCGACCAGCCCGATCACCACCACGCCAAAGGCGATCAGCGTGACGCCTTGCCAGATTGCGCCGGTCAGCAGGAAAAATATCGCCACCGGCGCCCAGATCAAGGCGGCGCCGACTGCCGGCAGCAAGGACAGAAAGGCCATCAGTACGCCCCACAGCACCGCACCCTGAATGCCGAGAAACCAGAACATCACGCCGCCCAGCGCACCCTGTGTCGCCGCCACGGCGATGTTGCCCTTGACGGTGGCCCGGATCACGGTGGTGAATTTTCCGACCAGATTGCGCTTGTGTTCGGAGCTCAAGGGTATTGCCTGCTTGATGCGTGCGGATAGCGCCACGCCGTCACGCAGCAGGAAGAACAACAGATACAGCATGATGCCGAAGCTGACGATGAAGTCGAAGGTGTTCTGGCCAATGCTGAATGCCTGGGTCGCAATCGTCTGGCTGCCTTGCGCAACGGCTTCGGACAGCCTGTCCTGCAGGGAAAAGATATCGGTCAAGCCAAGGCGTTCCAGCCAGCTCACGATCCATGGCGGCAGAGCATCCATGATTTGCTGGAAGTAGGCGCCGAAATCCAGTTCCCCGGACCGTATCTGCTGGTATATCGCTGCTCCTTCGCGCAGTAGCGACGCAGTGATGACCGACAAGGGAAATATGACGATCAGCAGACACAGTACCAGCGTGGTCAGCGCCGCCAAATTGCGGCGTCCGCGCATGGAGGACAATAACTGTTTGTAGAACGGCGCAAACAGAATGGCCAGCACCGCTGCCCAGAACACGGCGCCGTAAAACGGCAGCAGTATCCATCCAAATGCAATCGATACGACGATCAGCAAGAGCAGGAAGGTCTTGTGTTGCAACTGCGGATTATTCATTGAAGTCCCGGGTGTACAAGGTTGATATCTGGAATGGCAACATCCGCCATGCTACCGGATAGGCAAACAGGCGTCGCGGGATCGCGCAAGGGAGGCGCCAGGCATTGCTTACTGCTTCGCCGCGTCATACAGCGGCAGCACGGTAGGGAGCAACGCGGAAATCTCATTGATGCGCGTGGTGTTGGCGGGATGCGTCGACAGAAACTCGGGGGTGTTCTTGCCTTCGGAAGCACGGCCCATCTTTTGCCACAGGCTGATGGCGGCGCGCGGATCGTAACCGGCGCGCGCAGCGAGTTCCAGTCCGATGCCATCTGCTTCGCTTTCGTTCTGGCGCGAATTCGGCAAGACAAACAGGTATTGCGCAAACTGATTGGCAAGCGCGACTTGCGTCTGCCGGTTCTGCGCCCCTGCCAGCGCAGCGGTGGTGATCGCGTTTTGCGCGACCGCCTGCGAGACGCGCTCGCGGCCGTGCTCTCTGAGCGCATGGGCGAATTCATGTCCCATGATCGCGGCGATTTCATCGTCGCTGAGCTTAAGCTGACGCACGATGCCGGTGTAGAACGTGATCTTGCCGCCGGGCGCGCAAGTCGCATTCAGCACCGGCGCATCGATCAGGATCAACTGCCATTTCCAGTCCCGCGTATCTTCCCGGAACACGCCGACCTGCGCCTTCAAGCGATTGGCAATGCGCAGCAACCTGTCGTATTCCTCGCCCGACGTGATCAGCTTGCCTTGCGCCTTGGCCTTTTCCGCCTGTTGCGCATAACTGACCAGGGCCATTCTTTCCACCGTGGCGGCCGGCACCAGCAATAACTGCTGGCGTGTGACGCCGACCACGCCCGGTTTCGTAGTCGACGCACAGGCGCCCAGCAGCAACACGGCACCCGTGACCAGCAGCTTGATCTGCAGTTTGATTTTCATTGAGGTAAGCGTCAGCGAAGGTTGGTAAAAATATACTGCAACTGGAAGTATAGACCGAGCAAGGCAGAAAATTGTCAAATCGTAAATTGTTCAGGAGTGGCGCTGATGCAGATTGAATGCGGCAATGCCGGGGCGCTGGATACTCAGGGCACCGGATGGTTTCTCGGCTGTAGCGAGTGGGCGAGATCGGGCACCGATGACCGGACGGCATTGAGATATATGCCCGAAGCAGGGTGATCGCATGGGCTGTGCATGAAATGGATGGCGCATCCCGCCGGCGATCCGCGCGGATAAAAGCGATCCGGCGTAGCCGTTCACATCAGACCAGATCGAGCGAGCCGAGCACCCTTTGCAGATCCGACTGTCGGTGCACGCCGACTTTCACGAAGACCGATTTAAGATGCTTGCGTCCGGTTTCAAATGAAATGCTCAACTGCTCGCTAGCTTCCTTCAAGGTCGAGCCGCGCAGCAGGATGTGCACCAGGCGTATTTCCGCCGGGCTGAGACGGAATATTTCGCGCAGCAGTTCGTTCGCCGGTACCGCAGCGCAGGCCGGATCGTGCACCAGCACCAGCGCCAGCGGCTCGATACTGTGCAACATGCTTTCGGCGTCGGCTGGCAACGGCACCGTCGTGACGATGCAGAAATCGCCGTCCGCCGTTTGCAGTCGCACGCCCGCCGCCCGCTTGGGCTTCACGGTGCCGCACGCGGCTTGCAGCGCGCCGCGCAGGCGGCTTCTCGCATCGTTGTCTTCGCTGCCGTGACCCGGCAAGCGTCCCGAGGCCGACAGCCATTGTTCCCCCAGCCGATTCGCCAGCTTCACGCTGCCGGCCGCATTCATCACCAGCAACGGCGCACGTACCCGGTCGAGCACGCGTGATGCGAGGTCAAGCCGGCTCGACAATTCGATCAGCTTCCATCGCAGTCGTGCGGCCTGCTGAAGATGCGGCAGCAGCGGTGTCAGCTGTAGTGCGATGCCCTCCATATCGCTGCGCCGGCCATGTCCGACCAGCGACAGCAAGCCATCGGTACCGGTCCCGTCACGCAGGATGGGCGTGGCCATTACGCCGGACATGCGATAACGCCGCAGGAACTCCTGGTAGAACGGTGAATGGTCTTTCAGGCGTGAAGCGAAATCGCGTTCATCGAGATACCACTCGCCGGGTCGCGTGCGCCCGACGAATGCCTTGCCCGGATCGATGGACTGGTAGTAGGTTTCGTATTCCAGCCGCAACGATGGATGCATGCCAACCGCTTCGCCGACGATGATCTGGTCGTGGCTGCGCTCCCATAGCAGAAGCGACACCATTTCCGCACCCGTCATGCCGGCCAGGCGCGTCATCGCTTGATGCCAACCTTGGGGAGCGAGTATGCCTTCATAGAATTGTCCCGACAGGGTCAGCAATTGATCTTGTGCGATCACGGTATCTTCCCCTTTCCCCTGATGCGTTGGCTTGTCTGAAGAGAATTGTGCCACGCACTTGCCGTCCCTGCTTGCAGGCTCGAATACGCTCCGTTGCACCGACAAAAAGAAACAGGGATCCTCGTACCGGCAAAACGCCGATCGAAAGATCCCTGTCTGCATCGAGGCGGAAAATTTCCGCCTCACGTCACCGACTTTTCACAGCGCTTACACTTACTGTGCGCCGCCTTGATACCAGCGCCCGATCAGCGCCCGTTCTTCGTCGGTCATGTTGGTTATGTTCCCGAGCGGCATGGACTTTTGCATCACGACTTGCTGATAGATCAGTTGTGCTTGCGACTTGATCTGTTCAGGCTGGTCGAACAGCACGCCCTTGGCCGCGGTCGGCATCAACGTGGGCTTGGCCGCGTGACACTGGATGCAATGCTTGTCGATCACAGGCTTGATTTGCGCCATATCGACCGGCGTTTCGGCAGCGGCTGCAGGCCCGCTCGTTGCCGGTTTGCTAGGCGCAATCCATGCCACGACACCGGCCAGCATCGCCACGGCCACCAGCGGGTAAACCAGATTGACGACACTCTTGTGACGCAGGATGAAGAACTGGCGGATCAGCACGCCGGCCACCATGATCAACACCAGCACCAGCCAATTATGCGGATGGCTGTACGTCATGTTGTAGTGGTTGGACAACATCGTAAACAACACCGGCAGCGTGAAGTAAGTGTTGTGCACGCTGCGTTGCTTGGCACGCTGACCATGGATGGGATCGACCGGCTGGCCGGCCTTCATCGCCGCGACCACCTTGCGCTGTCCCGGAATGATCCAGAAAAACACGTTGGCGCTCATGATCGTGGCGATCATCGCACCGATGATCAGGAAAGCGGCGCGTCCGGAAAACAAGTTGCATGCCGCCCACGATGCAATGATCACATAAGCCACCACCAGTACCGCCAGCAGCCCTTCCTTCTTTTGCAGCGCCCGGCAAAGCACGTCGTACACCAGCCAGCCCACGCCCAGGAATGCCAGCGCCAGGATGACGGCCACGGTCGGCGTCAGGTTGGCGACGTTCGGGTCGATCAGGAAGACCTTGGGATTGAACAGGTAAAGCACCGAAAACAGTCCGAATCCGGACAGCCAGGTGCTATACGATTCCCAGTAAAACCAGTGCAGGTCTTCCGGCAGATTGCGCGGCGCACCCAGATATTTTTGCGGGTTGTAGAAGCCACCGCCATGCACGGCCCACAATTCGCCGCCGACGCCTTTTTCCTTCAATTCCGCGTCCTTGGGTGCCTTCAGGCTGTTGTCCAGCCAGACGAAATAAAACGACGAGCCTATCCACGCAATCGCCACGATCACATGCAGCCAGCGCAGCAACAGGTTGGCCCAGTCGAGCAAATAACCTTCCATCAGTATGTCTCCTTCTTGATTGTCAAATTCCGCGCAGGATCGATATTAACTGCCGCGGTAAGTCGAATAGCTCCAGGGGCTGGCGACCAGCGGCACGTGATAGTGCTGCGTGGCGTCAGCAACGCCGAAGCGCAGCGTGACCACATCAAGAAAAGACGGTTTGGGCAATTGCAACCCGAGGCCGGAAAAATAGGCGCCGATATGAAAGTCCAGTTCATAAACGCCGGCGCGGAAGGCATTGCCTTCCAGCAGCGGACCGTCGCAGCGGCCATCGGCATTGGTAATTTTGGATAACAATTTATTTCTACGATTGTCGACAATTTCAAATAGATCGATCGTAATACCTTGCCCCGGCCTGCCATGCGCAGTGTCGAGCACGTGTGTAGTCAGACGACTCATCATAACTCCATGAATATATTGGATAAAACCTGGCGAAACAGGAATTGACGCCAGTGCTGAGCATGAGGTGCCGCCGCGACGGGTGACTGCAGCTGCTCGAGAGATTGAACAAAAACGCTAACAAATTGTTGACAATTCTATGGGCCGTTGGCATCCTCGTCAACATTCAATATGCAACCGGTGGCAACCGTAGCAAAACTGCCATCAATCGTAGCAATTTACCGCCACACGAGAGACCCATGGCTGCACGTCCCAAACTTATAAATACCCTAGCTCAGCCGCAAGAATCGCGCCTTGCGCCCGAAGAACGAATGTACTTCGAGATCTATGACGCGATCATGGAGCACAGGTTGCCCGCCGGCACCAAGCTGACCGAGCAGGCATTGAGTGAAATCTACGACCTGGCACGCCATAACGTGCGCAAGGTGTTGATCAAGCTGGCGGCCGATGGCCTGGTCGATCTGGAACCGAACCGCGGCGCTTATATCGCCAGCCCCACCGAGCAGGAAGCGCAGGATATGTTCGAGTTGCGCCAGACGCTGGAGCAACTGGTCATGCAAAAGGTCGCGCAGAGCGCAACGGCAGCGGATTTCGCCCGCCTGCGCCGGATGATCGACGATGAACGCGATGCCTACATGCAAGGCAACCGCCCGTTATGGATACGGCTGTCCGCCGATTTCCATATCGAGCTGGCCAAGCTCGGCGGCAACCTGCTGCTGGTCGATATGCTGCGGCGCCTGGTCTCCCGGACCACGCTACTGATTTCGACGACCGAGACCACCGGCCAGCAACCCTGCTCATTCGACGAGCATCTTGCCGTCGTCGATGCGCTGGAAAAAAAGGATCAGCAAGGCGCGCAACATGAAATGGCGCGCCATCTGGAGCAATGCGCCTGCCGGATGCTCAAGCGTCCCGACAGGCGATTCGATCTGCGTGCGGCCCTAGGCAAGCCGGACGCATAACAAGGCAGGTGCCGATAAAACCAATAATAACAACATCACCATTCACACCATCCCAGTTTTGGAGAAGACATGAGCATATCCCACACTGCCGCGGCATCCGGCCCGGCGGCTTCGACAACCTCTTCCATTCCGGCCGACGGCAACGCGGTCGATGAACGGCTACCGGCGGGCAAGCTTGCCACGCTAGGCCTGCAACACGTGCTGGTGATGTATGCCGGCGCCATCGCGGTGCCGCTGATCATTGGCCGCGCGCTCAAGCTGCAGCCCGAGCAGGTGGCCGCATTGATCAGCGCCGACTTGTTTTGCTGCGGCCTGGTGACCTTGATTCAATCGCTGGGCATAGGCAAGCTGTTCGGAATCCGCCTGCCGGTCATGATGGGCGTGACCTTTGCGTCGGTCAGTCCCATGCTGGCAATGGCCGCCGATCCGACACTCGGCATTACCGGGATATTTGGCGCGGTGATCGGGGCCGGGGTCATTTCCATGCTGATCGCGCCCTTTGTCAGCCGCGTGCTGGCGTTGTTCCCTCCGGTCGTGACCGGGACCATCATCGCGGTAATCGGCATTTCGCTGATGCGAGTCGGCGTCAACTGGGCGATGGGCGGTACGCCGAATATGGCGACCATTCCCGACCCGGCGTTCCTCCAGCTGGTTGCCGCAGCCAAGGAAGCAGGGACCGCGTTGCCCGCGGGACCGGCACCGATGATTCCCAATCCCCAGTATGCGGCGCTCGACAATCTTGGCATCGCCATGTTCGTGCTGGTGGTGATCCTGCTGGTCGCGAAATACGGAAAAGGCTTTCTCGCCAATATTTCGGTGCTGACCGGGATCGTTGCGGGTACCACGCTTGCCTATTTCCTGGGCAAGGTCGATTTTGAGAAAGTCGCGGCGGCAAAGAGCTTTGCGCTCGTTACGCCATTCCAGTTCGGCATGCCGACCTTCGATGTGGTCGCGATCCTGACCATGACGCTGGTCATGCTGGTGGTGATGATCGAATCGACCGGCATGTTCCTCGCGCTCGGCGATCTGACCGGCAAGGAAATCCGCAAGGACGACATCAGCCGCGGCCTGCGCGTCGACGGCCTGGGCACGGTCATCGGCGGCATCTTCAATACCTTCCCCTACACCTCGTTCTCGCAGAACGTCGGGCTGGTCGGCGTCACCGGCGTCAAGAGCCGCTGGGTCTGCGTTGCCGCCGGCATCATCCTGATCATCATGGGCGTTATTCCCAAGATTGCCCAGGCAGCCGAAGCGGTGCCGGCATTCGTGCTCGGCGGCGCCGGTCTCGTGATGTTCGGCATGGTCGCCGCAACCGGGATTCGCATTCTGTCGAGCGTCGACTACAAGAGCAACCGCAACAACCTGTTCATCGTTGCGATCTCGATCGGTTTCGGCATGCTGCCGCTGGTGGCCGACAAATTTGCACAGCATATGCCGAAGGCATTGTCGCCGCTGCTGCATAGCGGGATCCTGCTGGCCGCCATCGTCGCGGTCGTGCTCAACCTGTTTTTCAATGGCATCGCTTCCCAGGACCAGGCCGAGGCTGCAGCCAAGGCCAACACCCACGGTAGCGAATAACTCACTTTTCTCCTATCACCATGCAGAAAGAAAACGCATATCCACGCGACCTCGTCGGCTACGGCCGGCAGCTTCCCCATGCACGCTGGCCGGGCCAGGCGCGCATCGCCGTGCAGTTTGTCTTGAATTACGAAGAGGGCGGCGAGAACTGCTTGCTGCATGGTGACAAGGCGTCCGAGCAATTCCTGTCCGAGATCATCGGCGCGGCCGCATTCGAAGCGCGCCACCTGTCGATGGAATCGATCTATGAATACGGTTCGCGCGCCGGGGTCTGGCGCATCCTGCGCGAGTTCGAGCAGCGCAAGCTGCCGCTGACTGTGTTCGGCGTCGCGATGGCCTTGCAGCGCCATCGCGAATTGACGCAGGCATTCGTCGAACTCGATCATGAAATTGCCAGCCACGGCTGGCGCTGGATCCACTACCAGAACCTGGATGAAGCCACCGAGCGCGAGCATATGCGCATCGCGATCGATATCCAGCGCGAGTTGACCGGCAGCGCGCCGCTGGGCTGGTACACCGGTCGCGATTCACCCAATACCCGCAAGCTCGTGGTCGAGCAGGGCGGCTTCACCTATGACTCGGATTACTACGGCGACGATCTGCCGTTCTGGACAGAGGTGGAGATTGCGGGCGGCCAGCGCAAACCGCATCTGGTGGTGCCGTACACGCTGGATAGCAACGATATGCGTTTTGCGACCCCGCAGGGTTTCAATACCGGCGAACAGTTCTTCCAGTACCTGAAGGACAGCTTCGATGTGCTGTATGCGGAAGGCGATCCGCAAGGGCAGGACCGGCCGAAGATGCTGTCGATCGGCATGCACTGCCGCCTGCTCGGCCGTCCCGGACGCTTCCGCGCCCTGCAGCGCTTCCTCGATTATGTGCAGTCGCACGACAAGGTATGGATTTGCCGCCGCATCGATATCGCCAATCACTGGATCAACACTCACCCGTATCAACCGACATGACTACCAAGACTTTTTCTCTCGATAGCCTCAATGCCATGACGGCCGCTGACTTTACTGCGGCGCTTGGCGCAATCTTTGAACACTCGCCTTGGGTCGCCGAACGCGCGGCGGGCAACCGGCCTTTTGCCAGCGTGCAGCAATTGCATGATGCAATGGCGGAAGCTGTGCGCAGTGCCAGTGAAGCCGAGCGGCTGCAACTGATCCGCGCCCACCCGGAACTTGCCGGCAAGGCCGCGGTGCGCGGCGAACTGACCGAAGAATCGACGCGCGAGCAAAAGGGCGCCGGTCTGGATCAGTGCAGCGCCGAAGAATTTGCGCAGCTGCAGGATCTTAACCAGCGCTACAACGACAAGTTCGGCTTTCCTTTTGTTATCGCCGTCAAAGGCCATAACCGCGAAAGCATTTTGCAGAACTTTGCGCGCCGTCTCGATAACGAGCGCAGCGCCGAAGCCAGCGAATGCATAGAACAGATCATCCGTATCGGCGGTTTTCGACTCGCCGACGCGGTGCAATAGGCAGGCCGATAGTTAGTCCTACTGCGTTAAAAGCTTTCGCTGAACGGCCCCTTCCCCCTGCAAGGGGGAAGGTTGGGATGGGGGTAGGGTGCTCGTTTCATTAACTGCATTGGCTCGACCACTCTACCCCTACCCTAGCCCTCCCCCTACGCCGGGCGCCCCTGCAAGGGGGAGGGGACCCTACACGAAAACTTGAGATGCAGTAGTAAGTCCATCAATCAACAAAAGCGCAGGACAACATGCGCCGCCATACATCACTTAACTAGGGAGGAGACATCATGAAGAAATACCCAGTACTTGCTGCCGCCATCGCCATCCTGGCCGCGCAGGGCGCTTTCGCGCAAACCAGCATTACCGTGCAGGGCGCGGTGGACGTGTTTGCCGGATCGCTGAAAAACAGCGGCGATACTGCACGCCGCGCGGTCGTCAACAGCGGCGGCATGACCACGTCCTACTTCGGCTTCAAGGGAAGCGAAGACCTGGGCGGCGGCTTGAAAGCGGATTTCGCGCTGAACGGCTTTTACCAGGCCGATACCGGTACCTCGGGACGCTTCGGCGGCGACAACCTGTTTTCACGCGATGCCAATGTCGGCTTGTCGGGCTCCTTCGGCAAGATCCAGTTTGGCCGTGGACTGGCGCCCAGTTTCCTGCCTGCGGTGCTGTTCAATCCGTTCGGCGATTCGTTCACGTTCTCGCCCCTGGTGGTCCACACGTATGTACCCTCCGGCGCCTTCGGCGCACGCAGCTGGATCGCGGCAAACGCTTCCGACAGCGGCTGGAGCAATGAAATCATTTACTCGACGCCGGACCTGAATGGCTTGCGCGCCAACCTGCATTACCAGTTCGGCGAAGTGGCCGGCCGTACCGGCACCAACAACATCGCGCTGAACCTGTTGTACTCCAAGGGACCGCTCGGCTTGAGCGCCTATTATCACGACGCCGAAGTCAGCAACCCGAATGCCGGCGGCGCGCTGATCGATCCGACTGCGGCGCCGGTCAATTACCGTGCGATCACGCGGCAAAAAGCCTATTTTGCCGGCGCGAGCTACAACTTCAACGTCGCCAAGCTGTTCGCCACCTACCAGGTCAATGATAACGATACGGCCACGGCCCTAAGTATGAAAGGCAAGACCTTCAGCCTCGGCATGAGCGCGCCGCTCGGGCAGGGTTCGGTATTGCTTGGCTATGCCAACACCAAACGCGACGGCAGCCTGATCGGCAGCGATATCAAGCGCGACACGTTGTCAGTGGGCTACGACTATCTGATGTCGAAACGTACCGATCTGTATACGGTGCTGATGTCGGACAAGATCACCGGCGCGAGCCGGGCGGCCAGCTTCGGTATCGGCGTACGGCACCGGTTCTAAAAAGCGATGCGGCCGGCGCTTGTCGCGCCGGCCGCCTGGCTAATACCATTACTTCAACTGATCCTTCACTTTTTCCAGCGCCGCCTGTGCGCACTGATCGTCGAGATGGCCGCCGGGCGCGCCGCCGATGCCGATCCCGCCGATCACGTCATCGCCCGACTTGACCGGCAATCCCCCGCCCAGCAGCAAAAAGCCCGGCAAGTAGACCAGGTTCGCCGCGCCCGGATTCTTTTGCGCGGTTTCCATCATCGCCAATGTCGAGCCCTTCGCCGATGCCGAGGTAAAGGCTTTTTGCTGGCTCGATCCAAGTGTATGCGGGCCGGCATTGTCCGCGCGGTGCATGGCTTTGACCTGCCCGCTGCGATCGACCACGGTGACCGCGACTGCATAGCCTTTTTCCGCACAGGCGGCGACGCCCGCCGCAGCGAGTTGATTGGCAAGATTCAGGCTGATGTTGCGCTCGGTACGGACTTGCGCCGAAGCTGTAGCTGCGGCGGCGGAAAGCAGGACAACGCAAAGCGTCTTGCTGGCAAAATTCATCGATTTCTCCATTGATCGGGTTGGCAAGCGGTTCATGCGAACCGTTCCGCCAGCTTATCGAACGCGCGCATGAGCGCCAATCCGGAAAGCTCCGCGATGCACTAAGGAGATCTACGTATGTTATGCATCACTGCAATTCATGCGGTGCATCAACCAGCGGCGCGTATTGCCGGATCAACTGCGCCAGGGTCTCCGTTTCCAGCTTTTCCACCAGATGGGCGCGATGCACTTCCACCGTACGCGGCGACAGGTCGAGCGCATGACCGATCTCGCGGTTGGTCATGCCGGCTACCAGCAATTCCAGCACTTCGCGTTCGCGTGCGGAAAGCCGCAGATAGCGTTCGCGCGCCGTCCGTTCGGCTTCCTTGCGGCCCTTGTTCAGCAGATGTTCTGTCAATGCGCGTTGCAGCGTATCGATCAATACTTCGTCATCGACCGGTTTTTCTAAAAACTCTGTCGCGCCCGCCTTGAATGCGCGGCGGCAAAGATCGACCGTGCCGTGCCCGGTCAGAATGATCACCGGTTGCGAAATGTTCATCGCGCCCAGCCGGTCGAGCAATCCCATGCCGCTGCCGCCCGGCATGCGTACATCGAGCAGGATGATGCCCGCCTGCGCTGGGTCGAATGCACGCAGAAATTGCTCCGGGTCGGCATAGGTGCGTACCTGCATGCCTACCGTCGACAGCAGCAAGGCCAGGCCTTGCCTGACCGCGTCGTCGTCATCGACCAGGTGGACCAGGGGAAGGACAGTATTCATTTCGCAGCCTCCGTAGCAGCGTGGACCAGAACGACCATAAATTCGGCACCGCCTGTCGCGCGGTTGGATCCGGCGATGCGCCCGCCCATGCTCTCGATCAGGCGTTCGCATAAAGTAAGACCAAGGCCCAGACCGGCCGGCTTGGTCGTGAAAAAGGGATCGAACAGCTGCGGCAGCTGATGTGGCTGAATGCCGGGACCGGAGTCTGCCACCTTGAGCACCGCATGCGCTCCGTCGCGGGCAATGTCGATATGCAGAACACGCGAGGTAGAGGCGACCGCTTCCATCGCCTGCAGGGCATTGAGCAGCAGGTTGTGCAATATTTGGTCGAGTGCAACCGGGTCTGCGAGCACGAGCAGCGGTTGTGGTGTTTCGCTTCTTTTTACCGTGACCTGACGCTGCCGGATTTCCGGCTCCAGCAAATGCAGCACGCGATCGACGGCCGTGGCGAGCACCACCGGACGCACCTCGCCGGGCGCATTGGGATGCTCAAGCGCAGTGCGAAAGCGGTTGACCACGGTGCTGGCACGGCGCGCCTGTTCCACCGCACGACTGAGTGCTTCGCGTAAAACGGCGGCATCGGTTTGCGGCTGATCCAGCAGGCGGCGTGCTGCCTGGCAATTCGCGAGGATTGCCGTCAGCGGCTGGTTGAGTTCATGTGCGACGCCTGCTGCCAGTTCGCCCATGGTATTGAGCCGCTCCGCGCGGCGCAGCCGCAGCAAGCCTTCGGCGCGGCTGCGTCCGACCACCTGCCGCCGCACGTTGGCAGCGATGATGAATGCAACGCTCAGCATGAGCAGCCAGATTCCGGCCTTTAACCAGGGCAGGTCGCCCCACTGCAAGCTGCGCCGTATGCGCAGATCGAAGGGCTGCGTGTCGGACGACAAATGTTTTTCAAACTTCAGATTCCAGAGTCCTTCGGTATTGCCGGTTTGCTGCAGCGCCAGTGTCTGCGCGTCGGAATGCAGGTCGATATGCAAAGGCGCAGCGGGCCATTCGCCGCGCGGGATCATTTTGCGGATATCGATGTGCAGCGCCCAGGTTCGCGTGGCGCCGGCAAGCACCAGCCAATAGCGGCCCTGCGCGAAATCGCGGCTGTCGACGGTGGCGCGGTGATGCAGGCGCGACAGATCTTCCGATTCGGCAAGCCGGTCGAGGTGGTGTTCGCTGGTAGGTCTGCAGGTGGCTGACAGGACTTGCGGGTAGATGATGGCGACTTGCTTGTATGCCGACGCGGCGCAGCCATGCGCATCGGTGCCGTTGCTTGCTTCCAGCGTAGCCAGTATTGCGTCATGCTGAACCGTGCGCTGCGTCAGCAGACGATGTGCAATGCGGCTGTCGGTTTCAAAGCCCAGCCGTATTGCATTGAGTTCGATGCGACAGAGCAGCAGTGTGCCGGCCAGCGCGAGCACACCCCATGCGGCAATCCATGGTGCAGGTTCGGATCGAAGTGCGGATAAGAATGGCACAGTGTTTTTCGTCACCGACGTTGCCTCGCAGAGCTTGTCCACATTGCAAAAAAAGAGGCGCACCGTGATTTGCCGGTGCGCCTCTCAAGGGCAGGTACGCTAGTCAGACAAAATCAGACAAATTTGCCGAACTTTTTCTCCACCGCCGCGCGCACCGAGCCGGTGGTAACAAACGAGCGCGCGACCTCGACGTCATTGTGGAACCAGCGATCTCCATCGAGGCAGGCCGGAATCTGGCGCCGCACTTCATCGTAGGCGGCCTGCGTACCCTGGCCGAGTACGAAGCCGGGCAGCAGCGATTCGGTCATGGTCAATCCCTGCGCGGCCAGCAGCATTTCGACGCCGACGATGTACTGGGTGTTTTCGATCACGGTCGCAGCCTTGCGCGCGCACCAGGTCGAGTTGGAGATATGGTCTTCGCTATTGCCCTTGGACGGGATGCTGTCGACGCTGCCCGGCATGCAGAGCGTGCGGTTTTCCATCACCAGTGAACTCATCGAGCATTGCACCACCGGATAACCGGTGTTGACGCCGCGGATGCCGGTCATCAGGTTGCGCGGCAAGCCCCACGACAGGGTCGGGTCGATCAGGCGCGCAATGCGGCGCTCGACGATGCTGCCGAGGTCGGTCACTGCCATCGCGAGCAGGTCCATCGCCTGTGCCAGGTACTGGCCGTGGAAGTTTCCGCCGGAAATGATTTCGAAGCCGCCGCCGTCTTTTGAAAAGATCAGCGGATTGTCGGTGGCTGAATTGATTTCGCGCGTGACGATGGTGTCGATATAGTCGAGCGCATCGAATACCGGGCCATAGACTTGCGGCGCACAGCGCAGCGAATACACATCCTGGATGCGCGGCGTATAGGCGATGTCGGTACGGCGCAATTCGTCCGGGAACTGGATCGCGCGCGCTTCATGCGTGGTGCGGGTCGAGCCCTTGAGCAGATTGCGGATGATCGCCGCGGTCTTGATCTGGCCTGCGTGCGGACGCGCGAGATGAATACGCTCGTCGAAGCCCGCCATTTCGGCGCGCATCGCTTCCAATGTCAGGCCGAGCGACAGGCAGGCGTCCGACAGCAGGTTGCGCGCGTCGTGCGCGGCGAGTACGGCGACCGCCAGCGACACGGTACAGCCGTTGATCAGCGCCGACGCATCCTTGGCCTTCAGCTCGAACTCGACCGGTCCGACGCCGGATTCGGTGATTGCTTGCGGTGCGCTCATGCGCTTGCCCTGGTACATCACTTCGGCTTCTTCAAAGCCTGCTATCGCTGCCGCCAGATAAGCGAGCGGGGCCAAGTCGCCCGATGCGCCGACCGAACCCTTCTGCGGCATGATCGGATGGATGCCAGCGTTGATGAAGGCCAGCAGGCGATCGACCACTTCTACGCGCGGCGCCGAATAATTGCTGGCAAACGCATTGGCGCGCAGCAGCATGGTCGCGCGGCTGACTTCCTCGGAAAAGGGCTCGCCCATGCCGGCTGCATGCGCCTTGATCATCTGGGTCTGGAACAGGCCGATGTGCTCGACCTTGATGCGGGTATCCTTCAGCAGGCCCACGCCGGTGTTGAAGCTGTACATCATCGGCGCTTCGTCATGCATCCAGGTCGATTCGATGAAGTCGCGGCTCTGCTTCAATGCATCGCGCGAGGACTGCGCGAGTCCGACCTGCACCTGCGTGTTGCGCGCCACTGCGACAACCTGTTCTGCGGTCAGATTGAAGCCGTCGATAAGAGTAGTTGTAGTCATGTTGTGTACCGTCTTGTTCGCTTGCTAGATGGATAAATGAATTACGTGAAGCATTGCCTTTTCTGTCAGTGCTGGTGCGTAAAGTGTTCGACAAAATCGCCGAACGCTTGCGCCGCGATGTCCGCATCGTCGACCGTCATGATTTCATCCGGATGGTGGCTGATGCCGCCGTTGCCGCAACGGACGAACAGCATTGCGACATCGGTGATCGCAGCCAGCGCCATTGCGTCATGTCCGGCGCCGGAGGGCAGATGACACACCGCCATGTCGGTATTGCCGATCGCGGCGCCCAGTTGCCGCTGCAGCCAGCCGGCGCACGGCACGCTACGCGCCTCATGGGTTTTGTTGATATCGAGGCTGACGCTGCGGCGCGCGGCGATTTCCTGCATCGCGTTAAGCACATCCGCAACGGCTGCTTCACGCACTTCGTCGGTTTCGGCGCGGATATCAATCGTGAACACTGCCTTGCCCGGCACCACATTGGCTGCGCCGTTGGGGACGTTGAGTTGCCCCACCGTACCGACGAGGCCGGCGATACCGGAACAGCGTTTTTCGATATACAGGCCGATTTCCGCCGCGGTCATTGCCGCATCGCGGCGCAGCGTCATCGGTACCGTGCCGGCGTGTCCGGCGAGTCCGGTCGCCTGGACCTGGAAGCGCGTTGCACCGGAGATCGCGGTCACCACGCCGAGCGGCAGGTTGGCGTCGAGCAGCACCGGACCCTGTTCGATATGAACTTCGACAAAGGCCAGGACGTTCTCGCGCGGATAGGCGGCGCGCGCCAGCTGCTCCGGATTGAAGCCGGCTGCATGCATGACCTGGCGCATGCTTTTTCCCTGGTCATCGATCTTGTCCAGCACCGAGGTATCGAAAGTGCCGGCGATCGCGCGGCTGCCCAGCAGCGTAGCTTTGAAGCGCACCCCCTCTTCCTCGGCGAAACCGATCACTTCGATCGCGAACGGAAAGCGCTTGCCCTGCCGGTTCCATTCCGCAATGCAGGCAATCGGAAGAAGGATGCCGAGATTGCCGTCGTATTTGCCGGCATCGCGCACGGTATCGAAATGCGAACCCGTGAGCAGGGCCGGTGCGTCGGCGGTTTGTCCTTCATAGCGGCCGATCACATTGCCGGCGGCGTCGCGGCGCACGCTCATCCCGGCCTCGCGCATCCACTGGCCCAGCTGCTCGGCGGCCCCGGCGTGCGCGGCGGTTAGATAGGTGCGGGTCAGCATGTCTTGTGCTTCGCTGTGACCCGCCAGCTCATCGGCCCAGCGCATGATCGTTGCGCCCTTGCTGCCTGCCTGGTTCATGGAGTCTCCTTCATGCGGTTTCCTTTATCCGTCCCTGGAACAGGGTATTCCGGTACATGGGAAGTATAATATCGTATTCAAAGATTGTATACAAAAAGATTTGGCGCAGATGCCGTGCTGCAGCAATCCTGCTGCTATAGTACCTATTAATCACACTTTGACATGGCATTCGAGCCTGATGCTGGTGGCAGTTGTGCCAATCGGTCATCGAGTGACTTCGACTGTTGCCGTCATGTTAAGCTGCGCGTTGCGCGCATTCCCCGACACCCGTTATGCCTAGTTATGCCAAAGCCACTTAAAGAAGAACCCGCTGCAGCGAAAAGCGCCAATGAAATCGCGGAAGACATCGCCGCAGCGATCGCCGCGCGCCAGTTGCCGCCGGGGACAAAGTTGCGGGAAGAAGCGCTGTCGCGCCTGTATTCGGTCAGCCGGACCAAGATCCGCGCGGCGCTGTTGACGCTGTCCAAGGACAAGCTGATCGATATCATTCCCGATCGCGGCGCCTTCGTCAGCCAGCCGACCGAAACCGAGGCGCGTGAAATTTTCGCTACGCGCCGCATTCTGGAAGCGGCGCTGGCCCGCGAGTTTGTCGCCAAAGCGCGCCCGGCCGACTACAAGATGCTGGACAAACACCTCAAGGCCGAGCGTGCCGCCATTTCCGGACAAGACTCCAAGGTGCGTTCCCAGCTACTGGGCGACTTCCATGTGCTGATGGCGCAGATTGTCGGCAATCAGGTGCTGGTCGAAATTCTGCAGGAACTGGTGGCGCGCAGTTCGCTGATCACCATGCTGTATCAGTCCGACATGGACGCGGTCTGCTCCTCCGACGAGCACCGCGAATTCCTTGAAGCGGCGAAAGCCGGCAAGACCGAACGCGCGGTCAAACTCATCCTCGATCATCTCGACCATGTCGAGTCGGCGCTGCGCTTCGACAAGAGCGTCGAAGAATCCCGGCGCGATCTGGTGTCGGTATTGCTGGCGTAAACGGCAGCGGGACCGTTCTTCAGAGCGATCCCGCCAATTCAGGTTTGCAATCAATCAGTACGACTAACGGGCGTTCGGCCCGATCACACCGATGTCCAGATAGGGCGCGCCGCGCCGGTTCGGATAACCAGCCAGCTTAAAGAAAGTGTCTTTTTTGGACACAATAATGTTTGGGGGGAATCCGAACTCCATTACCATCGCCGCGCAAGGGATGCTATCCCCATCGATACCATTGCATACCGCCTTTGCGGTAAAGATCAGCTTACTGTCGGCCAAGCTTGATGTACGCATAATTTGTCATCTCAAAACGTTTCAGTCGAACTAGCCGTTGTCGCATTGATCATATCGATATGAAACGCGCAATGAAACTTGTGCTGGGAACGATCGCCGGCCTTATCGGCCTATTGATCCTGGCGCTGGTCATCCTTTCCACCGCTGACCTGAACCGGGCCAAGCCCTGGATCAACGAGCGTGTCAGCGCAGCGACGGAACGCTCGTTTGCCATCAACGGCGATCTCTCGCTGAGCTGGACCAGACCGCTGCATCAGCAGCAGGGATGGAAGCGCTTCGTACCATGGCCGCATTTCCAAGCCAAGGACGTGGTGCTGGGCAATCCCGACTGGGCGGCTACTGGTCCTGAAATGGCCCGTATCGGACAGGTCGATTTCGGCGTCAATCTGCTGGCGTTACTGCGCAAGACTATCGTGCTCCATTCGCTTTCGATTTCGCAGGCAAAACTTGTACTGGAGCATGACAAGGGCGACCGCAATAACTGGACTTTTCCAAAGAAGGAAGAAACCGAATCGAAATGGCAGTTCAGGGTGCAGGACCTGATGGTGCGGGAAGGCAATGTGCGTTATGTAGACCCCGGCAAGAAAGCCGATCTTACCGTGAGCATCGACACCGAAGAAGATAGCAGCATGAGTTTCAAGGCTGCAGGCAAATTCAACAATGAAAAACTCAGCGGCAGCGGCAAGACAGGCAGCTTGCTGTCGCTGCAGGAAAAGAATGTCAAATTTCCGGTGGAGGCGCTGCTCAAGGTGGGAGAAACCACGATCATCGCCAATGGTACGCTGACCGAACCGGCGCACCTGAGCGCCTTGGACCTGGATCTCAAAATACTCGGCGCCAGCATGGCCGACCTGTTTCCGCTGAGCGGTGTCCTGTTGCCCACCACACCAAAGTTTTCCACCGAAGGCCGGGTTGTCGGTAACCTGACGCCAGGGGCAATACATTTACGTTATGAAAAGTTCAAGGGCAAAGTCGGTTCCAGCGATATCGGCGGCACACTGGAATACCGGCAGCAGAAACCGCGCCCGTTGCTTGTCGGCGACGTGATGTCCAACCATCTTGACCTTGGCGATCTGGGTGCCCTGATCGGGACCGGCGACGAGAGCGGTCCGCGAAAGAATGCCTCCGACGTCAAGCAGCCTCCCGACAAGGTATTGCCGGTATCGCCGTTCAAGACCGAGCGCTGGGACAAGATGGATGTGGATGTCAAATTCACCGGTCGCAAGATCGTCAGGGCCAAGAGCGTACCGCTCGACAACCTGCATACCAAGATCGACATGAAGAATGGCGTACTGACGCTGGCACCGCTCAATTTTGGCGTCGCCGGAGGCAGGATTACGACCGACATCAGTATCGATGGTCGCAAGGATCCGGCCAACGCCCGCATGAAGGTTACCGCGCGCGGTCTCAAGCTCAAGCAAATGTTTCCCGACGTCGAATCGATGCAAGCCAGTTTCGGTGAAATCAATGGCAATGCGCAATTGACTGCGGCAGGCAATTCGGTCGCCGCATTGCTCGGATCCTCCAACGGCGAAATCAAATCGCTGATTACACAAGGCAGCATCAGCAAATTCATCCTGGAAGCGATGGGACTCAATATCGGCAGCGCGGTAGTTGCCAAGCTGTTCGGCGACCGCCAGGTGCAACTCAATTGCATGGCTGCCGATTTCGGCGTCAAGGATGGCTTGATGCAAACGCGCACCTTCGTCGTCGATACCCAGGATGCGACGATACTCGTCGACGGCCACATCAACTTCGCGAGCGAAGAGATGAATCTGAAGATATGGCCCGAGAGCAAGGGCATACGCATCATTTCCCTGCGTTCTCCATTGCATGTCGAGGGCACGTTCAAGAAGCCGGATCTCGGCATCGACAAGGGCGTCGTTGCGCTGAAGGCAGGAGCGGCTATTGCGCTCGGGACCATCGCCGCCCCGGTGGCGGCATTGCTGGCACTGATCAACCCCGGTCCGGGCCAGGATCCACCGTGCAAGGAATTGCTGGCCGACGCCGGCAAGAAACCGGTCGCGCCGGCCCCGGACAAGTCCGCCGCCAGCACGCAACAGAAGATGGGTGAAGCGCAAGGCGCAACGAATCGATAAGCGCGGTCGGTTCCGATATGGCGGGCCGGCAATTCGTCGAACGGGTAAAATTGCGGGCGTGTCTTCGCCGACACGCCCTGTGGTCGCGCCTTGCGGCCGTTTCCCGTTCATAGAAATGTTGTCATGGCCCGCCTCACGCTAGAGTTCCCCGAACACCAGTTTTACTATTCCACCCACCTCACCGTCCGCGTCACCGATATCAACGGCGCCAATCATCTGGGCAATGACTCGATGATTTCCATGATTTCCGAAGCGCGCGCCCGTTTTCTGTACGACTTCGGCATTGAAGAAACACAGGAAGACCGTGTCGGCATCATCGTCACCGATCTCGCGACGACTTACCGCACGGAAGCGCATGCGCGCGATCAGCTGCTGTTTGAAGTCGGTGTCATGGACTTCAACAAATACGGCGGCGACATCATATTCCGCATCACCCGGCCGCGCGATAATGCGCTGATCGCGATGGCCAAGTCGGGATTCGTGTTCTTCAATTATCAGGACACCCGTGTCGTGGCGATGCCTGAAGTGTTTCACAACAAGTTTGCTCGCGTGAATTGGGTGGACCGGGAATAAACCGGCGCGGGCAGGCTTGATGCATTGATGCGACTGACTCCTGGCTGAACCAATAGCGGCCGGCAAAGTCGGACCAGAATAACGCGCGCCGCAGCAGCAGTACGCCGAACTACACCATCCGCGATGAGAAAAACAGAATCCCAGCCTGCCGTCGCTGCTCCAGCCACTGTCGAAACATCCGGTTCCAGACCCGCAAACGAACGCGGATTGGCCTTGCTGCTGGCCGCGCTCGCGATGCTCGGGCCATTTTCGGTCGATACCTACCTGCCAGCATTTCCGAGCATACAGGCGAGCCTGCAGACGACCGCGATTGAAGTGCAGCAAACCCTGACCGCGTACATGTTTTCATTCGCGGTCATGATTCTCTGGCATGGCGCGCTGTCCGATGCCTTCGGCCGCCGCAACATCATCCTTGGATCGCTGGCCGTGTTTTGCGTCGCATCGCTCGGCTGCGCGGCCGTGCACAGCATCGAATACCTGTGGGCCTTCCGCATCCTGCAAGGCGTATCGGCCGGCGCGGGCGTGGTGATCGGGCGCGCCATCATCCGCGACCTGTATTCCGGCGCGCCGGCGGCACGCCTGCTATCGCTGGTGACGATGATCTTTTCGGTAGCGCCTGCGATTGCGCCTATCCTGGGCGGCTGGATTGTCAAGATCCGTGACTGGCGCGCGATCTTTCTGTTCCTGTTTCTCTATACCGTGCTGCTGATCTGGTTTTGCTATAAGCGCCTGCCGGAAACGCTGCCGGTCGACAAGCGTCAGATTTTCAGCCCGCAGGCGCTGTGGAGCAGCTACCGGCGCGTATTCGGCTCGCCATTGTTTCATCTGAAGGCCGGTACCGTCGCCTTCAATTTTGCGGGGCTGTTCTTGTATGTGGCGGCCGCGCCGGCGTTCATCACCGAGCATCTCGGGCTCGGCCCTGACCAGTTCGGCTGGCAGTTCGTTCCTACCGTGGCAGGCATCTTCCTCGGCGCGTTTACGGTGAACCGGTTGGCCGGCAGCATCACGGTTCCCAGGCAGGTGATACTTGGCTTCTGTTTTCTGATCGGCTCCGGGCTGTTCAATGTCGCGTACCACGCATTCTTTCCTCCTGCACTGCCATGGTCGGTCGCGCCGCTGTTCTTTTATGCCTTCGGCATGTCGGTCGTTGCGCCCGGCGTTACGTTGCTGGTACTGGATCTGTTTCCGGACATACGCGGACTGATCGCTTCTTGCCAGTCATTCACGCAGACCATGCTGGCCGCGCTGGTTGCCGGCGTGATCGCGCCCTTTCTTTCGCATTCAGTGTTGTGGCTCGCTGCCGGGCAACTGGTTGCGGTCGTGATCGCCCTATGCTTGTGGCTGGGCGGCCGTTCCTACCGTCAGGCGCAAATTCAGCGCGAGCTCAATGCCTGGGAGACAGTGCCGGTCGAATAGTTCGAAAAAATCCAGGTGATAGTGTTTGAAACTGTCGGGCCGATGGCGACTCTATCTGTAGGTTATCCATCACCGGGACAACGCAATGAAAGTACAAGTCATTCACGAAAACGCCAATGGAGAACGTACCGAATTCGGTATCTATGAACTGCCGCATATGCCGCCTGTGGCGGAGCCGTTTCCTGTCAACAGCCAGACTTTTTATCTGGCCAGGGCGTATTTCGGCCCGGACGAGGATGGCATGTACCAGCTGATCCTGGAAGGTGAACCGGGACGAATGCAGTAAGGATTCGTAGATGCCGGCATACGCAGCAATGCATGCCTGTCAGCGCCGGTCCGCTACCAGATCTTCATATTCCGCATGCCGGTCGATATAGGATGCGATGAATTCGCATGCCGGCATCACATTCCTGTTCGTCGCTCTCACCTGCTCCAGCGTTTGCCGGGCCAGCGCCGATCCATAGCCCTTGCCTTCATGTTGCGGCAGGATTTCGGTATGGACGATCGTCACCGTATCGCCGTCCACCATGTATTGCGCAAATCCGACGACATTCCCGTCGGCGATCAGTTCATAGCGCCGTGCGTCGGCATTGTCGTGCAGTATGGGCTGATTCATGGCCTTCCCGAGGTGAGTGCAGTGGATGAGTTCGTTTTGCCGCAGTATTCGTTCTCTGACCCGCGATGCCGCCTTGCGTTCGGCATTGTATGCCGGCAATTCGCTTAGGTAGTTGCCGATGTTCTGACGCAGGGACGCAATCTGGATCGAACGAAGCCGATGCATCAATGATGCTTGGCTCGGCAAGTTCGCCAAGTTGATTTTACGCAATAGACAGCGGCCTGCCGCGCCTTATTGTTATCGCACTCGGCATCTTCCATCAGCGGCACGCTGCAAAGCGTGTCGTCTGCGCACGTGTCAACGACTCGCAGAACAAGCGCACGCCTGCTCGTCTCGTTATCCGGAAATGCATCCTCATCCATCCATCAGGGAGCCATCAGCTTGAATGCTCGTGTTCTGCTCGTTACTTCAGAAGCTGTTCCACTTGTTAAAACCGGCGGGCTTGCCGATGTGATCACCTCGCTGGCAGGTGCGCTGCGCCGGCGCGGTATCGATGCCACGGTACTGATGCCCGGCTATCCGGCAGCGAAAGAACGCGCGGAAGAGTTGGAGTCCATCGGTGAATTGCCTGACCTGCCTGGCGGATCGGGGCGTCTGCTCAAAGGCGTCATGCCGGGCAGCGATGTGCCGGTGGTGCTGCTGGAAACGGCATGCATAGATGCGCGTACCGCCAATCCCTATGTCGATTGCCAGGGACAGGAGTTTGCCGACAATGCGCAATGCTTTGCGTCGCTCTCGCATGCGGCGGTCAGTATCTGCGCGGGAGAAACGGCGTTGCCGATACCGCATGTGGTGCACGCGAACGACTGGCATGCCGGATTGATTGCCGCACTGCTGAAGCTGCGGCAGATCGACAATGTCGGTTCGCTGCTGACCATTCATAACCTCGCGTTTCAAGGCAATTATCCGATGGACCTTGCGTCGGCGCTGGGTATTCCGGACTGGATGCTGACGCCCGATGAAATGGAATTCTGGGGCCGGATGAGCTTTCTGAAGGCCGGCATTCGTCATGCGGACCGCATTTCCACGGTCAGCCAATCCTATGCGAACGAAATACTGACGCCGCGCTTCGGGCATGGCATGGACGGCTTGCTGAATGTGCGCAGGCAAGATCTGGTCGCGATCCGCAACGGAGTCGATACCGATACCTGGGATCCCGCCAACGATACGCTGATCGCACGCCAGTTCAGCCTGGCCGACATGCGCGGCAAAACCAGCTGCAAGCGCGAGTTGCAAATGCTGTTCAATCTGCCGGTCGAACCCTTCGCGCCTGTGCTGGCGATTGGCAGCCGCATCACGCATCAAAAGATGGCCGATGTCGCATTGCGCTCGCTGCCGGAAATCTTGACGCGCTATCCGCGCGCGCAGTTGGTCTTGGTCGGTCGTGGCGACCGCGAGTATGAACAGGGTTTCATGGCCCTTGCCGAGCGTTTCGCCGGCCGCGTCGGCGTATATATCGGTTACGAAGAAAAACACGCGCATGCACTGCATGCAGGCGCCGACATGCTGCTGCATGGCACGCGTTTCGAGCCTTTCGGTTTGACGCCGCTGTATTCGATGCGCTACGGCACGATCCCGATCGCATCGCGCGTCGGCGGCATGATCGATTCCATCGCTGACGGCGGATTGAGCGGTCCGGTGCCCGACAACGCCAACGGTATTCTGTTCGACGGAGAAACCGCCGACGACATGAGCACTGCGGTCAGCCGTGCATTCGAGCTGTATGCGATACCCAATGAATGGCATGCCATGCAGCGCAATGCCATGTCTGCAAACTTCTCGTGGGATCCGCCGGCCGAGCAATACATGGCGCTCTATCGCGAGATCGCACCGGCGCACGCGAGAGCACTGTTTTCCGATGCACAGGATGCGCAGCCGGCCGATGCCCAGCACTACAAGACAGCCTGATCGATGCGGTAGCGACTTTTTCCCATCCAGGGAAAAGGGTAGGGAAATCGGCACGTCACCACGATAACTCGAACGCAGCGATGCAGCAGCATGCATTCGCTCGCCTGTCATTCGATAGAAATCAATCGGGCGTACCGCAGCGGCCGCGTGCCCGCAACTTAGTTCGATCGAAATACTCAATATGGATATAGTCGTCCATAACGGTCGCACTCTGCACACCGCCTCGGGACGGACTGTTTGGCTGGCATTGATGCTACAGCCATGCTCCACCGTCGTGTTTCGCAAAGAGAGCCGATGCATGTTTTTTGAAATTCCTGATCGCCTTATGCCCGGCCATCCATTTCCGATGGGCGCGACTTATGACGGGCAGGGCGTCAACTTTGCGGTGTTTTCCGCCAATGCGGGAAAAATAGATCTCTGCATCTTCGACGCGGCCGGACGCAAGGAAGTCGCGCGCTTGCCGTTGCCGGACTGTACCAACGAAATCTGGCATGGTTATCTTCCCGAAGCTGGACCGGGATTGCTGTATGGCTTGCGCGCACACGGACCTTACGATCCGCACCGCGGACATCGCTTCAATCCGAACAAGCTGCTGATCGATCCCTATGCAAAGCTGTTATCCGGTCCCTTGCGCTGGGCAGATGCGCTGTTCGGCTATCGCCTCGGATCGCCGCGTGTCGATCTCAGTTTTGACCGGCGCGACAGCGCGCCGGCCTTGCCCAAGGCTGTCGTCGTCGAAGAAGCCTTCAACTGGGGCGACGATCGCCGGCCCTGCGTGCCATGGTCAAAAACCGTAATCTACGAAGCGCATGTACGCGGCATCTCGATCATGCGCGACGACTTGCGCGCCGACCTGCGCGGTACGTTCGCGGCCCTGGCGAATCCGCGCTTCATCGATCATTTGCTCAAGCTGGGTGTGACGACGGTTGAATTGATGCCAGTTAACGCCTTCATGCAGGATCACTTCCTGCTCGGACGCGGACTGCGCAATTACTGGGGCTACAGCCCACTATCCTTTTTCGCGCCGGA
Organism: Noviherbaspirillum saxi; assembly: GCF_003591035.1. Lineage (NCBI taxonomy): Bacteria > Pseudomonadati > Pseudomonadota > Betaproteobacteria > Burkholderiales > Oxalobacteraceae > Noviherbaspirillum > Noviherbaspirillum saxi. The sequence continues at coordinate 462,884 of NZ_QYUO01000002.1, forward strand.
ACCGACTTATCTGTCCAAGGGTGGCCTGCATGACATGCGGATGGCGGTGCGGCGACTGCACGCGGCGGGTATAGAAGTCATTCTCGATGTCGTCTACAACCACACCAGCAGCGGCAATGAAAAGGGGCCGACCATCTGCTTCCGTGGTCTGGATAACGCCAGTTACTTCCGCCTGGTCCCGGGCAATGAACGCTATTACATCAACGAGACCGGTTGCGGCAATACGCTCAACGTTTCACACCCGCGCGTGCTGCAAATGGTGATGGACTCGCTACGCTACTGGGCCGAGTCCTACCATATCGACGGTTTCCGCTTCGACCTCGGCGCCACGCTCGGGCGAGAAGGCGCGGGCTTCGATCCCGGTTCCGGCTTCTTCGACGCGATCCTGCAAGATCCTGTACTGTCGCGGCTCAAACTGATTTCCGAACCATGGGACATCGGTCCCGGCGGCTATCAGCTCGGCAATCATCCGCCCGGCTTTGCGGAATGGAATGACAAGTTCCGCGACGGCGTGCGGCGTTTCTGGCGCGGCGATTCCGGACAGCGTGCCGATTTCGCCGCGCGTCTGAGCGGCTCGGCCGACCTGTTCAACCGGCGTCACCGCAAGCCTTGGGCGTCGATCAACTACGTCGCTTCGCATGACGGCTTCACGCTGCAGGATGTGGTCAGCTATACCGAAAAGCATAACGAAGCCAACGGCGAAAACGGCAATGACGGACACTCCGAAAACTACAGCGCGAACTGGGGCGTGGAAGGGCCCACCGATGGTCGGGGCATTCTCGAGTTGCGCAATCGCGTGCGCCGGGCCATGCTGGCCACCGTCATGTTCGCGCAAGGCACGCCCATGCTGCTGGCCGGCGACGAGTTCGGACGCACGCAGCGCGGCAACAATAATGCGTATTGCCAGGACAATGAGATTTCGTGGGTAGACTGGCATGCCGCGCAGACGCCGGAAGCGAAATCGCTGACGGCCTATGTTGGCCGATTGATCACCTTGCGCCATAACTTCGAGGCCATGCAGGCGCAGCGCTTTCTGCATGGCGATGAACTGGAACCGGGCATACGCGATGTCGCCTGGTATGACGAACGCGGAAAAGAACTGTCATCCGATGCATGGCAAAACCCCGAAGCGCGCGCATTGACAGTGCAGCGCGCGAACACCAACGGCGGCGATGCGATCGATATCGTGCTGATGTGCATCAACGCAGGCCATGATCCATTGAGCTTCATCTTTCCCGACCTTTTGTCTACCTGGTATTTGCTGCTTGATAGCGCGGTCGATGAAACACTGGCGCAGGAAATGCGTGATGGCAGCGTTGAAGTGCAGGGACATAGCGTCATGGTATTTGCCAACCGCATTCCTAAAGCCTTGCGCTGACGAATCATGCAAGCAGGCACGATGAGGAATCCCGGGCATTGTTCTTGCGTTAATTTTAATTAATGGTGCTCGATGCGGACAACGCCGCAGGCGCTTTTAAGCTAGCGCATTTATTGATCACGTATGTGTTGCCGCACCGACTCGCGTTTGAGATTGTTCAAGCTCTTTTAAGGAAACACGTGTTCTCCTTAGCATCATGCACATTACCTGTGTAATCGAACATTTATTCAAGGCTAAAAAATATGAAAGCAATGATTCTTGCTGCCGGTAAAGGCACCCGCGTGCGTCCCCTGACTTACGATTTGCCCAAGCCGATGATTCCTCTTCTCGGAAAGCCGGTCATGGCTTATATCGTCGAGCACCTTGCCAAATGCGGGGTACAAGACATCATGGTCAATGTCAGTTACCTGCACGAAAAAATCGAAAGCTATTTCGGCGAAGGCAGTCAATTCGGTGTACGCATCGGCTACTCGTTCGAAGGCTATATGAATGAAAGCGGCGAAGTCATTCCAGAGGCGCTAGGTTCCGCCGGCGGAATGAAAAAGATTCAAGAATTTGGTAGGTTTTTCGATCAGACCACGATCGTGTTATGCGGCGATGCCATTATTGATCTCGATATCAAGGCCGCCATCGAAGAACACAAGCGCAAGGGTGCGCTGGCCAGCGTGATCACATGCGAAGTACCGTGGGACAAGGTTTCCGATTACGGCGTGGTGGTCAGCGATGCCGATGGGCGCATTCAAAAATTCCAGGAAAAGCCCAGGCGCGAAGATGCATTGTCGAATCTGGCCAGCACCGGTATCTATATTTTTGAACCGGAAGCGATCGACTTGATTCCGGCGGGTGAAGTGTTCGATATCGGCTCGCAATTGTTCCCGCTGATGGCGGAAAAAGGCATGGCCTTTTATGCACAGAACCAGGATTTCGAGTGGCTCGATATCGGTAGCGTCACCGATTACTGGGGCGTGCTGCAAACCCTGCTGGCCGGCGACCATCCACAGCTGCTGGTACCTGGAGAACAGCTGCGCGATGGTGTCTCGGTCGGCCTCAATACGCGTATCGAATGGGAAGGCACGACGATAGAAGGACCGGTCTATATCGGCGCCGGTTGCCATATCGAAGCCGGCAGCAAAATCATCGGCCCGACATGGATAGGACACGGCAGCCATATCTGCGCCGGCGCCGAAGTCACGCGCAGCATCCTGTTCGAATACACGCGCGTACTGGCAGGTGCCACGCTCGATGAACTGATCGTCTGCAACGACTACGCGGTCGACCGTGAAGGCAATATGTCGCGGCTGTCGGAAGCGGAAGATATCGGACTCAACAATGCGCGCGATCGCCGGCATGCGCGGCGCAGCAAGGACGGCAGCGAAGAGAATGGCGAAGAGATCGATGAGGTTACGCCGCAACTCGGCGTGATGGCCGAGGACGAGCAGGCGAAGTTGTCGTATGCGCAGTAGATGAACGCCTGAATGCGCGCGGGTCTCGCAGCCATATCATGCCACCACCTTCTTCCCGTCGTGCCCGCGCAAGCGCTAACCTATGCCCACATCTTTGCAAGTTTCCAGCCCTGCACGACGCTGTCGAAGCGCTGTAATCCGTGCAACATAGTGACAGGGCCGGGTTTGGCTTCGCTGGCATATCCCATCCAGCCACCCAGGCGTGCAATTGTCCAGGCCGCCCAAGCCATAACATGACGTGGATACGGGTTCTTCTGCTTGTCAGTCTTACCCTCAAGCTTGCCTTGCAACTGCTCCAGCACCGTGATCTCGTCGCCGTCAAACGCATCGCTGGCGCGTTGCTGTGACTGGCCGTCCCGTGCGTTGACCAACTGCAGTGTGCGAGCGGCTACCAGCACGGCCATGCTGGCCAGCTTGAGCAGGGCGCCGGCATCTTCCAGCTGGCTGGCCTCCAGGCCAAGCCCCTGCCGCTTCAACGTGCGAAACAGCTGTTCGATCTGCCAGCGCTGCCGGTACCAGTCCACCAACCGCAGTGCGTCTTGTACGTCGGCGACCGCATGCGTACTCAGCAACCGCCAGTGCACCGGCTGCTCGCCTGGCACCACCGTATGCGTCAATTCCAGCACGTCCACTACCGACAGCTCGATGCTTGGCTGCCGGGCCCGACAGTGCTGGGGCCGGGTAATGCGTACCTGCCCAAAGCGCACTTCCATGTGGGCACAATGGGCCGTGCGTGCAGCAGAACGCGCGCCATCGGTGCTTTTGTATGGACGGCCGGCTGCGCGCGCGGGCACCTCTAATGCGAAACAGGCCACTGCCGACTGGGCAGCGAGCCATCTGCACAAGCTCCCACCCTCGGCCAGCTTGCGGTCAAAGTGCGACCGGGTGAGCAGGTGGGTGTGGCCATCCGGGATGCGGTCCCATTGCTCATAGAGGTCGCTCTCACGGTCGGCAATCACGGTCACCTCGGCGGCCTGCTCCAGACATTGCTTGGCAGCTTGTGCCGCCTGCAGCCAGCGGTACGATTCCTTCTCTTCGATGGGCAGAAGATCATAATTGCGTGCCGCTGTCTTGGTGCGTACCCATGCCTGTTGGTGCGCGATGCCCAGACAGTCCCGACGGTCGGCATCGATTGCCAGCACCGGATGGATGAACAGCCCCGCGCCCTTACTGTTGCTGATCTTACCCAAGCCTTCGGTACGCCGCCCGTGGCCTGTGTAATCGAGTTCGCTGGTGTCCTGAATGGCCAGCACATGCCGGCCGGCTGCGGCAGCAGCAGTCCTGCTGCTGCCATGGCGGATGATTTCCTGAGGTGTCACGTCGGGATGCTCCAGCAAGCGGTCGAATCGCTTCTGCGTGGCACGGTCGTCGGCCAAATGGCGAATGCAGACCGTGCCCCGTTCCAGCATTCGACCGTAAAGCAGCTTGCCGGTTTTGCAAAGACGCTTGTCGCCGAATTCCCCGATGCAATACTCATCGCCCAGCACCAGTGTTTCCTCCATGGTTGCCTCCTGCTCTTGGTCGATTCACCACCAACTACAGAATAGCCCTTGGAAAAGTTGCAAAGATATGGGCACAGGTTAGCGCGAAAGCGGGTACCCATGGTGGCGCTGCACTATGAATACTGAGATCTGACCACGCTCCACTAACTTGAGGATAGGTTTCGGCCCAGCCGGGCCGCCTCTATCGCGGCGATGTCGATCTTTTTCATGGTCATCATCGCGTCGAATGCGCGCTTGGCCGCCGCGCGATCGGGGTCGGATATCGCCGCGATGAGGGCGCGCGGGGTGATCTGCCATGACAATCCCCACCGGTCCTTGCACCAGCCGCATGCGCTTTCTTGGCCGCCATTGCCGACGACGGTGAACTCGACCGTGAGGACATCGCCCTGCTTGCCGTCGGGATAGTCGCCTGGTGCGCGGTGGACGGCGCCGACAGCGCTGTCGGGGAATGTTTCGGCATAGAAGTTTGCGGCGTCAACAGCGCCGCCTTCGTACCACAGACAGATCGTGTTCTTGCTGGTCATTTCGTGTCTCCTGAAGAGTTGAAAATCCGCGTCCCTCACCGTCAAAACCTAAGTCGGAATTCAGATTCTCTCCATCTTTCGTATGCATCCTACAGGACGCATACGATGCGTCGAACGAAGGCAACACTGATCTATCGAAGAACGAAGAACCTTAGGGTAGTACAACCTTTGCTCGGCCGCACCACGTTGGAAAGTACGGTACGTTATATCGAGGTCGAAATCGATGACGCGTTAGAGATCGCAGAACGGACTGAAGTACGACGCAAAGCGGCCGGTGGAATCTGGTGGCGCATAGACGCTGACCGGCCATTTGCGAACGTTGATGCTCCAAATTCATTCGATATACAATAGGTAACATTGCGAGCGACAGTCCTCCTCTTTATATGCTTTTAAACGTACGGGCAAACATGATCGAACCCTTCGGAAGTTGTAAGTGCGGCCAAGTCCAGTACAAGGTGTCTAGCAGGGCACTGCAAGTAGTTGCCTGTCATTGCGGGATGTGTCGAAGCATGACTGGCGCGCCACTCTCCTCATATGTCGTGGTAAAGGAAGAGCACTTCGCCGTCACCTCTGGGCACGAGGTTCTTGCTAGTTATGCAGTGACGGACCGTACCAAGCGGTACTTTTGCGCTACTTGTGGCACCCCAATATTCAACTCGAACCCGCATACATACAAGGGGCTCGCTATGCTCTATCTTGGGACTGTCGTAGATCATGAAAATTTTGTTCCAGAGCTCAGTATCTATTGCGAGGGCAAGCTGCCCTGGGTGAACATTCATGAGTCGAGCAAGAGCTTTCCGCAGGCTCCGACGCGAGGCGCCTGACTCCTCCATCCAGCGGCCGATCTAAAAGCCGTTTTGTCCAACGCTTCGCCGCTCATGCATAACGCCGAAGGTCCGCTTCCAAGGAAACTGTAGGGCTGTTGTGGGTCGGCTTCTGAAGTTCAATAGGATTTCGGCAGTGGCTGCTCAGGCGCGCTTAGCCGCCGGTGATCGCGACCACCAGTCAAATACGCAATACCCTCAATCAGCCAGCACATCGATCTTCTCCAGGCAAAGCGCCCTCGAGGAAGGATCGGATCGCCGTGTTGGCGTTGCGCACATCGCTGCCGACCGGGGCCGAAGCAGCGTGTCAGATCAATCTCACCCGCGCAAAAAGCAAAACCCGCTCACTCCCAGCATCACCGCGCGGTTATCGATGTCTACATTCTGCCCGAACACCATGTCGGCAAATTCCACCGACGGCACCTTCTTCGCAACCACATCCATATTGAACAGGCAAATCATTTCGCGCCCCTCATGCCTGCGCGCGAATGCAAGCACGCCTTCCGGCGCATCGAGCAGCGTGATGCTGCCCTTGTCCAGTTCCGGATGCGCCTTGCGCAGCGCCAGCACTTCACGCGTGAAACGCAGCACCGAATCCGTCTGCGCCTCCTGCTTCGCGACATTCATCCCGATATGTACCGGATCCACCGGCAGCCAGGGTTCGGCTTCGGTGAAGCCGCCATGAATCGCTTCGGTCCACGGCATCGGCGTGCGGCAACCGTCGCGGCCCTTGAACTTGGGCCAGAAGGTAATGCCGAACGGATCCTGCAGACGCTCGAACGGTACATCCGCCTGCGGCAAGCCCAGCTCTTCGCCCTGATAGAGGCAGACGTCGCCGCGCATCGCAAACAGCAGCGCCAGCATTTCCTTCGAGGTCTGGTCGCGGTCGCGCCCGTTTTGCCAGCGTGTCGCCACGCGCGGTTTGTCATGGTTGCTCAATGCATAGCAAGCCGAGCTCGGTGCGCGGATGCTGTCTTCCAGCGTCGTGATCACGTTGCGCACATGCGTATCGCTGCTGTCCGGGCCCATCATCGAAAAACTGTAGGCTGAATGCAGGCGCCCCGGATTGGTGTACTGCCCCATCAGTTTGAGCGCATCATGCCCGCCGACTTCGGCCAGGCTGAAGGCGCCATACGCGTCGAGCAGTGCACGGATCTTTTCCAGGAAGGGCAGCATTTCCGGCCGTGCCTGATCGTACACATGCAATTGATAGCCATAGGGATGCAGCGCAGCGCTGGTGTCTTCGCGCGGTGGATTATTGCGCAGCAGCTGGTCCTGGAAGATGTGATTGCAGGCATCGAAGCGGAATCCCGCAACACCCATGTCGAGCCAGAAATCCATTTCCGCCAGCACAGCCTTTTGCACATCCGGATGATGCATGTTCAGGTCGGGCTGGCTGGAAAAGAAGGAATGAAAATAATATTGCCTGCGTTCCGCATCCCAGCGCCACGCGGTGCCGCCGAATACCGAGACCCAGTTATTGGGAGGACTGCCGTCCGGTTTCGGATCGGACCACAGATACCAGTCATCCTTGCCGTTTTGTTTCGCGCGGCTTTGCTTGAACCAGGTATGTTCGTCCGAGGTATGCGAGATCACCATGTCGACGATCACGCCCAGACCCAATGCCTTGGCGCGCTTCATCAGGCTCTTGAAATCATCCATCGTGCCGAAGATGGGATCGACTGCGCGATAGTCGGACACGTCATAGCCGAAATCCTTCATCGGCGACTTGAAGAACGGACTAATCCAGATGGCATCGACGCCAAGGCTTTTGATATACGGAAGCTTTTGTTCTATGCCGGCCAAATCACCGATGCCGTCGTTGTTTGAATCGCAGAAACTGCGCGGATATACCTGATAAATAATCATGACTGTCTCACTTAACAAGGGCGGCCCGGCCGGTTGCAGCGATGCCGGATGCCCGATCGATCTTGCGCTGCGCAGATCGTGCTAACCATGAGCAACACTATCTGTTGCTTCAAGGAATAGCGCAATGTCGGAGAGGCAAGAATCGGGATTTTTGTGCCTGCACGCAACCGTGTCCTGATCGCGATAGGCGGCTTAAGCAGCTACTTGTTGCAAGGCTTTCAAGCGACTTGCGAATTCTGAATGTCTTCTTGCGAACAAATTGTCGATTTGGATGCTCTATTTGAAAAGATTTGCGGCGGGACCGGCTCCATATGCCCGACCCGCTGTTTTCATAACAGGAACCTTGTTCATAAGACGCCCCAACGATGCCAATCACGACGCCGACCTTTCTGCCTAGAATCTATTACCTCGACCTGAAGCTTGCCGGGCCTCTGTCCGAGATGGAAAATGTTCTGGAGCGATGCGTCGCGATGGGCTTCGACCATGTGCTCGTTTCGCCGCCCTCTGCGGGCGATGCACTTGCCGGACTGATACAAGCCTGTGTGCGCAGACAGCTGCAGTTGCTAGTGGACTTCGACGCAGCCGATATCGGCGCCGACGAGGTACTTGTGGCCAACCATCCCGACTGGTTCGATATGGGCGGCCATGACGACGACTTGCCGGACCCGCGGCGGGTGCAGCCGCTGCGTGCGATGCCGCGCCTGCGATACGGCGACGAGGCAGTCATGCGTGACGTCGCTGCATATTGGCAGCGACACCTGCGAGCAATGGCCAATAATGGCGTGGCCGGCTTTCGTTGCCTCAACCTTGCCGCGCCCCCGATTTCGTTCTGGAAGAATCTGATCGGGCAATTTTCCGCGAATGGCAACGCGCGCGAGCAGGTGTGCTTTCTCGCATGGACGCCAGGTTGCACACCGGCGCAGATCGACGCGCTGGCCGGATGCGGATTCGACGCCAGCTTTTCTTCAGGTGCGTGGTGGGACTACCGCTCGCGCTGGCTGGCCGAAGAGCAGGATCGCCTGGCCCGGATCGGCCCGCCGATCGCTTTTCCCGACAGCCCGAACGAACCGGTGATCGGTCGCATTGCCGGCAATGAGGACGTGGCGGTCAGGCGCCAGATCTATCTGCGCGCATTGCGGCTGGCTGCCGCCATCGGCAACGGCATCCTGATTCCAATGGGATTCGAGTATGGCGCATCGGGGGTGGCCGCGTTGTCCGCCGGACTTCGTATCAACCTGAAGGATGCGAAGGACGATGCCCCATTCGACCTGAGCGCCGATATCGCCGAAGCCAATGCTTTCATTGCCGCGAATGGTCCGGTCTGTCATGCGCAGCCGATACGCATGCTCAGCAGTGTGGATGCGGACGTCGCGGTCCTGTTGCGCGAGGGACGTTCCGCTTCCGGCGCGCCGGATCGTGCGCTGATGATGGCGGCCAATGCCGACCTTGTGCATGCGCGCAGCGTCAATGAAAGCCAGCTGCAGGAACGTGCCAATGGCTTCATCCGTTACCAGCGTATCTGGCCGGAGCAGGAGCGCGATGCGGACGCGATGCAGCCCTTGTCGCTGAATGCGGGCGATTTTCAGTTGTTCGCGGCGCACCGCATTGCGCCCATCCTGATTCCGCCGCCGCGCGGCGAGCAAACGATTACGGCCGCGGCGCGCGCGCCGCGCGTCGCCATCGAAGCGGTTGCGCCAGCGGTCGACGGCGGACAGTTTCCGGTCAAGCGCACGATAGGCGAATCGGTCAACATCGAAGCGGACGTGTTCGTCGATGGACATGACAAGCTCGTCGTTGCCGTGCTGTGGCGCACCGCCGACGAAACCGCATGGCAAGAGATCCGCATGCATCTGACCGAAAACGATCGCTGGGCCGCCACCCTGCCATTGACGCGCCTCGGTCGCTACCTGTTCGTGATCGAAGCCTGGCGCGACGTCTTCGCTACCTATCGCGACGAACTCGAAAAGAAAACCACCGCCGGCTTGAATGTGTCGCTTGAACTGGAAGAAGGCCGGCTGCTGGTCGAAGCGGCGCTTGCGCATGCGAAGCGGGCCGGCATCGAAGCGGCGCTGCCGACGCTGCAGGCATTGTCGACATCGCTGAACACTACGCAGACGCGCGACCAGGCTAAAGCCGCCGCCAAGGATGCGGAACGCATCGCCGCGCTGCTGTCCGAACCGATGGCCGAAGCGATGCGGCTGGCCGATGCGCGGCCGTTTCTGGTGCGCAGTGATCCCGAAATGCGTATCGACGTCGAACGCCGGGCCGCACGCTTTTCCAGCTGGTATGAGCTGTTCCCGCGTTCGCAAAGCGGCGACGCGGCGCGGCATGGCACGTTCGCGGATGTCGAAAAGCGCCTGCCGGCGATCCAGGCAATGGGTTTCGACACCTTGTATTTCACGCCCATCCATCCGATCGGCAGCAAGCACAGGAAAGGCCGCAACAACAGCCTGACGCCCGGCCCTGATGATCCCGGCAGCCCCTACGCCATCGGCTCCCCCGAGGGCGGGCATGATGCAATCCATCCGCAACTGGGCACGCTGGACGACTTCCGCCATTTGCGCGACGAAGCGGCAAGGCATGGGCTGGAACTGGCGCTCGACTTTGCGATCCAGTGTTCGCCGGACCACCCCTGGCTGAAGGAATATCCCGAATGGTTCGCGTGGCGGCCCGACGGCACGATCCGCTATGCGGAAAATCCGCCAAAGAAATACCAGGACATCGTCAATGTCGACTTCTATGCTGACGGCGCGGTGCCTGGCCTGTGGATCGCGTTGCGCGATGTGGTGCTGTTCTGGGTCAAGGAAGGTGTGCGCGTGTTCCGCGTCGACAATCCGCATACCAAGCCGCTGCCGTTCTGGGAATGGATGATCGCCGATATCCGCAGCCGCTATCCGGATACGATCTTTTTATCCGAAGCCTTTACCCGTCCCAAGATGATGTACCGGCTCGCCAAGATCGGTTATTCGCAGTCCTACACTTACTTCACCTGGCGGCATACCAAGCAGGAATTCACCGATTACCTGACCGAGCTGTCGACGACGGCGGTGCGCGAATATTTCCGTCCGCATTTCTTTGTCAATACGCCGGATATCAATCCGGTATTCCTGCAAAAATCCGGCCGTCCCGGCTTTTTGATCCGCATGGCGCTGGCCACCACGCTGTCCGGTTTGTGGGGCATGTATAGCGGCTTCGAACTGTGCGAGGCGACGCCGGTGCCGGGCAAGGAAGAGTACTTCGATTCGGAAAAATACGAGATACGCGCCTGGGATTGGCAGCGGCCCGGCAACATCATTCAGGAAATCACGCAATTCAATCACATCCGTTCCGAGAACCCGGCGCTGCAGACCCACCTCGGTATACGCTTCCTGATGGCGTCGAATGACAATATCTTGTTTTTCATCAAGTCCACCCCCCCTGCGGACAGCTGTCAGCGCTTCGGCGACAACGTGATAATGGTAGCCATCAACCTGGATCCATTCGCAGCGCACGAAGCGACGCTGGAGTTGCCATTATGGGAGTTCGGCGTACCCGACGACGGCACGCTTGAAGTCGACGACCTTGTCAATCGCGCACACCTCTCCTGGCACGGCACGCGGCAGCATTTGCGGCTGGATCCGTTCGTTTGTCCGTATGCCATCTGGCGCGTTAGACACAAGGGAGCATAAGCATGGATCGCCGCAAGACAACCCGGCAGACTACCGGCGCAACAGCCGCGCCGCAAGGCAGGCGTTTCAGCGACGACCCCCTCTGGTACAAGGATGCCGTCATCTACCAGGTGCACGTCAAGTCATTCTTCGATGCGAACAATGACGGCATAGGGGACTTCGCCGGACTGATCGCCAAGCTTGATTACATCGCCGATCTCGGCGTCAACACCATCTGGCTGCTGCCCTTCTATCCTTCGCCGCGTCGCGACGACGGCTACGACATCGCCGAATACCGTGGCGTGCATCCGGATTACGGCACCATGGCCGACGCCAAGCGCTTCATCGCCGAAGCGCACCGGCGCGGCCTGCGCGTGATCACCGAGCTGGTGATCAACCATACTTCGGACCAGCATCCCTGGTTCCAGCGCGCGCGCAAGGCCAAGCCCGGGTCGGCCGCGCGTGATTTTTATGTGTGGTCCGACAATGACCAGGCTTACAGCGGCACGCGCATCATTTTTTGCGATACCGAAAAATCGAACTGGACCTGGGACCCGGTTGCCAATGCCTTCTTCTGGCACCGTTTCTATTCGCATCAGCCCGACCTTAATTTCGACAACCCCCAGGTGCTCAAGGCGGTGCTGAGCGTGATGTCGTTCTGGCTGGATCTGGGCGTCGATGGCTTGCGGCTGGATGCGGTGCCTTACCTGATCGAGCGCGAAGGCACCAGCAACGAAAACCTGCAGGAAACCCATGACATTCTCAAGCGCATCCGCGCCGAACTGGACCGCGCCTATCCCGATCGCATGCTGCTGGCCGAAGCCAATATGTGGCCGGAAGACGTGCAACAGTACTTCGGCAACAACGACGAATGCCATATGGCGTTTCACTTCCCGCTGATGCCGCGCATGTACATGGCGCTGGCGCAGGAAGACCGTTTTCCGATCGGCGATATCCTGCGCCAGACGCCTGAGATTCCGCCGAATTGTCAGTGGGCGATTTTCCTGCGCAATCACGACGAACTGACGCTGGAAATGGTCACCGACCGCGAGCGCGATTATCTGTGGAATCACTATGCGTCGGAAAAGCGGGCGCGCATCAATCTTGGCATCCGGCGCAGGCTGGCGCCGCTGCTCGAGCGCGACCGGCGGCGCGCCGAACTGCTCAACAGTTTTCTGCTCTCGATGCCGGGCACGCCGGTCCTCTATTACGGCGATGAAATCGGCATGGGCGACAATATCCATCTCGGCGACCGCGACGGCGTGCGCACCCCGATGCAATGGACCCCGGACCGCAATGGCGGCTTTTCGCGCGCCGACCCGGCCAGGCTGGTGCTGCCGCCCATCATGGATCCGCTCTACGGTTACGAAGCGGTGAATGTCGAAGCCCAGATGGGCGATCCCTATTCGCAGCTGCAATGGATGCGCCGCATGCTGGCGGTGCGCAAGCAGCACTGCGCATTCGGACGCGGTTCGCTGACCCTGCTGTATCCGACCAATCGCCGCATTCTGGCTTACCTGCGCGAGTTCAAGCCGGAAGGCGAAACCGACGCGATAGAAACGATACTGTGCGTGGCCAATGTGTCGCGTTCCGCCCAGGCCGTGGAACTGGATCTGTCGAATTACGCCACCCGCGTGCCGCTGGAAATGATAGGCGGCTCGGCCTTTCCGCCGATCGGCAAGCTGCCTTATCTGCTGACGCTGCCGCCCTACGGTTTCTACTGGTTCCTGGTGGCGTCCGAAACCCGCATGCCCGCATGGCATACACCGGCGCCCGAGCCGCTGCCCGAGTTGCAGACGCTGGTGCTGCGCCAGGGCATCATGGAAATCCTGGAAGCGCCGCGCCGCGGCATCCTCGAAATCGAAGCGTTGCCCGCCTACCTGCCCAAGCGCCGCTGGTATGCGGCCAAGCAGGAAAAACTGCGCTCCGTGCAGATCGTGCTGGCGACCGCTTTGCCGGGCTCGCAGGCACGTCCGCATGTGATGCCTACCATGCTGGCCGAGGTCGAAGCAAAGACCGCGCAGGGTAGCGAACGCTATCTGCTGCCGCTCGGCTATATCCGCGAGGAAGACATCGTCACGGCGCTGCCCCAGCAACTGGCACTCGCCCGTGTGCGGCGCGGCCGCAATGTCGGCTTGCTGACCGATGCCTTCGTGCTCGACTCGTTCTCTTACGTGGTGATCGAACTGATGCGCGCGCGTGCATCGATTGTTTCGCAAGAAGGCGATATCCACTTCATTCCGACCGACGAACTCGACAAGATAACGATCGGCGATGAACCCATGGTACGTCGCTTGTCGGCCGAGCAATCGAACAGCTCGCTGATCCTGGAAGACAAGATCGTGCTGAAAGTGATCCGCCGCGTCTTGCCGGGCATGCATCCGGAAGCAGAGATGGGGCGGTATCTGACCGCGCTTGGCTATGCGAACGCGCCGCCCATGATCGGCGAGGTAACCCGCATCGCCGCGGACGGCATCCACCATACCCTGATCATGTTGCAGCGTTACGTGCACAACCAGGGCGACGCCTGGCAATGGATATTCGATACGCTTGCGCGCTGGATACAGCAAAGCGCGGTACCCGAACCGATAACCGGCACCGAAGCGACTGATGAAATGTCCGAGATGTCCGATCCCGGCGACGACCTGATCGAGCTGGCGACCATGCTCGGCCGCCGGCTGGCCGAAATGCACAACGCGCTCGCCACGCCGACCGACAATTCCGACTTCGCGCCCGAGGCGGCCAGCATCGACGATGCGGAAGAATGGGCGGTAGGTGCGCGGCGCCAGCTGGAAGCCGCTTTCGACGTCATGCGCGCCAAGACCGAATGGAGCAACGACGCGGAGGCAAAACGGGTCGAACGGTTGATCGCACGGCGCGAGAAAATCCTGGAACGCGTCGATGTGCTGGCGGCGGCCGGCGTCGGCAGCCTGCGCATACGCATTCATGGCGATTTCCATCTCGGTCAGGTCTTGGTTGCGCAAGGCGATGTGTACATCGTCGATTTCGAGGGCGAACCGGCCAGGTCGCTGGAGCAGCGGCGCGGCAAGACCAGTCCCTTGCGCGATGTCGCGAGCCTGTCGCGCTCTTTCGATTACGCAGCGGCATTTGCCAGCAGCGCCGGACCGACCGATCTCGGCGAAGCGGCCGAACTGCGCAAGCAGCACATCATCCGCAACTTTGCCCCGACCTGTCAGGCCGCATTCCTGCAGGCGTATCGCGATACCGCTGCCGGCGCGCTGAAGGCGGGCGACGACACCGAGCGCGGCTTGCTGCAGCTGTTCGTGCTGGAAAAAGCCGGCTACGAAATCTGCTACGAAGCGGCGAACCGCCCGACCTGGATACCGGTCCCGGTCAATGGCCTGGCAAAGATCGCCGATGAACTACTTAGTGACTCAGAATCAGAAGGAGAACAGTCGAATGGCTGATCGCATCGAAGAGTTGGCCGACGTCGACCAGAAAACCCTGGACGCGGTACTCGGGGGCCAGTTGCCGAATCCGTTTGCCCTATTCGGGCCGCATCGCGAAGGCGAGCGGACCGTGGTCCGCACCTTCCAGCCCGGCGCGCGCGCGGTCGACATCGTCGCGCGGGTGGCTGGCAACGATGCGCGCGGCGAGTTGATCGAGTCGTTGTACAACGTGCATCAGAGCGGATTGTTTGTCAGCGCCGTGCCGCTGCCCGCAGGCAAACGCGATTATCTGCTGCGCATTACCTGGCCGACTTCGTCCGGCGGCGAACATGTGCAGTACACCGAGGACCCGTACAGTTTCGGCCTGTTGCTGGGCGAACTGGATATGCACTTGCTGGCCGAGGGCAGCCATCGCGAACTTGGCCGCTGCCTGGGCGCCAATCCCATGGATATCGATGGCGCGGCCGGTACCCGCTTTGCGGTATGGGCGCCCAATGCGCGCCGCGTATCGGTGGTGGGCGACTTCAACCTGTGGGATGGCCGCCGTCATCCCATGCGTTGCCGTTACGAGACCGGCGTATGGGAGTTGTTTATCCCTCGCTTGCGCAGCGGCACCCGCTATCAGTATGAAATCGTCGCGGCCGATGGCAATGTCTTGCCGCTCAAGGCCGATCCGGTCGCGCGCGCGACCGAGCAGCCGCCGTCGACCGTCTCGGTTGTGGCTGCCGACGCGCCGTTCCGCTGGAGCGACGATGGCTGGATGGCCGAGCGCGCGCGCCGGCACGACCTGCGCGCGCCGCTGTCGGTGTATGAAGTGCATGCAGGCTCCTGGCTGCGCATACTGGAGGAAGACGGCCGCAGCCTGAACTGGCATGAGCTCGGTGACCGGCTGATTCCCTATGTGGCCGGCATGGGCTTTACCCATGTGGAATTCCTGCCGATCATGGAGCATCCTTTCGGCGGCTCTTGGGGCTATCAGCCGCTCGGGCTGTTCGCGCCGAGCGCGCGCTTCGGCTCGCCCGCGGGCTTCGCGTCCTTTGTCGACCGCTGTCATGCGGCCGGCATCGGCGTCATTCTTGATTGGGTGCCCGCGCATTTTCCTTCCGACGAACATGGCCTCATGCGTTTCGACGGCACCGCGCTGTACGAGCACCAGGACCCGCGTGAAGGCTTTCATCAGGACTGGAACACGCTGATCTACAACCTCGGCCGCAACGAGGTCTGCGGCTTCCTGATCGCCAGCGCGCTGGAGTGGCTGGAGCACTACCATGTCGACGGCTTGCGGGTCGATGCGGTGGCGTCGATGCTGTACCGCGATTACAGCCGCAAGGCCGGTGAATGGGTACCCAATGTGCATGGCGGACGCGAGAACCTCGAAGCAGTGGCCTTCCTGCGCAAGCTCAACGAGATCGTCCGGCAACGCTGCCCGGGTGCGCTGATGATCGCCGAGGAATCGACAGCCTGGCCCGGCGTCTCGGCGCCGGTCGAAGACGGCGGCCTCGGTTTCACCCACAAGTGGAACATGGGCTGGATGCACGACACGCTGCGCTACATGGCTTACGATCCGGTGTACCGGCAGCATCATCACCACGACATGACCTTCGGGCTGATCTATGCATTCTCGGAAAAATTCATGCTGCCGATCTCGCATGACGAGGTGGTGCATGGAAAAGGCTCGCTGCTCAACAAGATGCCGGGCGTGGATCATGCGCAGCGGCTGGCGAACCTGCGCGCGTATTTCGGCTTCATGTGGACCCATCCGGGCAAGAAGCTGCTGTTCATGGGATGCGAGTTTGCGCAGGAAAAGGAATGGAACCACGATGCCTCGCCGGAATGGAACCTGCTCGACAATCCGGCCCATCGCGGCGTGCAGCGGCTGGTGCGCGATCTGAACCGGGTGTATGCCGGCGAGCCTGCATTGCATAAAAAGGATTGCCAGTCCGACGGCTTTGCCTGGGTGATCGGCGACGACAATGCCAACAGCGTGTTTGCCTTCCTGCGCAAAGGCGACGACGGCGATGCGCCCTTACTGGTGGTGCTCAACATGACGCCGGTGCCGCGCGATGGCTATCGCATCGGCGTGCCGGGTCAGGCCGGCGCCTGGCGAGTAATCCTCAACACCGATGCCGCCGTCTATGGCGGACCCGGCACCGAGATCGCCGAGGTGCATGAAGTGCAAAGACAAGCGGCGCATGGCATGGAGCAGTCCATCGCGCTGCGGCTGCCGCCCCTGTCCACGCTTGTGCTGAAACCAGCACAGTAAGCATGGCGCATATTCCGCTTCCCTTGCCAGTCGCGTGGCCGGGCGTACCCTATCCGCTGGGTGCCACGTTCGACGGCGGAGGCACCAACTTCGCCGTGTTTTCCGCGCATGCGGTCAAGATGGAATTGTGTTTTTTCGATGCATCCGGCCGGCATGAAGTGGCGCGCTGCGCGCTTCCGGAATGCAGCAATGAAATCTGGCACGGCTATTTGCCTGGCGTGATGCCGGGCGCGCTATATGGCTACCGCGCCTACGGTCCTTGCCGGCCGGAGCAAGGCCATCGCTTCAACCCCAACAAGCTGCTGCTGGACCCGTATGCGCGCCAGCTGCATGGACAAGTGCGCTGGAGCGATGTGCTGTATGGCTATCGCTTTCATTCGCCGCGCGCCGACCTGTCGTTCGATCATCGCGACAGCGCGCCTGCCATGCCCAAGGGCGTAGTGACCGATGCACTGTTCAACTGGCATGACGACAAGCCGCCGGCGGTGCCCTGGGAAAAAACCGTGATCTACGAAGTGCATGTGCGCGGCCTGACCGTGCGGGCCGACCGCATTCCCGCCAACGAACGCGGCAGCTTTGCGGCGCTCGGCAATCCTTTTGTCATCGACCACCTGGTCAAGCTGGGCATCACCGCGCTGGAATTGCTGCCGGTGCATGCGATCC
Organism: Noviherbaspirillum saxi; assembly: GCF_003591035.1. Lineage (NCBI taxonomy): Bacteria > Pseudomonadati > Pseudomonadota > Betaproteobacteria > Burkholderiales > Oxalobacteraceae > Noviherbaspirillum > Noviherbaspirillum saxi. Next base: position 480,427 of record NZ_QYUO01000002.1, read on the forward strand.
TGCAGGACCGCCGGCTGGTGACGGCCGGCCTGAGCAATTACTGGGGCTACAACACGCTGTCGTTCTTCGCGCCGGAGCCGCGTTATCTTGCCGATGGCACGCTCGATGAAATGCGCCATGCGATCCGCCGGCTGCATGCGGCCGGCATCGAAGTCATACTCGACGTGGTCTACAACCATACCTGCGAAGAAAGCGAGCTCGGGCCGACGCTGTCATTTCGCGGACTGGACAATGCAAGCTATTACCGCCTGCAAGCTGGCAACCCGCGTCATCATGTCAACGATACCGGCTGCGGCAACACGCTCAACCTGTCGCATCCGCGCGTGATTCAGCTGGTGATGGATTCGCTGCGCTACTGGGTGCAGGAATTCCATGTCGACGGTTTTCGCTTCGACCTGGGAGTGACGCTGGGACGCGAACACCATGGCTACGATCCGGGCGCCGGCTTCTTCGACGCCTTGATGCAGGACCCGGCGCTGGCGCGCATCAAGCTGATCTCCGAGCCGTGGGACATCGGTCCTGGTGGTTACCAGGTCGGCAATCATCCGGCCGGCGTGGCGGAATGGAATGACCGTTTCCGTGACGATGTGCGCGGCTTCTGGCGTGGCGATCCCGGCCTGCGCGGCGCGGTCGCGGGTCGGCTGCTCGGTTCGGCCGACCTGTTCAACCATCATCGCCGCCGGTCCTGGTCATCGGTCAACTTCGTCACCGCGCACGATGGCTTTACGCTGCAAGACCTGGTCAGCTACGGCCGCAAGCACAACCACGCCAACGGCGAAGACAACCGGGACGGCAGCAATGAAAATCGCAGCGCCAACTGGGGCGCGGAAGGGCCGACCAACTCCCCTGCGGTGACCGCCACCCGCAACAAGCTCAAGCGGGCAATGCTGATGACGCTGCTGTTTTCCAATGGCACGCCGATGCTGCTGGGCGGCGATGAATTCGGCCGTACGCAACTGGGTAATAACAATCCCTATTGCCAGGATAACGAATTGTCGTGGTTCGACTGGGAATTGGCCGAAACATCCGAAGGCAAGGCCTTGCTGGAATTCACCCGCCGCTGCATCGCCGCGCGCCGTGCCGCGCCCACCTTGCAGAACACACGCTTCCTGACTGCGGCATCGAAGATCCTGCATGGCATTCCCGACATTAGCTGGTTCGATGAAACCGGCAGCGAAATGACGCCCGAACGCTGGCATTTTTCCGGCGGCCGGCTGCTTGCATTGCGTCGGGTCGCCGCCGACCTGCAGACCGGCACCGTATCTGTTTCGTTGCTGTTGCTGAACGCGTTCAAGGAAGATCGCGAATTTTCCCTTCCGCCGCCTGCGATGCCATGGAAGCTGTTGATCGACGCGGCTTCAGCTGAAGGTACCGGCCGGCACGGCGGAAAGCTTCGCAACAATCTGATCAACGTCGCCGCGCATAGCGCGGCCTTACTGGTAGCCGACCATGTCACTATTTAATTATTCCTTCGGCGCGCAAGTGCTTGCACCTGACTGCACGCGCTTTCGCCTGTGGGCACCGAGCAGGCAGGAGGTCAGCGTGGAAATCGACGGTATGCCGCCGGTCGCCATGCGCAGGCAGGACAATGGCTGGTTTGAAGCCGAAACACGTTGCGGAGCCGGCGCTCGCTATCGCTATCGCGTCAGCACGGACCTTGCCGTGCCCGATCCGGCATCGCGTGCCCAGGCCGGCGACGTGCACGATGCCAGCATCGTCTGCGATCCGCACGCCTATCAATGGAAATGCGCGGAGTGGCAAGGCCGTCCCTGGCACGAGACCGTGCTGTATGAATTGCATGCCGGAGCGCTCGGCGGTTTCGATGGCGTTGCGCGGCAATTGCCGGCCCTGGCCGAGCTCGGCATCACCGCGATCGAGCTGATGCCGGTTGCCGATTTTCCCGGTCCGCGCAACTGGGGTTATGACGGCGTGCTGTTGTATGCACCGGATAGCGCCTACGGCACGCCCGATCAGCTCAAGGCGCTGATTGATACCGCGCACGGGCTCGGGATGATGGTGTTTCTCGATGTCGTGTACAACCATTTCGGACCGGATGGGAATTATCTCGGCGCCTATGCATCGTCGTTCTTTCGCGACGACATCAACACGCCATGGGGCCAGGCGATCGATTTCCGCAAGCGCCAGGTGCGCGACTTCTTTACCGAAAACGCCATTTACTGGCTGCAGGAATTCCGCTTCGACGGCTTGCGCTTCGATGCGGTGCATGCGATCAGCGAAAAGGATTGGCTGGCCGAAATGGCCGAACGGGTGCGTGCGGCCACCCCGCCGGGCCGCCATGTGCATCTGGTGCTGGAAAACGACGACAACACGTCCAGCCTGCTGGAGCGTACGCCGAAAGGCGGCTTCGATGCGCAGTGGAACGACGACATGCACCATGCGCTGCATGGTTTGCTGACCGGCGAACGCGAAGGCTATTACGCTGGCTACATCAATCAGGCTGAAGAAAAGCTGGCGCGCGGACTGACCGAAGGCTTCATCTATCAAGGCGAGGCGTCGCTGTTTCCCGGCGGGCCGCTGCGCGGTGAACCGAGCGCCCATCTGCCGCCGACCGCGTTCGTGCTATTCCTGCAAAACCATGACCAGATCGGCAATCGCGCGTTCGGCGAGCGCCTGACCACACTCGCACATCCGCTGGCGCTGCGCGCGGCCAGTGCGCTGTTACTGCTGTCGCCGCATGTACCGATGCTGTTCATGGGCGAGGAATATGGCGCGAGCCAGCCTTTCCTTTATTTCACCAGTCATCTTACGCCCGAACTGGCTGGTGCGGTGCGTAACGGACGCCGCGAAGAGTTCGCGCGCTTCAAGGCGTTTTCCGACCCCTCGCTGCGCGAGCGGATTCCCGATCCGAATGCGGAACAGACTTTCCTCGACTCGGTTCCGCGCGCCGAGGGCGAAGCTGCGGGTGCATGGCGCGACTGGGTCAAGGCATTGCTGACCATACGCCGCGAACAGATCATTCCCCGACTGCAAGGCGCCAAGGCGCTCGATGCGCAGATCATCGGACCGTCCGCCATCAAGGCGCGCTGGACGATGGGGGATGGCCGCGTGTTGATGATTGCCTGCAACCTCGGCGACGCCGACGCGCGCATCGCCTATGACCAATTGACAGACGGACAAGGCGGCACCATCCTGTTTACCACCGACGGCGTCGAAGACGCGGTGCCGGCCGACACCATGCCGGCGCATGCCTTCATTGCAATACTGGAGCCTGCATCATGAGCGACGCACACATACTTGAACTGGCAAAAGCCGCCGGGCTGGCGCGAGACTGGACCAATGCCAGCGGGCAGCCCAAGCAGGTCGCCACGGATGACTTGCGCGCCATCCTTGAGGCGCTTGGGTTTCCCTGTACCGGCGAAACGCAATGCCGCGACAGCACCGCGCGGCTTGCCGAACTGAACAGCCCGCACACTATTCCGTTGCTGTTGACCGGCACCGTCGGCCGCGCATTGCGGCTGGGTCCGCTGACTGCATTGGCCGGACGCGAATTCCGCATCGAGCTCGACGACGGTGCTCGCATCGATGGCCGTTTTCCGGCAGACATGTCTGCCGGCACCGAGTTGCCGGTGATCGAGCACTTCGGTTATCACCGGCTGCTGGCCGGCGATGTCGATATCACGCTGGCGATTGCGCCGCCACACTGTTTTGGCGTGACCGATGCGATTGCCGCAAGTGCGGCTGCCACCGATGATCCCAGGCTATGGGGTCTTGGCGTGCAACTGTATTCCCTGCGCCGCAGCGGCGATGGCGGAATAGGCGACTTCACCGGACTGTCGGAACTAGCGCGGTCGGCGGCGCGGCATGGCGCGGCTGCGCTTGCCATCAGCCCTGTGCATGCGATGTTCAGCGCCGACGTGCATCGTTTCAGTCCTTACGGGCCGTCGAGCCGCCTGTTCCTGAACGCCTTGCATATCGATCCGGCCAGCGTGCTCGGCCCCGATGCCATGCAGGCGGCGCTGGCTGCATTGGGCGGCGATGCAGTGAGCCGCATGGCGCGGCTGGAACAGGAAGAGTTGATCGCCTGGCCGGAGGCGGCGACATTGCGGCTGGCGCTGCTGCGCAAGCTCTATGCGCAATTCCGGATCGGCGGCGATCAGTCCGACTTCGATTCATTCCGCCGTGAAGGCGGCGGCGCGCTGCACGACCATGCGCGCTTCGAAGCCCTGCATGCATGGCGACTGGCGCAGGGCGAAGATGCCTACTGGCAGAACTGGCCGGAAGGCTTGCGCAATCCCAGGGCGGCAGATGTCGAAAAGTTCGCGCGTCAGCATGCAGATGACATCGGATTCCACGAGTTTCTGCAATGGCAAGCCGCGCGCGGCCTGCAGGGCGCGCAAAAAGCCGCGCGCGCCGCCGGCATGCCGATCGGCCTGATCGCCGACCTGGCGGTGGGAGCCGACAATGGCGGCAGCCAGGCATGGAGCCGGCAAACCGAAATCATCAACGGGCTGTCGGTCGGCGCGCCGCCCGACCTGCTGAACACGCGCGGCCAGAGCTGGGGATTGGGCGCGTTCTCGCCGCATGCGATGAAGGCAAAAGGCTTTGGCGCTTACATCGAAATGCTGCGTGCGACCTTTGCCTATGCCGGCGGCGCGCGCATCGACCACGTGCTTGGCCTGGGCCGCCTGTGGCTGGTGCCGCAGCACGCATCGTCCGAGCATGGCGCTTACCTGCAGTATCCAATGCAGGACCTGCTGCGGCTGATCGCGCTGGAGTCGTGGCTTCACCGCGCCATCGTGATCGGCGAAGACCTTGGCACGGTGCCGGCCGGCTTCGACATGCAGCTCGCGCAGGCCGGTTTGCTCGGCATCCGGGTGCTGATGTTCCAGCGCGACGGCGAGCGTTTTCTGCGCCCCGACGAATGGCCCCGGCATGCGATTGCCACAACGACGACCCATGACCTGCCGACGATAGCCGGCTGGTGGCAGGGGCGCGATATCGACTGGCGCGTCAAGCTGGACCTGCTGGAACCGGGGCAGACCGAAGGCGAGGCGCGCCATATGCGTGCGCGCGAACGCTCAGCCTTGTGGCGGGCCATGAGCGAGACCGGATTTGCGCATGGCGACGCGCCGCCCACACATGCCGGTACGGCCTCTCTCGATGCGGCGATTGGCTTCATGTCCGCGACGCCGTCGCCGTTGGCGATGCTGCCGGTCGAGGATGCGCTCGGCCTGTCCGAGCAACCCAATCTGCCTGGCACGATCGAGACCCACCCGAACTGGCGCCGTCGATTGCCGCAGACGGTCGATGTGCTGCTGGACGATCCGGCCGCCGCCGGCCGTCTTGCGATCATGAACCGCTCGCGTTCCGCCACGGAGAAAAGCTGATGTCCATCCCGCGCGCCACCGCACGGTTGCAACTGCATAAAGACTTCAACTTCGACCAGGCCCTCGAAGTCGTGCCCTACTACGCATCGCTCGGCATCAGCCATATCTATGCGTCGCCCATCCTGACCGCGCGCAGCGGTTCCACGCATGGCTATGACATTGTCGATCCCACGCGCATCAACGCTGAACTGGGTGGCGAGGAAGGCTTGCGCCGCTTCGTCGCATGCATCCGCGCCGCCGGCATGGGACTGATCCTGGACATCGTGCCCAACCATATGGGCGTGGGCCCGGAAAACCCGTGGTGGCAGCACGTGCTGGAATGGGGGCAGGGCAGTCCCTATGCGCGCTGGTTCGATATCGACTGGCAGCCGGCTGACGAAACCCTGCATGGCAAGGTGATGGCACCCTTTCTCGGGCAGCCTTACGGCGATGTGCTGGCGGCGGGTGAAATCACCTTGCAATACGACGACACGCGCGGCAAGTTCTACGCGGTGTATTACACGCATCGCTTTCCGGTTTCTCCATCCAGCTATGCCGAGATTTTGCGTGCCGCGCAGGCCGAGTTGCTGAACCCCGTCATTGCATCCTTCGAAGAAGGCCGTGATGAAAACGGGTCAATCACGCAGCAAAATGCCGACATGGGCCTGGGCCAGCTGCGCGGCGCGGGGCACACGCCGGAAGGAGCTGCGGCGATCGAAGCTGCGATCGCCGCGTATTCGGCCGCCACGCCGCAAGGCTTGAATGCGCTGCATGCGCTGCTCGAACGCCAGCACTACCGATTGGCATGGTGGCGCTGCGCCGCAGACGGCATCAACTGGAGACGCTTTTTTGAAGTGACCGATCTGGCCGGCGTCAGGGTCGAACAGGACGATGTGTTCGAAGCGACGCATGCATTGATTTTTCGCCTTTACACCGAAGGCTTGATCGACGGCGTGCGCATCGATCATGTGGATGGACTGGCGGACCCCGGAGCCTATTGCCGCAAGCTGCGGCGAAGGTTGCAAGCCTTGACCGCGCAGCGTCCGCCGGAACTGCCGCCGGCGCCGGCCTATATCATCGTGGAAAAGATACTCGCCAACGATGAACAACTGCGCCAGAACTGGGAAATCGACGGCACCAGCGGCTATGACTTCATGGACCGTGTTGGGGCGCTGCTGCATGATCCCGCAGGCGAAGCGGCCCTGTCCGCGTTATGGGCCGACCTGACTGGACATGAGAAGGATTTTCATGCAGAGGTGCGCGAAGCGAGGCGACAGCTGCTGGCCAACAACCTTGCCGGCGAATTTGAAGCGGCGGCACGTGCTCTCCATGCCGTGGCGCGCACCGACCTGCGCACGCGTGACTTTTCGCTCGGTGCAATCCGCCGCGTGTTTGTCGAGCTGCTGGTGCATTTTCCCGTATACCGCACCTATGCCGACAGCAATGGCCGCGACGATCTCGATCAGGAAGTGATCGATCGCGCGTTGGAACAGGCGCGCCAGAGTGTAGATCGTACCGAAGACCCGCTGCTGGATGTGATTGCCCGCTGGCTGGGCGGCGATGCGCCGCGCGATTCCGCTAATCCGCGCGTGCGCAACCTGCACCAGCGCGCGATCACGCGCTTCCAGCAACTGACGCCGCCGCTGGCGGCCAAGTCGGTTGAAGATACCGCGTTCTACCGCTATGGCCGGCTGCTGTCTCGCAACGAAGTCGGCTCCGACCCTGCGCAGTTTGCAATCGATGTACAGGAATTCCACGAGGCCAATGCAGTGCGCGCGGCACGCTTTCCGCAATCCATGCTGGCGACCGCGACGCACGATCACAAGCGTGGCGAAGACGTACGCACCCGTATCGCGGTCCTGAGCGAATTGCCCAATGAATGGGCGCAAGCCGTGCGTGGCTGGATGCGCATCAATGCGCCGCTGCGCATCGAGGTTGCATCCGACGTCGGGTCGGATACCTCGGCTCCGCATGCCGCCGATGAACTCATGCTGTACCAGATGCTGGCCGGCGCCTGGCCCATCGGGCTCGACATCGCCGACAAGGAAGGCATCGAACAATTCGCGGAACGTATCGAGCGCTGGCAGACCAAGGCTTTACGTGAAGCCAAGCAGGTCAGCGATTGGGTCATGCCGAATGAAGAATATGAAGCGGCGTGCAAACAGTTTCTCTATGCCGTACTGGGACCCGGTCCGAACAACACCTTCCTCCCACAGCTTGCCGCCTGGGTACAGCGAGTGGCTCCGGCCGGCGCGGCAAAGAGCCTGGTGCAGACCGTGCTGCGCATGACTTCGCCCGGCATTCCCGATCTGTACCAGGGAACCGATTACTGGGATCTCAGCCTGGTCGATCCGGACAATCGCCGTCCGGTCGATTACGCCGCGCGCCAGCAATCCCTGTCGACGGCGGATGACGATATTGCGAATATCGAAGACTGGCAGTCCGGCCACCTCAAGCAACAGATCGTGCGCCGCAGCCTGCATCTGCGTGCGCGTGAACAGGATCTGTTCGCGCGCGGCGATTATGTTCCGCTTGCGCTTGAAGGACCGCGCAGCCGGCATGCCATCGGTTTTCTACGGCGCTGGCAGGACCGCACGGCCATCGTCATCGCTGCTCACTTGCCTGCATCCCTGATGGGCGACGCGAGCGGCCCTGCCGTTCCTGCAGTCGCATGGCAGGATACGATCGCTCTACTGCCGCAAATGGCGAACGCGACATGGATGGATCTCTACACTGGCAAGACGGTCAGGGTGGTGAACGGTCGCATCCAGCTTGCCGATGTGCTGGCGATACTGCCGGCGGCCGTGCTGCTGGCGGCGTGATTCAGGACGCACAGCTAAATGTTGAGGTGCCATGATGACTCTACCGGCTGGATTTGTACGCTTCCTGTTCCTGCTCTTGATTCAAGCGTCTGCCGGGAAAGCCGTTGCAGCAGAGCCAGAGCGCCTGGTCCTTGCAAGAGCCGGCAATCTGCCAATACTGCTCACGGCGCCGCATGGTGGGTTGGAGGGCATCCCCAACGTTCCCCTGCGCAGTCGCGGGACGACCTCGATGGATGCTTACACCATCGAATTGGCGGAGGCCTTGGCGAGGCATTTGATGAATAGCCTTGGAGGGCAACCGTACGTTGTCGCGGCGCGATTTAGCCGAAAGTACATCGACGCGAATCGCGCGGAAGCCGACGCGTTTGAATCACCGCACGCAAAGTCGACATACGACGCGTATCACGACCAAATTCGACATTTCGTCGCGCAGATGAAGCAACGATTTCCTCAGGGCGCTTTGCTAGTCGACATTCATGGCCAATCGGAGGATCCAGGCGTTGTTCATCGCGGAACGAAAAACGGAGCAACAGTTGCCGCTTTGATCCGAAAGCATGGGCCAGAAGCGCTGAGCGGACCGAACAGCATTCTCGGCGTAGTCCAGAGCAAGGGCTACAAAGTCTTTCCACCCAATACGCCAATTGGCAACCCACTGGAGGATCGGCGATATAACGGTGGGAACGGTGGGTATACGGTGTTCACGTACGGCAGCCGAAATCCGGATGGCCTGGATACAATACAGATCGAAGTTGGTCGCGACTTGCGAACGGATTCACGATTCATCGCGGCCCTGAGCGACGGAGTCGCCGTCTTCTATAGAACGTACCTTGAAGACCCCTTGTCACCGCACTACACTAGCAACGCCATCAACCCGAGCGCTCCGTGAGCACAAAACCACTTGCGGAGCCCCGCCGGCGACCGTGGGGCTGGGGGCGCGATTCAGTACATCGTTGTTTTCAAGCGGTCTGGCAATTCCTTATCGTACTGTTTCCCATCGAGCTCACCCATGGTCAGGTCACTCAGAATCGTGCCAAGGCTCGGCAAAGCGCTTCGGTCGATATGCTGGTCCGCTTCCCAAAGCCGGGACCTCATAACGGCGCGTGAACATTGAAAAAACACGGATTCAACATGAATCCGGAGCACTGAACGAGGCACTTTCCCATCTACCGAGAAACGGTGTAACAGAGCCGGATCGATAAGAATTTCTGCCTTGCCATTCACCCTGAGCGTTTCACCAATACCCGGAACGAAAAAAATAACGGCAACACGCGGGTCTGAAATGATGTTTCGCAGGCTATCAATCCTGTTGTTTCCCCTGCGGTCGGGAAGCAGCAAGGTCTTTTCATTCTCGACCTGAACAAATCCGATCTGATCGCCCCTCGGAGAGACATCCAATCCCTCTGGTCCGCTTGTCGCTATCACCGCAAACGGCGAAGCCTCGATAAAGCGTTGATAGTGAGGATGGACATAAGCGATTTCCTTTTTTATCGATGCTTCCGCCGGCTTTCCATACAATCGCTCCAGCGTTTCAATATCAGAGATCTGGAAGTTATCTTTCATAGGGCATCCGTTCGTTCAGAATATTTAGCATTGAGCCGACGAAGAAGGCATCTTGTTAAGAGAATCCTTTGGGCGTTACACATGACAGACTGCTTCGATATTGTGCCCATCAGGGTCAAGAACGAAGGCACCGTAATAGTTCGGGTGATAATGCGCGCGAATTCCCGGTGGGCCATTGTCGGTTCCTCCCGCTTCAATCGCCGCCTTGTAAAAGGCGTCGACAAGACTTCTGCTTGAGACACGAAACGCCACATGTACAGGGGGATTGTTCGGAGTGCCTCGGCTGATCCAGAATTCCGGCTCCGGCGGCTCACCAAATCCGGCAACGTCAGTATGTCCCGTCACCGAGGCGGGAAATTCGGCGAGCAGACTGAACCCCATCGGCGCAAGCGCGGCCGAATAAAACTGCTTGCTCCTATCAAAATCGCTGACGACTACACCGGTGTGATCGATCATAAATCCTCTTAAGGTTTGAATGAGACGTGCTGCTGGAACGCAAGGTAGTACCCGTTGCAATCATTGATGCCGAACTCCCTGGAGCCGTGCGGCCTGTCCTGGGCGGGCCAAGCCACCGACACCCGGTCTTGGAGAGAGGCGAAATAACTGTCCGCGTCAGAGACGGTGAAGTAAATGGTGCCGGAACAAACAGGAAGACTCCTCCAGAGATCTTGCTGGGTAAAGACGAGCTTTGCTCGGGACCTCTCGGCGGTCAATGTGCCGGCCGTTTCCGAGACATTGAATCCGAGGACGGTCTCGTAGAACTCGCGGGTTTCTTCGATGTCGTTGCAGCGTAGTAGGAGAGTGAGTGACATAGGGACTTCCATGTAGGTATAACGCCAAGCTTCCCGTGCTAGGCGACGTGTTAAGCCGTGGTGACTTCGACATGGTCCTAAGCGGGTAGTCAAAAGTCTTTTGACATTTCGCCGATCCGGTTTATCGAGCTCGGTTCGGCTCCCCTCTCCCGCCTGCGGGAGAAGGGGCCGTGCTCCGTGTCAAAAAAATTTTGATAACTTGCTTAGTAGTTTGCTACTAGCTTGGCAGCTAAAGCCTTGGCTGCAGCTCGCCACGCCGCCTCTCTCGTTGCCGCATTCCTCTTGATTTCGTCAACATCAATAGGTTCGACCGGATTTCCTAGGGGCATCACACGCTCGGTAGCACTCCACAGAATACGGCCAGACGGGTCTCGCATTTCATAGCGTACGCCTAAGATCGGAACAAGTCTTGAACTAAAGCCGTGTGGAATGCTGAAGCCGTAGTTCAGTACTGAAACGTATATGGTGGCGCCTCCAGGTTCCGTCTCGTCCTTTAGAGGAAACTTCCCCGATTGACGAATCTGGGCAAGCGCTTCTTCGTAGACAATTCTATTGATCGATACTCCGGTCTCAGTGGTTTGCTCCTGAAACGATTCACGGCTTTTCTCAATGCCTGGGGCCGCAATCGCCGCCTCAATGGCACCAAAAGCTAGTCCAGTCGCTCCACCTGGCCCAAGATAGGACATCTTGGAAGGTACAGGAACGTCCTTGCTCAACGTAACCGCCTTCACATTCGATCTATCAGAAGTAGCAATTGGCTGTGTACTGGCGCACCCTGAAAGAAGAATAATCAGTGTGACTAGTCCATTGAGTTTTCCGAACATTTGTTCCGCCCTTTTATGTTGTGCTTGATAGTGGATTTTGAGACTCGCCTAGTAAGGCTTAACATCCAAGTAACTGGCGACCCAGACCAGGTGACCGCGTAGCAGCCGGAAGCACTTGGGCGTCCGTTCTGACTGGCATGTTAGGTCTGCCATAGGTACTTATTCCACAACTCATTAGTGAACTTGTTTTGGGCATCTACCGATTTTTTTATCTTTCGAAACTGGCCGGCCTCGGGATAGGCCTCATTGAATTGCTTTACTGTCGCATGTGGTTGGTACGGAAGATAATATCGACCGCTGTTTGCCAAGGCCAAATCAATCAATGCGCGCGTCCATCGCCCCACGTCCTCTTGCGCTCGGCGATGGGTGCGCTGTTTATAGTACAAGACAAAGGAGAACACTTCCTCTTTGGCCCAAGGGAGGATTGATACCTTGTCGGCCGGAGAATGTCTGATCGAGATGTTCAGTGCTTCAACATCGTGTTTCCGCAGTATCGATGCCATACCCCTTGCAAATGGCACAAAGTTACGAATAGGGATGAAGTATTCTTGAAGGACGTAGGTCGATACCGCTCTGGTACGCGGCTCCAGTTCCGCAACGTCAAGGCTTGCCTCATGATTTCGCCACTTTACGACGGGCTTGTCTAGGAGGAGTGGCCGAATGATATCTCTTTGAAGTTTTGCTCCGCCTGGCAACTCTGTTAATGCCCAAATCATGCTTTGCTCAGTTCCGTACGATAAACCTCTTGGGATAAGCCTGTTGAACTCAGTGAGTGGCTTCGATGTTGCCCTCCAAGTCACCGAGACCGGGACATCAAACAACGGTGGCATAAGATCAGCATTGTGCAGAATAGTGGCGCTATCTTGTTCAATCTTCTTTTTGAAGAAATCAGGATATTGGTCAAGGGGAATTATCTCTACGCCCCTCTCCATCCGGAGATTCTCGACTAACTCCAATTCGACTTCAGTGATTACACCGACTCCCCCATATCCGCCAAAAGCTGCGCTGAAAATTTCGCTGTTCTGATCTCTATTCGCCTCAATTATCGATCCATCTGCCAGGACAATCTGGAGTGATCTGACCGAGTAGCAGATCGGGCCATTCCCGACATAACGGCCATGAGCGTTGACCGAAACCGAACCACCCACAGTGAAATTGGAATAACTTTGCATCGTCTTTACTGCAAGGTTATGTGAATCAATGATTTCTTGAAGATCGCGCCAGCGCATGCCTGCCTGGACCCGGACAGCTCGCGCTTCCGGCCTGAACCACACCACCCGGGACATACTGCGCATATCAAGATGCAACCCATCGCGGATCGCAATTTGACCACCCATGCTGTATCGGCCGCCACCGACGGCAATTCTGCCGGGCCAAGTACTGACTAACTCCGATATCTCTGCCGTACTGACAGGGCTGATGATTCTCGCGACTTTGACAATGTAAAGCCCTGTGACATTTGGAACCAAAAGGTCGGCTGCACTAACTGGGATGGGCATGCCTACGGAAAGTAGACCTGCGCCGGCCAAAGAAAGGGCCAAAAACTTTCGACGCGATAAGGGATTCCGATCATCCATGACTGCGGATATCAATTGGCTGCTTCCTTTGGTTTAACATTCGACATGAGCGGTGGCTTTAGGGTGGCAGCCAGTTCAAAGACGTCCGCTCGATGGAGGGGTGTGCGCCCGACATGGACATGATCTGATGGGGTGCAAGTCTCCTGCGGGAGTACCGAACTTGTTTCATAAGAAGCAAGGATAACCCCTGGGCGACGGCAAGTGCAAGACCGCGAGGGATTGTGCGAAGGAAGTCCGAGTGCAAACGTGCGAGCCGACGAACAGAAGGTTAAATACTTCCGGCTACCTGATTAGAACCCGGCGTTACCGGCCAGCGATAAGACAGCACTTGCTCCTTTGGGTAAAAGTGCTCTCTTACCTGACTCAGCTGATTGCCACCTAGTAGATAGACATACTGGTCATCGCAGCGCAAGAAGAAACCTACGTGACCCTTCCAACTGCTCGGGTCTTCTCGGTACAGAACAGCTATGCATCCCGTAACGGGCTGCTCCAGCGGGTGTCCCCATTCCAACCAAGAACGGGCAAGCGCTGACCCTGTACCCGCTATGTTCATTTGCACAAGGCACCAATTGACGAACGACGAGCACCAAGATGCCTTGTCGTCGTACCCACGAATGTTTGTGTACTCGTGGTATTCCATGATTCGCGGATTGCTATTCCCCTCAGGGAACTGAGCAACTCCGACTTCAGCAAACGCTACGGGCAACCACGGTGCTTCCATGAAGGTTCAACTTGTTATAAATCGCAAAACCGCAGATTAACATGACGCGCTGTCGATTAACATTGCGCCGGCGCTCGTCCGCAACCGGCTCGACCCCTTGGTTTGGGCTCGGCATATCATGCACCTGTGCCGCATTAACAGAAGCAGCAAACATGACAGGGCCGAACCGGAATTTATCCGGTAATTAGACGAGCTGCCGAAAAACTATTTTAGGAAAACGCGTTCAAGCGATCCAGTACCTGGGCGATTTCCCGTTTTAGCGCTGCCGACGCCGGCTGCATAGGCGCACGCACGTCGCCGCTGCATAGATTCATCATCTCCAGTGCCGCCTTGAGCGGGCCGGGATTCGGTTCGGCAAACAGGGTTGCAAACAGTGGCGACAAGGCAAACATCAGACGTCGAGCCTCATCGAGCCTGGATTCCGCAATGGCCCGCGCCATGCGCACAAACAGATCGGTCCGAATATGCGCTGCCGCCGCAATCGCGCCCGCGCCGCCCAGACAAAGCGTACTGAAAATCTGACCGTCTTCACCGGCCAGCACGGCAAGGCGCCGGTCGGTAATCAGTTGCAGCGTGAGTGCAGGGTCGCCGCCGCAATCCTTGATCGCTGCAATACGCGGGTGTTCAGCGATGGCGCGTATCGTGGCCAGCGACATCGCAACCCCGGTGCGGTAGGGGATGTTGTAGAGAATCAGCGGCACCGTGGCAGCCTGTGCGAGCGCCATGAAAAATGCAACGATGCCTTCCTGTGACGGCCTAATGTAATACGGCGGCGGCACCAGCACGCCAGCCACCGGACGGGCCTGGATTTCTCTCAGTCTTTCGACCAGCGCCTGCTGATTACTTCCGCCAATGCCCATCACTACCGGGCATTGGGGTACCGCCACGAGCACGGCATCGAGGACGGCAAGCTGTTCACTGTTGCTTAGCGCGGACGCTTCACCGGTCGAGCCGCATACAACCAAACCGGCTGCCCCGTCCTTGTACAGCCTTGCCGCGAGCGAGCCTAATGCGGCAAAGTCGATTTCGCCTTGTTGAAACGGCGTCGCCAGCGCGACCCAGATACCGCTAAATCCATTCATGATGACTCCTGATAATGACCGTCGGGTCACTGTCGGAAGCTGAAGGCAGGTTTATGCAGGGAAGGAATTCAGGCTGGGCATTTACTGTCCTGTCAGCTCACCTGACAGGACAGTACGCCCCGGTCAGATGAGCGACTGTTTCTTCGATTTGCCATTTGCAGCCATGCATGCGCACGCCACGGCAGCAAGGCCGGGGGTAAGCAATGTCGGGGCGGAAATGGCAGGCATAGGGAATTAATGCAAATCGGATGGATCGATTATGCAGAGTCCTGGCGCTTGGGTCAACTTGCGTTCCGGACCTGTGCGTCCAGCCGGGCCGGACTTCCCAGCTTCCACCAGGCGGGCAATAGCCGTCGCACTTCCGGACGTCCGAACCGGTCATCGATCAGATAAACGCATCCCCGATCCGACTGAGTACGGATGACGCGGCCGGCAGCCTGCACGACTTTTTGCAATCCCGGGTAGAGGTAGGCGTAATCGTAGCCGGCGCCGAAGGCGGCTTCCATCCGTTCCCGATGTTCTTCATTGATTGCATTGAACTGCGGCAGACCGAGCGTCGCAATGAATGCGCCGATCAGGCGGTCGCCGGGCAGATCGATGCCTTCAGCGAACGGACCGCCGAGCACGGCAAAGCCGATGCCACAGCCGCCCGGTGCAAAGCGCGCCAGAAAATCGTCGCGCGCGCTTTCATCCATGCGGCGCGATTGTTCCCACACCGGAATTTCTGGATGGTGCGCACGGAACAAGGCGACCACTTTCTCCAGGTAATCGAAGCTGCTGAAGAAGGCCAGATAATTGCCGCGCTGCGCTTCATACTGCCTGCTCATCAGGGCGACGATGGGCCCGAGTGACTGGTCGCGGTGCCGGTATCGCGTCGAGATATGGCTGGCTACATGAACGGACAACTGCTCGGCGCGGAACGGCGACTCGACATCGACATAGGCGGTATCGTCGGGCAGTCCGAGCATGTCGGCATAAAAATGCCAGGGACTGAGCGTCGCCGAGAACAGCACCGCCGACTGCGCTTCGGAAAAGCGTGGCGCAAGAAACCTTGCGGGAACGACGTTGCGTATGCATACCCGCGAACGCAGGCTGCCGTTCTTTTCTTCAATGGTGACGTCGAACAGGGAGTGGGTATCGAACACTTCCAGCAAGCGGGTGAAATGCAACACCTCGAAGTAGAAATCTTGCAGCGCGCTGTCGACATACGCCGGATTCTCTGCAAAAAAAGCCGATACTTCGCTGCTCACCTGCTGCAGGGCGCCGGTGAATTTTGCGGGAGCCTCTGCGTATACCCGATAGGTGCTTTCCTGGGCCTTGTTCAGCGCGCTCCACTGACGGAAAAGTTTGTCCAGACTCTTTCTGAGCACATCTGGCACTGCGCGGCGCACGATCTGCAGCGTCGTTTGGTCTAGTTCGGCGGTGTACATCTTGCGGGCGCGATCGATGAGGTTGTGCGCCTCGTCGGTCAGCACGCTCACGCGCCATTGGTTTGCCGTGGTCAGCCCATACAGTAAAGCGCTGCTGTCGAAGTAGTAGTTGTAATCGCCCACCACCACGTCGCTCCAGCGGACAAGATCCTGACTCAGATAATACGGACAGACCTGGTGTTCCAGCGCGACGGTACGCAAGCTGTTTTTTTCCAACGCCCCGGCAGCGAGCGCCGCTGCGCGCGCCTGCGGCAACCGGTCATAGAATCCCTGCGCCAGCGGACACGATTCGCCATGGCAAGCCTTGTCCGGGTGTTCACATGCTTTGTCGCGTGCCACCAGTTCCAGCACGCGCAAGGGCAGTGCGGCTTGGCTGTTCTTAATCTGTGCCAAGGCACCCAGCGCAAGACTGCGTCCGGACGTTTTTGCCGCGAGGAAGAAGATCTTGTCCAGTTCCTTGCGCGGCGTTGCCTTGAGCAAGGGGAACAGCGTGCCGACCGTCTTGCCGATTCCCGTCGGCGCTTCCGCCGCAAGACAGCGGTCGGTATTTGCGGCGCGGTATACCGCCTCTGCCAGTTGCCGTTGTCCCTGCCGGAATTCGGCATGCGGAAATTGCATTGCGCTCAACGCTTCATCACGGGCGAGGCGATGCGCCATCTCCTGTTCGGACCATGACAGAAAGCATTCGCATTGCTGAATGAAAAACGCTTGCAGCGTCTCAGCCGGATAGCGTTCCTCCAGTATCGTTTCGTGTTTGCTTCCTATTTCAAAATACACCAGCGCCACCGTCACTTCTGGCAGCTGTAGTTTTTCACACAATAACCAGCCATAGATTTTCGCCTGGGCCCAGTGCAGCGAACGATGATTGGCCGGCATGCGGGCGAGGTCGCCACGGTAAGTCTTGATTTCCTCAATGCGGTTCAATGCCGGATCGTAGCCGTCGGCGCGGCCGCGCACCAGCAGGTGCCGGTAGTGCGATGCGAGCAGTACTTCCTTTTGATAATCGGCGGCACGGCGCGCAGTTACCGCGATGTGGCCGGCGATACCTTCCTGTGCCGTCGGCGCCGGCGTGAATCGCAGATCGAGATCGCCGCACTTTGCGGTGAACTCGGCCAGTGCGCGCACTGCAATCCGGTATTCCATGCTCAGGCCGCTTCCTGCAACCACTGCACATAGCACACACCGACGGGGATATCGTGGGCTGCGCAGTAATCCAGCCAGCGGATCTGATTGTCTTGCAGGCGATCGTTCGGCGCCTTTACCTCGATCATCCGGTAGCGCTTTTCGTGCGGCCAGAACTGGATCAGGTCCGGGAAACCGGTGCAATTGGAGCGCACATCGGCCAGCATCCGCATAAAAAGCTTTTTCAGGTGAGTTGCCGGAATGCAGTGCAGCGCGAGCTCAAGCAATTCCTCGCTCAGATACTGCCATGCCACGAAGGGCGACACGGTATGGGTCTTGTCCGCAAAATTGCGCCGGATCGTCGCGATGTACTCCGATGAATCCAGCTGCGCCAGACAGTCGTGGAATTCCTGCTCGCGCCGGCGGTGGAAGTCGGCGCTGCGCAGGTCGGCCGGACCGCTTTGAAACGGGTGAAAGAATGCACCCGGCACCGGCGCGAAGATGGCGCTCCAGCACAGCAAGCCGAACAGCGAATTGATCAAGGTGTTTTCCACATAAAACAGCGGCGCGTCTTGCGTGGCGAGATGCGCGGCCACCAGCTGTTCGACGCAATACCATTCGATCGGCTCCGGCAGATCGAGATCCACGCGCGTGACCGCAGGAGTAAAGCGTCTGGCAGACAGCGGCATGCCAAGCCTGCGCTGCAAACGCGGCAGCATGCGTTCGATCTGCTGCTGTTCCGCTTCGCTCTCCGGGTTCAGATCTGCAGCCATGGCCAATGCATGGGCCGCGGAAGTGTTGCCGCAACGTTCCAGCATGCGGATCGCGCGCACCCTTGCGCCGGGATAGCCGCAGCCGGAATACAGCGCCAGCGCGTCGCGCAGCAATCCGGTGCGCTCAAGTTGCTGCGCCAGCTTGAAAACGAGTCTGGCGCGCCGGACTTCGAGCCAGTCGTTATCGGAAATGATGGTTGGAAGTTCTTTCAGGATTTCGCCAGTCGCTTCTCCGTTTTCAAAACGCTCGCCGAGCCTGTAGAGTTGCAAGTACCGGTCGACGTCTTCGCGGGTGCGCAATCCGTGCGAGGCGGCCGACAGCTCCACCGTCTCGTATTTGAAAATGCCGAGATCCGATAACACGAATTCGGACCAATCCTGCCGGCAGTTGCCAAAGAACAGAAGCTTGACCCGTTCGCACAAGGGCTGGATCAAGACTTCGCAAACGCCGTCCTCCGATGTCGGATGCCATTCGTCAAAGCTGCGGGTGCCATCGAAGCGCGTACGCAAGGCATCGAGCAGTTCCGCCTTTTTCGCTGCAGCCCCGCCCGGTGCAGGACCGAACGCGGCAATGAGTTCCGCCTTTGTCAACAAACCGGCCAGCTGATCCAGCGACAGCTGCGGCCGCGCGTCGACCAGTCCATGCTGAACCAGTGCATGCAAGGCCTCCCGCGCGCAGCCGATTTCATCATAGGCCAGCTTGCTGATTCGGAAGAAAGGTCCCTTGCGCATGATCATGCGTACCAGCAGCGCACGGGACGGGCGCGGTAACGCGTTCACGCATGCGATGAGCTGTTCTTCGGCATCGTTGATCAGATGGCGGTAACGCGTGCACACCCAGTCGAGAACCGTGTCGAAGTTCTTGAGATAGTAGAAAGGGTTTTCCAGGGTTGGCGGCATCTTGATCATCGATCCGGACGCAATGCTTTGGCATATGCCGCCGGAGCCCTATGGTTCATTTTCCGTAGCGGAAAATCCAATACTGTATGAAAACTCAGTATATGGCCCAAAGGCGGATGCGGCAATGGCTGCGAGTAAATTGCCGCAACCGGGTGCACGGATCGATTGCCGGATTGCTATGTCCCAGAGGGTAGGCCCAAAGTGTGATGCTGACCCGGGCATGAATGTTTGCCACTGCTCGTGCGGCCTTTGACGGCTGCCCTCGGTTTCGACGCACAATGGTCAGGCGTCTGATCGGCCGTCTGCAGCAAATAAGGAATCTCGCTTGCGCCTATGCCGAGGTCATTCAGCTCCTGCGAACTCATGCCGCGCAATTCCTGCTCATGCCGCGTCGACGGGCCGGATAACTGCCTCTTCAACAAAGCCATTAAATTAAGCAATCTGACCATCATCGTCACACCTCGCAATTGTCCTGGCCTCATCATGGCAAGAGATGCTATATTGGTAAAGTTGAAATTCCTGATCACTTTTATCAGTTTTTCTGATGCGCGAACTTAACCTGGACCAGTTGCGTACCCTCGTAACGATTGTCGACCTCGGCACCTTTTCAGCTGCGGCCAATGCTCTGCATCTGGCGCAGCCGACGGTCAGTCTTCATATCAGCGAACTGGAAGCCAGGCTCGGCGTTTCGATCGTGATTCGCGGCGGCCGCAGAGTGTTGCCTACGGCAACCGGAGCTGTGCTGGTCGAGCGGGCGCGACGTCTGTTGCGCGATGCCGACGATACGCTTGACGCGATCAAGCGGCATGTCGAAGGGCGCATCGGAAGGGTACGGCTCGGTACTTCAACAGGCGTCGTGGTGAATCTTCTTCCGCGTGTGTTGAAGGAAATGGAGCGGGCTTTCCCGGAGATCGATGTCGAAGTCAACATCCTGGGATCCTCCGAAACCATGACACGTCTTGCGCAAGGCACGCTCGATATTGGTCTGGTCGCAACGCCGCTGCCCGCGCCGCGCGAACTGGTTGTTACGCACTGGCGAAGTGATCCCATGGTTGCTTATTTGCCTGCGGATTGGACAGCGCCAAAAAAAATATCGCCGCAATGGCTGGCCGACAAGCCGCTGATCTTCAACGACTCGACCACGCAGATGTACCGGATCACGATGGAGTGGTTTGCTGCTGCCGGCATCAACCCGCGTGCGCGCATAGAACTGAATTTTACGGAAGCGATGAAGAGTCTGGTTGCCGCAGGCTATGGGACCGCGATCCTGCCGCTAGAACATACCGCAAAGGTCGAACTCAGCAGGGTGTCCGGCGTGAAGATCGTTCCGCTCGCGCCGACCTTGCTGCGGCATACCAGCGTGGCACACCGTACGCCGTTTGCAACCGCGGGGGCGATCCAGAATGTCTTGAAAACTATTTCATTGTTTCGGCAACTGTGATCGGTTCACGAGCAATGCGTTAAATCGTCTTGCAGTCGGTAATCACCGGCAAATGCGGAGTGGACAGAACGCCAGCGAGAGATGCCGGCTATCATAGCGAGACTGTGTTAACACGCAAGCGCTCCATAAATATTCAAGACAGTAGGGCAGGCTGCGTGGGACCTTGCTGCTGCGCGGGTTGCGGTAGCGCGTTGACAGGTTGTAGTGCCGGACGCATGGATCCGGCACAACAGATGGTGCGAACTACTTCTTACTTGCTGCCGCTGCCGGAAGTTCCCGCGCCAGAAGAGCCGGAGCCGCGTGAAGAGTCAGACCCGGACATGCCCGACGGTGCGCTACTGCTGGGCGAACTGCCCGATGTGCCGTAGGAACCCGAAGTACCGGACGAACCACCGCTACTCTTACCCGAGGAACCGGAAGAGCCTGACGTGCCGGACGAACCGCCGCTGCTCATGCCTGAAGAACCCGATGTACCGCTGCGGGAAGATCCGCTGCTATCGGAACTGCTGCCGCTGGTTCCGGCATCTTTATCTTTGTCCTTATCTTTTTTCTTGCTCGAGCTTTTTCCGCTGGATGAGCCTGACGTACCGCTTGCATCCGATGCGCCGGACGGGCTGGCGGCGCTGCTCGTTCCGGTGCTGCCGGCCGAACCGGAAGTGCCGCCGGTCGATGAGGTTTGCGCCACAGCTACACCAGTGCCCAATGCCGATACAAGAATTGCGATCAAAAGCTTGTTCATGAACTTCCTCCATCCTGATTAAAGTGACTTAGTGCGAGGGAAATAAATGGTATTGATTTCCCATGCTGTCCATGCGTGTGCAGGATGTGGTTAGAAGCGCAGCAGGTTGGAAGTTCATGATCGATTTTGTATCAAAACGTGTCGCTTCCCTGAGGGTATCTTTGCAAGCCTACCGATAAGCGCCTGGAGTAGCGCGAACAAAGGACAGCCTGAGCGTTGCGCGCCGATCTCCTAAGATGCGGCGCAACTCGTCCACGCTCGTGCCGGTACTCTCGGATATTCCTAACAGCATTGATGCACCAAGCGGAACATGTCCCGCACGTATGTTTGAAATAACCGGTTTTGCGATGAGCAATTTGCGCGACAAGGCCTTGTCGTTGTCAATGCCAAGGCGCTCTTTCACCGTATCCAGCAAGCGGTTCGGATCATAGATGCGGGAAAACGTATTTGAATTCATAAGCCAATAAAGAGTAAAGGTCGTCAAGTTACGTTTGACAACCATGTGTGATTAATATGCAAAGCTTACTCATGTAAGCACAGGGAATGGATCAAGAAATATCGAGGCATTTCATCGACTATTCAAGATGAACCTCCTAAAAAATCTGTCTGGACAAAGGCTTTAGTGAAGATAAGAAAAATTTGGTTCGCGAAATTCTTCTGCAAATTACATGCCTTTTATAGAGCATAGGTTCTGCGCTACCATGGGTAGAATAAAATTCCTCAATGCAATGCTTGCACAAAAAAGACGCAAGGCACTTAATGTATAAGTCAGGATGGTGCGCATCCTTTTCACGCCGGCAATGCATCCGCATCTTTCGATCCTTATCGCATACAATGCGCATCCCGCTCTGATGCGATTTTTTATTGAACTCTGTCACTCATGATGCAGCAGGACACCCTCCGCCGACTATCTTGCTCAAGCTGTCTCCGTCCGCAGACAGCTTGTATCTGCCGATGGATTGTTCCAACCTGTTCGGTTGTCGAAGTCTTGATCCTGCAGCATCCGATGGAAAACCGCGAGGCCAAGGGCAGCGCGCGTCTATTGCATCTCAGCCTGCATGGAAGCAAGTTGGTCGTCGGTGAATCGTTTTCGGAGCAGGAATTGCACGCGTTGCTTTATCAGCCATTGGTCGCGCACCAGAAAAACAGCGCTACACAGACAACGTGCGCAAGACAGCCTTTGCTGCTGTATCCGGAAAGCACTACGAGGCAGCCAGTGGCAAAAAGTGTGGTCGCGCCAGCTGATCCGCGGCACGTGCGACTTGTCGTACTCGATGGGACTTGGCGCAAGAGCCGCAAGCTTCTGCATATGCATCCCTTGCTGCAGGCCTTACCGCGTCTGTCGCTCATCGATGCGCCGCCTACACAATATCGCATCCGCAAAGCTCATGCGCCAGATCAGTTATCGACGCTGGAAGCAAGCTGTCATGCGCTCGCGCAGCTTGAAAGCGATAGCAGGAAATATCTTCCATTGCTGCAAGCGTTCGACGGCTTTGTGTCCGACCAACTGCGCTATCGTCCGTCTTCATCAACTTGCTCAGGCACCGCGCAGGAATAACTTGGACAATTCTGCTGGCCGTAGCGGGCGCGCTGCGGCGTTGCTCGTCGTCGCCATAGCTCGCTATGACTCCTCCTCTCGCCTTGCAGCGCATCCCGCGACGTCCGCCAAATTGCACAACTTATTCCTGCGCGGCGCCTAACTGGACAAGCGTCCTTTGCCCAGTACATGCATCAATGCATCCTTGCCGTGCAGGCGCAATTGCCGTTCCAGTTGCTCGCGCGCCCTATGCTCCGTACCCTGCGGACCGCTGGTGATCCGCTTGCCGGATGAACGTTCGGTCACGGCCCAGCCGCCGCGATTATCGTATAGCCACGCATGCAGGATGAACTGCAATTCTTCGAAGTCTGGTACAACGATTGCCTCTCCCAGCAATTCCTGGGCTTGACCGAATTCATTTTGAATCAGGAATTTTTCCATAGCATGCTTCTCTCTCTGAAGGGCTAAAAATGGATCAAGCTCAAGGCATTGGCTATGTACGCCCGGCAAGCAAGAACAAAAAGAAAGATACCGGGTCATAAGGATATAAGCACTGCAACGATTGAAGTATGACATGCCAAGGAGGAGCTGCAATGGATCTCTACACAAGGGTACCGACGACGGGCCGCACATCCCGTCTATTGAAAAATAAGGGCCTGTTGGTGGGAATAGCAGGCGGCATTGCCGCAATCACATGGCTGGCGTTAGGGCGTAGCGAACATAGGGACCGGCGTTATGCGGACCGGAGTGAGGAACGACGCAATCCCTGGCATTTTTTCCTGGCCGGTACCTATCCGCGCCGCAGGGCGATCGACCGGTCGCCTAACCGGCCGCTGTTTGAGCGGCGCCAGTCAGCCTACGACTCCTATTGAGGGCTCTAAAGCAGGCTCCACCGGCTTTCGGATTGCATCGCGCGTCCTTCGGCTTCCAGCTTGTGCAGATGTGCTAGCAGCGAACGCGCCGCCATCGCATGTCGCTGCTGTGGCACGTCGTCATAAGCGAAGGGCAGCAATTCTTCGATGCTTGCCGCTTTGCCTCGTCGCAACGCATCGACTATCTTTTGTTCACGCGCCAGACGGTGCGCAACGATGCGGTCAATCACCGCATGCGGCTTGTCCATCAAAAATCCATGGCCGGGCGCGAAGTATTCGACATCCAGTTGCTTCAACTGTTGCAGCGATGCCAGATAGGCACGCATGTCGCCGTCCGGCGGATTGATCACAACAGTTGAACCCTGCATGATGTGATCGCCGGTCAGCAGAATGCGTTCTTCTTCCAGCAAATAGCACAAGTGGTTCGATGCATGGCCGGGCGTATGAATGACGCGCAATGTGCATCCGCCGATGGCGACGCGTTGGTTGTGTTCCAGCGTGATGTCGGGCTTGAAACCCTGCTCCTGATTGCCCGCTGCGGGCGCGGGCAATCCGAGCACCTGCGCGCCGGTTCTGGCCTTGAGTAACGCGGCGCCAGGCGAATGATCGATATGGGTATGGGTGGTGAGAATCCATCGTATCGGCGCGTCTGCATGCGCGAGCAGTTGTTCGATGTGCGCAGCATCGGCCGGTCCCGGATCGACAACTGCGAGTCCTTCGCGCGTGCCGACCAGATAGCTGTTGGTGCCGGGTCCGGTCATGAAGCCCGGATTGGGAGCGGTCACGCGCCGCAGATGTTCGGAAAGAACAGTGACAGTGCCGGGAACGATATGACTCAACGTACGTCCATGCCCGTTCGGATCGAGCTTGCCCACTTCGGCATACGCATGATCGGCCGGCAGCAACACCCGCCGGCCCGCAGGTCCGGTCGATACGCGTGGCAGGTGGACAGCGATCGTGCGAGGCGTTGAGGCATGCGCCATCAATGACGCGGTGTCGTCGAAGCGCGCCAGTTCTTCCAGCGTGCGGATGGTCGCAAACATCATGTCGAGTTCGCCGGCGCGCTGGCGTTCAAGTGCATCGCCGGGGCGCATCCATGCATGGCCTATGGTTTCGGCATTGTCATGCGAGCCCGTCTGTCCATTCGGCGCGATGGCGACAAAGAAGCGGGTGTCGAATCGGCGCGGCGCGCCGACCGGTGTTACCCAATGGGCAAAGTAACGCAACTGGTCGAATGCCGGCCGCAGTTGCAGGTGCTCGCACATGTCCGCGAACGCAAATTCGCCGGACGCCACCCGGGTGCGTAAGACATCCAGTTCTGCCGGGGCTCCATACCGGCTGGTATCGGCGATATTGCCATCGGCATCATACGCGAGCAGCAAGCCGGCTTCTTCGAAACACTCGCGTATCGCAGCGACCCAGAAGGCCAGTCCGCCATCGTCGAGTCCAAGGATGCGGCTTGCCTGCGGATCGTTGAATTCACCCGCGCGCAGTGCAAAAAAGGATGCGGCGTCGGCGGCATCGAGCGCGCCACCGGGAAACACATACCCGCCGGGCACAAACGCGGCCTGATGCGTGCGTTGCATCAAAAATACTTCCAGTCCGTTACGGGTATCGCGCGCCAGAATGAGCGTTGCGGCAGGACGTGGTATGAGCGGCAGTTCGGCCATCGATTCGCCTTTGCAGGGTAATTGTCAACAGGATCGATTGTAGAGCTGGACTGATCTTGCTGCACGGTATGCGCATGCAAATGAGGATGAACGAATTGCAAGTGGCCGCCTGCAAAAAACTACTTTCCGTTTTGAAAACGAGAGGCCTATTTGGTGCCGAACAGCCGGTCTCCCGCATCGCCCAGGCCGGGAACGATGTAGGCGTGATCGTTCAGGTGCGAATCCAGCGAAGCGACATAGACTTGCACGTCCGGATGTGCTTTCTGGAATACATCGATGCCTTCCGGCGCCGCCACCAGCGCCATGAAAACAATCTGTTCACCGGTAACCTGGCGTTTCTTCAGCACGTCCACCGCATGCACGGCGGAATTGCCGGTGGCAAGCATGGGGTCGCACAGGATGAAAGTGCGTTCCGCAAGATCCGGCAGGCGCACCAGATATTCGACCGGCCGGTGCGTATCCGGGTCGCGGTAGACCCCGATGTGGCCGACGCGTGCGCTCGGGATCAGTTCCAGCAAGCCGTCGCTCATGCCGATGCCGGCGCGCAGTACCGGCACCACCACCAGCTTCTTGCCGGCGATGATGGGCGCATCGATTGTCTGCAAGGGTGTCTCGACGCGGATGGTCGTCAGCGGCAGGTTGCGCGTGATTTCATAGCCCATCAGCAGCGTGATTTCGCGCAGAAGTTCGCGGAATGTGCGTGTCGATGTCTCGCGATCGCGCATATGCGTGAGCTTGTGCTGGATCAGTGGATGATTGAGGATGTACAGGTTGGGAAAGCGCGGGTCTTTGATCATGTCGGTTCCGTTTGGTGGGCAGAGATATCGGTCGGCTTCAATCGCGTGCGCGCGGCATCAGTAGCGCATACAGGACGGCGGAAATGGCCAGACCGACGAACCATGCATAGGTATAGAGTACTTCGAATACCGGCAGTGTGGCCGGGATAAATCCGGCAGCCTTGAGAAAGCCGGGAAGATTGGGCAATACGCCAAGTACGAGCGCAATCACCGCACGCAGGTTCCAGCCATTGCTGTAGGCGTACTCGCCCGTTTCAGAATACAGTGCTGCATGGTTCAGGCGCCTTCCACGAATTGCGAAGGCGCTGACAGCATAGGGCCGAAGCCGCCGGCCTTGCTGTAAAGACGGTAAGGACCGCCTGCCACTAGTTCATCCCTTCACTCATCAGACCCGAGGCCAGCATGTAAGCCGGTACTGACACCGTCATCGATACCCACAGCGCGGCATAATGTGTCGCCGTCCAGGTACGTTGCGCATCGGTGCTTCGCGCCAGATCCTCGTTCCAGAGTGGATTATCGTTGTTATGGTATGACATTCCTGCTCCTGCAAATGGACAATGGCAGCCATCTTAATGGTTTTTTGTCATGCCGATATGGCAATGTCGACGCGCACGCTTTCGCCTCAGGGCCTGCTGCATCAGCGCTGCGCGTCGCCTGCAGTCCTCAAGACTAGAAGGCGACAGCATCCGTTGCCAATGTCCAATAGCGATTTTTAATTTCCACCTGGAAAGCAAAAAAAGCTATCCTGAGTGCGACAGTTCCATCCGATATTGGCAAACCCGCTGAAAAGCGGGGACGCAAAGCTACTGGTCTAAAGGCGCCTCGCCCATGACAGCAGGGCTGCATGCAATGAATGGCAAGCGACATGCTGTCCAGCCAGGACAGTTTTTCTCTGCGCGATCATTCAACAGCATCACGTTCCTTCGCCCGTCATTCGCGTCCCTGTCATTTACGACCTGCTTTCCGCAGCCAATGTCGAGATCCATGTCGCATGCCGCGGCATTCATAGCTTTGACTGGGAGGACGCATGTCTGCTGAACAATTACGCTATCAGGGTGGAACAGGAGCCAAATCGATTTTCGCGCCGGCGCGCGCGTTTCATTCAAACCTCCATCCTTTGCTGGCGGCGGTCGCTTTCAGCGGATTGCTTACCGGATGCGCGGGCATGCTGCCATTTGACGGATCGGCGCCTGCGGCGCCGGAAGCGTCGGCATATCCGACGCCGCATTCGATCGGCGCGCGGCATATTCTTGCGGAATGGGGTACGTTCGGAATCGATCAGAGGCGTTACGGGCCGGGACAAAAGCGAAGCGCGCGGCACGCGCCGATGCTGGATGCAATTCCCGACTATAGCGCGACGATTCAGGAAATCATGGCCAATGCGGTGTGCCGTTCATGCGACGAGAAGCCCTATCACCGTCTGGTATTGTCCGCATCCGACCGGCACGGGGTGCCGGCCAGCCTGATACATGCGGTGATCCAGAAGGAATCCAATTACAACCCATCGGCCATGTCACATAAACAGGCGCGCGGATTGATGCAGGTGACACCCGGTACCGCGAGATTCGTCGGCGTCGGCAAGCACGACAATCTGTATGATCCGCAAATCAATATCAACGCCGGCACCGCTTACCTCAAGTATTTGATGCAGAACCATGCGACCTTCGACCAGGTATTGGCTGCCTACAATTCAGGGCCGGGCAATGTCCGCAAATACAAGGGCGTGCCGCCGTTCCTCGAAACCCAGCGCTATGTCAAGGACGTGAAACGTTTTTACTTCGTCACCGCGAAGGAGTAAGTCCAGGTTGCGGCCGCACTCCCGCCTGGGCTCCCGGTGCGGCCGCAGTCGCATCAGGAGTTTGCGAGCGGCTGCCGATCTTCATTGCATACTCGTGGGTGAACAGCGACCCGTAAAAGAAGATCTGCGCCGAGTAATAAATCCAGGTGATCAGCACGACGACCGACCCTGCTGCGCCGTAGGAAGAACTGATGTCGGCGTTGGCAACGTAAAGCCCGATCAGAAACTTGCCGACGATGAACAAAATCGCGGTAATGACCGCGCCGACGAAGACGTCCTTCCATGCAATCTTGGTGGCTGGCAGGTATTTGAAAATCGTCGCAAACAAGGCGGTTACCACGGCAAACGATACGATATGAGTGACGACCATCGCGATTCCCTTCAGCACCGCACCGGTGTCGCCGCCGCCCCAGATACCTTCCATCGCCGCCAGCGCCGTGCTGACTGCCAGTGTCGTCAGCAGCATCAGCACCAGCACCAGAATCAGGCCGAAGGAAAGTATGCGTTCGCGGATAAAGCTCCAGATGCCGGATTCCTTGGATGGCGGCACCTCCCACAGTTCGTCAAGGCTATCCTTTAATTCCGAAAACGCGCTGGTCGCGCTGATGAGGACCAGCACGATCGATACCATTCCGGCCACCAGTCCCCCAGACTCCTGACGCGCTCCGCCCAATATGGTTTTCACTGCATCGGCGCCTTGCTGTCCCATCAAGCCGGACAACTGCTCGACAAGGTTCGCACGTACCGTGTCTTCTCCAAAGAAGAACCCGGCGATCGTCACTACCAGCAGGAGCATGGGTGCCAGCGAAAACAGCGTATATAGTGCAAGCGCCGCGCCCTTGCTTGCGGCGCGATGGGCCGACCACTCCTTGGCGGCCGAGATTGCGATATGGAACAAGGCTTTTGGCTTGGACTCGTGTCGCAGCCGTTCGCCTTGTTCCTGTTGTTGTTTGGCTTTGAGTTCTTGCGGCGCAAGCTCGCGACGCACGCCTTGATCGGGCAGCGGTCGCATCCGGCGGCTATCCAGTGCCGTTGCGGCGTAAGATTGCTGTGTCACTTGGCGTCGCTGCACCTGTCGGCGGACCTGCCAGATGGACAGAGCGGCGACCGCGATCTGCAGCACGCCATTGATGAACCGCTCTTTATCGAAATGATCCGGAGTACGCATGAAAGCTTCCTCTGTCAGTGGCTGCCAGATATTGACGTTTTACCATGCTTCTACAGCGATATGAGTAGACCGCATGTAACTTTGTTCCGGCGCAGTACCGACCCGAATTGACCGGGGGCACGGCATCATTCCTGCGTGCGTAAGGTTTCGCTTCAGGAGTTGCGTACGGAAAAAGGATGGAGGATGGATATGGCCGATGCGGGCGGCATGGCCATATCAGGAGAAAAAGTAGGAGTCTCGGACGGCATGTCAGCCGCCCGCGAAATGACCAAAACTAGACTAGCGGTGAGAGTAAGGAAAGGCTCACCCCCGCACCGGATATCGATGCGGGAGGTGATTAGGAACGAGGACCCGATTGATGCGGATTAGTAACGATAGCGATTGTCGGGGCGATGATCGAAGCGATTGGGTACGCCGTCTCCATCCCTATCCCGGTCGGCATAATTCGGCACGCCGTCGCGATCCCGGTCGTGATGTCGGCCATGGTGATGACCATGACCATGACCATGCCGGTGGCGCCATCCGTGGCCCTGCTCAACAATGATCGGTCGCGGCTGCACAAACACTGGCTGCGGATGAACATAGATCGGCCTTGGCTGTACATAGACCGGCGCCGGCTGAACGTAAACGGGCCTTGGTTGTACATAGACCGGCGCCGGCTGAACGTAAACAGGCCTTGGCTGTACATAGACAGGACGCGGTTCGACATATACCGGCACCGGCTGTACATATGGTCCCGGTATATCGATGTTGATGCCGACGTCGACGCGCGCGATGGCCGCGGTCGACAACAACATCAGGACGGAGCCTGCAAGCATGCCGGCAACGCCAAAGTATTTGTTCATGGTGCCTCTCCTGGATTGATGGCTTCATTACATATCAACCGCATACAGATGGCCATAGAAAACGGGTAAGGAAAGTTACAAAATGTTTCAGGCGGCTCACCTGAGGGAAAAATCAGCTCGGCTGCCCTTGCGTTCGCCGCCGATTTTGGGCGCAACGATGAAAATGCGTTCGGCCGGAACCTGCCCGGTTTTCTGCAGCCAGTTCTTCGCCGCTTGCGCACGCTGGTTTCCAAGTGCAAGCAAGTCATCATTGTCGATTTCGGCATTCGCAATCATCAACTGTTCCATCTCTTCGGTGGACAGGCTTTTCGGCAAGCCGAGCACATTACGCGGTTTCGCAAAGTTTTCGTCGCGGTAAGCCCGTGTCAATAAATCGCGGTATTCGCCGGGCTGCACTACCACCGAGCCCGGATTCGCGGTCTCGCCGCGGGTAGCCAGATCGCGTGCTTTCAGTGAACGTACCTTGCGCTCGACGGAAACCTTTTTCAATGCAGGCGTGTCGCTGTCCGGATCGACGCGGCCTGCGATATCGAGCTTGAGGCCGGGACGCTCGTTCAAGGCTTTGGCAAGCGACTTCAGCTTTTCTTCGGCACTACCCGAAATAAGGGCACGGCCGGGCTCGAAATCCATAGCCGAAAGCTGCTCGCCGCCACCGAATGCCGCGCCCAGCAGTGCAAACGGCTGGGTGACTGCCTTCAGGATCACGTTTCCGATTACCTTGACGAGAATTGCACCGATCGAAAATTGCGGATCGTCCAGCGAACCGCCGATCGGGAGATTGACGTCGATCACCCCGTTGCGATCACGCAGCAAGGCCACCGCAAACTGCACCGGAAGCTTGGTCGCCGACGGGCTGTCGACCTTGTCGCCAAAGGTCAGCTGTTCCAGGATCAGCCGGTTATGCGCGGTAAGCTGGCGCGCTTCCACCTTGTAGGCAACTTCAAAAGACAGTTTGCCTTTCTCTATGCCATAGCCGATGTGGCGGCCGGAATAGGCGGACAGCGGCGCCAACTCCATGCCGCGCACATTGGCCTGGATATCCAGCAGCAGGTCGCCGCGCAAAGGATTGATGCGGCCGGTGACGGACAACGGCGCGTTGCTGACTTCTCCACGCAGATCAACCCTGGCGCCCGCGGCATTGTTCGACGACAGGTCCGTGACGGTGCCGCCCAGGCTTGACAGTGTGGCGGTGTAATTGGGCCTGATGAAGTTGTCGGTAAAGCGTACCCGGCCCCCCTGCAGCGTCAGCTTGCCAATCGCAATCGGCGGCGGAGCTGTCTTCGGCTTTTGGTCTGCCGTTTGGGCGGCCGTCGTGCCGGACACGGCTGGCTTGGTGGTACGGGACACCGTCAGGCTGGGCTGCGCCTCCGCGTCGCCGCGTACAATGTCCTGCAGATTGATCCGGCCGCTGGGATCGATAATGACACGCGCAAAGAAGTCGTTGAGGGCGACCTGGTTGGCCTTGAACGAAAATGGAGCGAGTTGCACATCCATGCCGCCGACGGCCAGCGATTTCCAGCGCAGGAATTCGTTTCCGCTCAACTTGTCGACGGTCGCCAGATTGGCGATCGTGGCATCGCCCTGATAGCCTCCGGCAAGTGCGCCATCCTTCCTGGTTGAAAGCTGCAATTTTCCGCTCGTCGTCAGATTCGCTCGCGTCAGACGTAGGTTGATCCGATCCGTAACATAGCGCTGAACCGGCAGCAGATCCACGGCTTTGAGATCGATCGCAAGCGTACTGACAAAAGGCATGAAGCCGATCTTCCCGCTGGCGCTGAGCTGTCCGCCCTTGTTCACTCCAGCCTTGACGTCGATTTGCGCCGGCGCCGCATCGGTTGCGGTCGAGATTCCTTGCAGCGAAAGCGCGAGCGGTGAAACGGAGGTCACCGCAGGTTCGGCATGATTGCGGTCTTCGAGGCGCGTCGACCAATTGTCGATCCTGACCCTGCCTATCGTCACCGCATAATTTTTCTCCGGCCGGGGTGTCGTTATGGTCAATGCCTTGTCTTCGGGCGTTCGCGCCGGATTCGCCTGAGCCGTCTGTGTTGTCGCGGCCGCCTTGGTCGCTTTGTCCAGCCGCATCAGAACATTTGCACTGTCCGATCTGACTTCAGCCACCGACACCAGCTTCTTTTCGGTGTCGATGCTCACTTTGCGTACACTCACGTTGAATTTGTCGACTTCGGCCTGCATCGGACGGGAAGGCTGTGCGTCGCTGTAGCGCAGGCTGACATCCTGGATATCGACTTCATCAATCGATACCTGTGTTCCCGCCTGCCGGGACGTTGCCTTGCGTGTCGAGGTTGCCGGTGACGCTGCGGCAGCCGGCATCAGGCGTTGCCAGCTTGCCTTGCCGTCCGGACCGCGTCGCGCTTCCGCTTGCGCGCCCCGCAGCGCGACGCGTGCAATGTCGAACCGATTGCCGAGGACGCTGGCATCGAGC
Organism: Noviherbaspirillum saxi; assembly: GCF_003591035.1. NCBI lineage: Bacteria > Pseudomonadati > Pseudomonadota > Betaproteobacteria > Burkholderiales > Oxalobacteraceae > Noviherbaspirillum > Noviherbaspirillum saxi. The sequence goes on from NZ_QYUO01000002.1 coordinate 512,687, forward strand.
AGGTCCACTTTCAACTCCTGCAGTTTCAGGACCGGCTTGCCGTCCGGTTCCGTGATCTGTAGCGACTTGAGTACAGTGCTGCCGTTTAGTACAAGCGCGGCCGGTTTGCCTTCGGGTTGCACGAAACTGGCGGATAGATTGACTTGCAACCTGGCGCTCGGTACCTTGATATTCGGTTTGACCGGTAGATATTCGATGAAGCGTGTCAGGTCCAGGTCATCCAGGCGCAAGTCGATAACAGCATCGCGCGGAATGGCGAAGGGTCGGGCCTTGCCCTCGATGCGCACGGGGGTATTGTTGATCGTGGCACTGATCAACGGTTCCACATGGATCTGTACATGCGAAGGCAAGGATGAAATAAATGGCACGCCCAGCTGCAAGTCGGCGACGACATGCTTGGCCTTTGCCGGCCGGTCCTCAAACTCGATGCGGCCGCGTTCGATACGGATGTTGTTGATCGCAAACCGGGCAGGTTCTTCCGAAGCCGGCTGCCTGGCAAGCGCTTCAAGAATGTCGTCGAAGTTATAACGGTGTGCGTCGGTGCGCGCCAGATGCACGGTGGGAGTCGATACCCGCAGTGTTTCGATGACCGGCGCCAGGTGCACCAGGGACTCGGAAGACAGGTTCAGATGGATGTCTTCTATGCTTGCAAATACGCTCTTGCCATCCTGCGCCATCAATTTCATGCCCTGCATGGCGATGGTCCACGCAAACGGATTCACCTTGACGGCATCAACCGTAGCAGTGCGTTGCAGTTTGTCGCTTGCCGCGTTCTCGATTTGGGATCGAATGATGTACGGAAGCACAAGAAAACCGAATACGCTATACAGCGAAAAAACGATAATGGCAGCGGCAAGGCCCAGGCGCACGCGGCGATGCGTGGCCAGCCAGGAGAATGGTCGGAACCGGGGAACAGGAATTTTCAGCATGATGTGCACAAGGATGTGCAATGGATTTTACCAGCGCGACGCTGCATCGCCGAATACAACCGATTTAACCGGCCAGCCGGACCGTACTGCATGAAAACCACTCAAGCATCGAGCCGGGAAGCCGGAGTCCGGACAGGCAGACTCATGGATGCCGATGCGTAAGCGCGCCAATATCTTTGAGCTTGTCGATGCTGACCGGTTTGACCCAATGCTGATCGAATCCCGCGTCGTTGGCCTTTTGTTTGTCTTCTTCATTGCCCCAGCCGGTCATGGCGACGAGCACCATGGCTTGCTGGTCGGCGTCGCCACGCATACGGCGCGCCACTTCATAACCGTCAATGTCGGGAAGGCTGATGTCCAGCAATACTACATCAGGCTTCAGGCGCGCGCGTTCGGCCAATGCTTTCGAACCTTCATGAGCGATAAAGACTTCATGCCCGAACAGGCGCAGCAATTCTGCGGTTGATTGCGCCGCATCCTCATTATCGTCTACCACAAGGACGCGACGTGATGCGGCTTGCAGCAAACGGGCGCCAACGGCGTCCCGGGTTGGTGAATTTGTGTCGGGTTTCCCCATAGATTCCGAGTCCTTGAGATGCAAGCCGGGTCCGCCGCTTTTGTCATGGTCGGCGGCCGGGTTTGCCAGCACGAACAGGTTGGATTTGGCTTTGAGCATGGCGAATAAATGGCTTCTCGTCTGTTTTACCTGATTGATTCGCTCGTGAATTGGGATTGCGCAAGCTTGTAGTGCACATGGCTCCGCAGTCAGACACTATAGAAAATCAGCTCGAAGGAACAGGACAGTATCCGATGCGCTTAGAGTCTGCAAGACGAAAAGTTTTTCCTGTATGCATTCGTTGCCGACGGCGTCGCATAAAGCGTAACACATGCGTAGCGTAGCGACAGAGCAGTGTTTTGTTTCAGGAGTTAACCAGCAATGGGTGTCGCAGTATCTGGCAGCACCTCACGGAGTTGGACATTATCCGCTGAAGCCGGACTTACACCGAGAGATAGCCATACGCCAGCCATGTTCGATATGAGGGCGGCGTTGCTCGCTGTAGTTCGTCTGCACTAGGCCATTCTGAAAACAGCCTGCTAATGGAAATCCAGCTCAAAATTGAAACCGCGGCTTTGGTCATGTTCAACATCGAGCTGATTTTGCTGTCCGGTGTACCCCGGCTTAAGACCTGCCTGTGCAGAATCATAAATGATGGTCAGTCTGGTGAACTTCGAATGATCGTCGGTCAATTCAAAAACGTCGACACCATCGAATTCGACCGTCCGGCCGTTTTTCATGATCCAGGTGTAATTGAAATGCAGGGCGATCGACGGCGTGTCGGTAAGAGCCTTGAATACATGCCTAATGCGTATGATGGACCGGCGTGTATCGGCGAACAGGATGCGGTAGTACGCATCGACAGTCATCTGTCCATACAGCGGCGATCGGACGACGGTGTCCGGCGTTGCAAACAAGGATAGCACTGCAGGCAAACTGCGGGCGTTAATGGCGGCGAGGTAGCGCCGGCATAGCGTTAGGTATTCCATGTTGAGCTCCCTGGGGCGGGCGATTTTATTTTTAAGCGACCAGTTCTGCGATGGCGCTTGCCCGTGTCTGCCCAGTATAGCTTTTTTGGCAAGTCTGTTTTATCCCATGGACATGAGAGACCGGCACAAAAACATGAATACCTGGCCCCGATTTGATCCAAATCAATCGTTATTAAAAGCAATTTTTTCCATAGAGCATCACATAGTAGTATTTCAGCGAATAACTTTATTCACTGTGAGTCATGCGGCCTTTTATCAAGCGCTGTCCTAGTCTGATCTGCGGGCGGCCGTTTCAAATAAACCGATTCAGCAAACGTCTTGATACGATGCAGGGCGGGGTGCTGACTTGTCCCCATTGTGGCTTTGTGATCCAGGGTGACGGCAATTCCATCTTTCTTGCCCATGCGTTATCGCTGCAGGAAGAAGCGGAATTCGAGGAGGAACAGGCGCGCATTCAACCCGACGTAGGCGATGTCAACAAGCGTTGACTGCACAACTGTTGAGACCGCCGTCTTTCGTTCTTCGGACAAGACTGCATGGACATGCGGGGTGTGGTGACGCGCGGTGTCATGCAACGTCTATCGGACGCGGCATGACACGGCGATAGCGTGCCATGCTGGACAGATCGAGCAAGCCGAGCCAGCGTGCCACTTCGGCTTCGGTTCTCCCTTTGGCAAGCTGGCGCAGGGCAAACGTGTGACGTAATTTAAAGACGCCACCGGAATCATTTCCCAGCCCGGCGCCTTCCAGCACTGTTTTGCAGGATTCATAGCACCCTGTGTGGGACCAGGTCTTGCCTCCCAAGGTCGATGGGAAAACCAACTCTCCCTTGATGTGATGGTTTTCGCGTACAGATAGCCATACTGCAAGCCGGCGGCCGGCCCATTCGGCGACAGGTGTTTCCCGAGCAGGCGCATTGCCGTTGCCGGGCAAGGCGAGTTTCCAGGGCAAGCCTGCCCTGCGTCCGCCCTCGATGGCAATGCCTTCAAGCGTCATCGCCCTGACGTCGCCGGGCGTAAGTCCCGCCCCAAGCATCAACCCCACCGCGGTGCGATCGCGCACTTCCTTCCAGGACATCGGTCCCTGAGGAGATTCCGCGTGCCTGATCTCGGTCAGGTAAGCGATCAGGCGCTTGGCCTGTGCGTCGGTGCAGAACTCGGGCAGTGGGTCGCGATGGCTGGCGTTGGCATACCGATACTCGCTGCGCTGAAGCAGTTCGGTTGCAGCACGATTGGGCGCGACACCTTCGCGCTCAGCATGAAAACGTGTGATGCGGTCGATCAACGTGAGCAGCCGCCAAGCATAGCGCGGGGAAAGGTCAGAGCCCTTGATGCACACGCGTGGCTTCGCGCTGGCCCTTCCACTCTCACGCAACATCAGAAAGGTCTGTATGTCGGCAGCTTCGATGGTCGTGACGTCGAGCTTGCGCTGGGCGCAATATGCGGCGAACGCGTGCCACATTTCCTGGTACACGATGGCCGACTCTTCCTTCAGCGGCCGTTCAGTCCGAAGCCGTGACGTTGACAGGGAGCGATAGTCTATCCAGGAGCGAAATAGTGCGCGCAAGCGCTCTTCGAGCAGAGCATTGTCGTCGGGTGGAAAAAGAGGGAGCGTCATGGCTGGAGGCCCGCGTACATTCCGAATAGCCATTGTGGCGCGGAATATCGGCTTGCACAAGGTATCCGAACTAACTGCGTGCTGTTAGCGGTGATAGGACGTGTGGGGCGATTAAGAATTACGGCGCAAATATCCGCTGGCCAAGGGACGGTTTTTCCTATTTTCCACCAGCGGCTATACAGTGGTTCCTACGTCGGTGTCATGCGCAGAGAGCATCCGTTGGCGGCAACCGAGCTCACGCTGGACGCATACTGCGAAGCCGAGCATGTACTGATGAGTTTTTCCGGAAGGGCGCATGGCCTAGTCGATGAGGCCTTATTTACCCAGGCGGGTCTATAGCTCGCGTTCCTTGAACACTGACGCCATGACATGCATCAGTGCCGGCGGTCGGCATCATGCTTTTCATCTCCTGCTGACTGTTGGTGTGTGTGCGCCGCATAATCCTCGTCGGTCAACGTGTACTCCTGCTCCGCTGCCGCTTGAGCGTCGTCAGGAAGCGATTCATGTTTGCGTGCACGCTCAAGCAGCACAGCAATGTTTGCCAATTTTCGTTCGACCGTACCGGTCAAATTGGCAACGGTAAGCCGGGGCGGGAGCATGAAGTCGCATTCTTTCGCCAATTGCACCAACCGGCCATGCTCGTCAAGCGGCTGATCTTGCGCACTCGACGTGCGATACAGTTCGTCCCGCAATTGTTCAAGTTTCGCGGAGATCTCTTCCAGTTTTGCTACTTGCATCGATATGCTCCTTCTGCATTCAGCATGACGGTCGTCACTTCAATGAGACCGCATGAGATACCGATTGTTTCTTTTACAGGCGACTCGCAATGAGCGCGATACAAAATGTCACAGTGCAAGCAATGGGTGAGTTCTATACTGCAATTTCTGTATCGAGGGAGAACGTCATGGAGAAGTGCCCGGTAATTTCACTGAATGCACGCATGCGTCAGAAAAGCGACGTTGCACAATCGTCATCGCTCTCCGCCATCCTGGCGGACGGCATCGCGGATCTGGTGCAGTCACAAACGCACGGGCGCATATATGCATTTAAAAAACCGGAAATGCCTGAAGTGCACATTGCAGCAGCGCCGAACGAAGAGCAGTAACAGACGCCTTCAATCCGCACTGTCGCCGGTGTATGGACGTTCGGGTACAGTGCAGGCGCATTGCATGCGCGCCCGGTCAAAAGGGTATTAACCCAAAGGATTGATTGTGAATGCCGGCATGCGCCCGTCGCTAGCTGCACGAGCAAGAAATTGTTCGGAGACGTCGAGCGCTTCTGCAATGGTGACATGCATGTCCAGATAGCGATAAGTGCCAAGGCGACCGACGAACGTGATATTTCGTTCTGCTTGTGCCAGTTCTATATATTGCTTTAATTGGGACTTGTCCTGCACCAGGCGTATCGGATAGTAAGGAGTATCGTTCTCTTCGCAAAACCGGCTGTACTCCTTGAAGATGACCGTTTTCTCATGCGTTTCCCAAGGCGAGAAATGTTTGTGCTCGGAGATGCGAGTCCACGGCACCTCGTTGTCACAATAATTGAGTACCGCATTTCCCTGATAATCGCCGTCATGCGTTTCGGCCTTGAAGTCCAGTGTGCGGTAGCCCAGCCGGCCCTGGCTATAGCGGAACCAGGCATCAATCGGTCCGCTATAAAAAACATGGTTGTACTCCCCAGCCGACTTACGGTCGAAGGTAGTACCTAAATGAAGCGCAATATTCGACTGATCCAGCATTTTTTCCACGATAAAGGTATAGCCGTTCCTCGGCATTCCCTGGTACATACTTGCGTAATAATTATCGTCGTAATTGAAGCGCACCGGCAGGCGCTTCAAAATGCTCGCGGGTAGTTCAGACGGATGCAGGCCCCATTGCTTGGTCGTATAGCCCTTGAAGAATGCTTCGTACAAGTCTTTGCCGACGAATCGTAAGGCCTGCTCTTCAAAAGTCTTTGGTTCGACTATGCTTTGGTCGCCAACGGAAGCAAGAAATGCTTCCGCTTCGCGTGGATTGAAAGTCCTTCCGAAGAACTGATTGATGGTGAGCAGGTTGATCGGCAAGGAAAAAACGCGTCCATTGGTAATTGCCTTGACGCGATTGGTGTAAGGAATGAACTCATCGAATTGCCGCACATAGTTCCACACCTTTTCATTGCTTGTATGAAAAATATGCGGACCATAGGTATGCACCATCACACCTGTGTCGACATCACGCCGTGAATGGCAATTGCCCGCGACATGAGGACGTGAATCAAAGACGTCAAGCTTATACCCGGCTTTTGCAAGCTGGTGTGCGATCACTGCACCGGAAAAACCGGCTCCGACAATTGCAATGTTTTTCAAACTCTTTCCCTTCATGAATCAATGAAGACATAGCTTGTCCCGGAATGGATGACAAGGCAGTGATGATTTGCACGTTGAAACTGACGCAGCTGATGTAAATGCTTAGTGGGCTGACACATCTCAAGACGCGGGTCTGTAGGCGGAGCGAAGGTGATTGCCGCGTTCTCAATACTCTCCGGGCACAAGCTCTCAATGAACCCGGTACAGTGCGCAAATCAAGTTACGCGTGACTATGGGCCGCGATCCAGACGCACTGATGTTCTATCAGTCAGACGAAATAATTTATCCGCAAGTCTACTCGGTACACTCAATGTTGCCTTGACGGATAGCAGTAAGCTATCGCTTCATACAGCCGGCATCAGGTTGGGGGATGCGCATGTAGGCGTATGCAAATCAACCGCGCTGTCGAAGAAGTGCTCGGCGAAGCAGCAGTCGAACTGCTGAACACGCTGGTTTCGCATGTTGTGGTGGCGAATCCAGATGACAAGGCGGGACTATTCTATTTACCGGTTGAACCCGACAATTGGAATTCCACGATGATGCTGATGCGGGAAATATTTGAAGCGGAAATCTTCGTATCAGGCCAGACTGAATAGCTGGGATTCCGTGTTTTTCAGGCAATCGGAGTCAAACAAGGTCAGTTGGCATACCAATTCACACCGACTTTCGCCCATGCACTGGGATGACTGCGCCTGGGTGTGAGCACAGCCAACCCGAAGAGACGTCTAATCAGCGTACATGTCGCTTGGCCCCCGAGGACGTCCGGACCGAGCCCATGCGGCCTGTTCCAGTTCATAGTCAGCAGCGCAATTGCTATCGCAAAACTTCTTCATTGGCGGCAGAACCTCGTCGCAGAACCAGCATGCTCCCTTCGCTGGCAAAGCTGGTTGTCGACGGCATGCCTCAATGGCAGCCAGGCGATCAATCTCTATCTTATCGTTTGCTACATCGGCTTCATCGCTTATGTCTTCCCCTTATAAAATAAATGCATCTAACCGAATACATCGGCTGTGATGCTAAAAATATAACGAAGGGATAGACTGCGGGAAATCGGAATTGGCTGGCTTTTATCGTAGGAAAATGCGCACTCAGACGAAAGTTTGAATTTGCGCAAGCGAATGATGCGGCTTGCCTTTTCGATTGTATGTACGCCGAGCAATCATGCTGCCCATTTGTCGTTCTCTACAGGCGCAGTCGGGTCGACAGCGCTGTTCTTGTTGCCGCTGCGCAGCCACCAAAACAGTACGGCCATCATGAACGGACCGACAAACAGGCCCAGCACACCCAATGTTGATACGCCACCTAGCAAACCGAACAATACGGCAAGAAACGGGAGGTCCACGCGTTGACCGATGAGTTTGGGACGTACGAATTTGTCGACCAGAAACAGTTCGAATGCGCCCCATGAGAACAGACCCAAGGCTGCGCCCGCATTCCCTTGCCCAAGCAGAAGCAAGGAAACCGCCGTAAACGACAGCGGCGCGCCTCCAGGAATAAGCGCAAGATACCCGGTGATGACGCCAAGCAGCGCAGGGGCAGGAGCACCAGCAATCGCATACGCAATGCCAAGTACTATCCCTTCCAATATCGCTACGGAGCAAAGTCCAAGTGCCGTGCCCCTGACCGAGAGCGGGAACAGGCGACGCAGCACGGCATAGTGCTGGGGAGCGATCCTTTCGCCGGCCCGATCGACATAGCGAATAACCGCAGGCCCTTCAACATAAAGAATAAATAGGGTTAGCAGTGCCAGGAAAAGGTAAAGCGCATTCGCCAGTATGCTTGGCCCGAGCGTACTGAGCGCGCTGCTCAGATGAGGGACAAGATCGCCTGCAGTGGTTTGAATCAGCGTGTTCAGTCCTCCAGGGACGGCAAGATTTTCTTCCCACCATTTCACGGCCGGCTTGGCAACCATTGGAAGTCGGGCAAACCATTCCGGAACCGGAACCCCAGTCTGATTTAATTGCCCCACTAGCCGTTCTACCGTTGAGAGTTCGCTGCTGAGGGTATTGAAAAGAAACACGGAAGGTGCGACAAAGCTGACGACAAGCGCCATGAGAATAAGCGCGGCGCTTGCGGTCCTCGACCATCCTCGATTCAATAGTTTTTCATGCAGGGGCCATGTAATTACTGCAAGCAAGCCTGCCCATGCGAGCGAACCAAGAAAATGTTTGAGCAGGAGGGCAAGCGCTGCTACAAAAAGAATGGGAAAAAGCAGAGAAAGATAAGACATTCGCCAATATTGTGAGAAACAAATACCGGAGTCAATCGATAATTGCGAAGATACCGTCAATGAGGCGGTAGCTTCCTACTGCTTGAAGAGTTCGGCCTTTTTGTGCGTTTGGCTCGGCGAGCGTTAAATGGCCTGGTGACACGAACCGGCAACCGTTAGTGCGAATTCCTCCTGACCCTGTCATCCTCTACCGTCTGTTGCCTAGGCTGCCGTTCATCCAATATATTCGTCGCACGGTATCGCTCAGGCAAGGTATCTGGCGCGACTGCGCCTATGTCACATTACTCCGAAAGTGCGTCTGCACCCTGCTTTCTCAAATTAAGCAATCTGCGTTCTTATACACATCGTAATAATTGCATCTATATTGGTCTCCACAAGCTCCTTCAGAAAACGTTGAAGATATTTGGCTCAGGCACTTGTGCACGAGCATTCGCTTTGCTATAGTTTGCCTCCCGCAAAACTGAAGCGCCGCTGCGAAGGCACGGTAAATCAGATAATGGGTGGAAATTACGCTAAGTAAGTGAAGGGATTTCCAGCAATGCTTTGCGTTGAATTTTGTAAAGATGCAGGTTCGGTTTTTATAAAAGAAACGATGAATTCAAAAGCGTTGCGGTTACGAAGTTGTTCTGATATAGTGCTGCTCCTCGTAACAACGCAACGCAGACAATTAGGTTGCGAAGCGTGTCTAAGATGTGGTTTCTTCGTACTGCCGCCAAACGGCGCAGCGTGACAGTAAAACTCTCTTGGTAATAAATTTTGCTAATGCCTACGAACACAACGATTCGTAAGGTGTAGCGATAGCGCGTTAGCGCAGTAAAAAGTTCTTTAACAACTAACAGCCGATAAGTGTGGGCGCTTGGTGGGGTGGGGTTGATGGTTTCGGCCATTGGCATTACACAAGTATCAAGTGCTCACGAAGAAATATAGGTAAGCATCGCAAGATGTTACTTGTCAGTATTTTGAGTGGGCGACGCCTCTTCGGAGGTTGCCAGCAATGGCACAAACAGAGATTGAACTGAAGAGTTTGATCCTGGCTCAGATTGAACGCTGGCGGCATGCCTTACACATGCAAGTCGAACGGCAGCGCGGGAGCAATCCTGGCGGCGAGTGGCGAACGGGTGAGTAATGTATCGGAACGTGCCCTAGAGTGGGGGATAACTAGTCGAAAGATTAGCTAATACCGCATACGATCTAAGGATGAAAGTGGGGGACCGCAAGGCCTCATGCTCGTGGAGCGGCCGATATCTGATTAGCTAGTTGGTAGGGTAAAAGCCTACCAAGGCGACGATCAGTAGCTGGTCTGAGAGGACGACCAGCCACACTGGGACTGAGACACGGCCCAGACTCCTACGGGAGGCAGCAGTGGGGAATTTTGGACAATGGGGGCAACCCTGATCCAGCAATGCCGCGTGAGTGAAGAAGGCCTTCGGGTTGTAAAGCTCTTTTGTCAGGGAAGAAACGGTCTGGGTGAATATCCTGGGCTAATGACGGTACCTGAAGAATAAGCACCGGCTAACTACGTGCCAGCAGCCGCGGTAATACGTAGGGTGCGAGCGTTAATCGGAATTACTGGGCGTAAAGCGTGCGCAGGCGGTTGTGCAAGACAGATGTGAAATCCCCGGGCTTAACCTGGGAATGGCATTTGTGACTGCACGGCTAGAGTGTGTCAGAGGGGGGTAGAATTCCACGTGTAGCAGTGAAATGCGTAGATATGTGGAGGAATACCGATGGCGAAGGCAGCCCCCTGGGATAACACTGACGCTCATGCACGAAAGCGTGGGGAGCAAACAGGATTAGATACCCTGGTAGTCCACGCCCTAAACGATGTCAACTAGTTGTCGGGGATTAATTTCCTTGGTAACGCAGCTAACGCGTGAAGTTGACCGCCTGGGGAGTACGGTCGCAAGATTAAAACTCAAAGGAATTGACGGGGACCCGCACAAGCGGTGGATGATGTGGATTAATTCGATGCAACGCGAAAAACCTTACCTACCCTTGACATGGTCGGAATCCTGGAGAGATCTGGGAGTGCTCGAAAGAGAACCGGCGCACAGGTGCTGCATGGCTGTCGTCAGCTCGTGTCGTGAGATGTTGGGTTAAGTCCCGCAACGAGCGCAACCCTTGTCATTAGTTGCTACGAAAGGGCACTCTAATGAGACTGCCGGTGACAAACCGGAGGAAGGTGGGGATGACGTCAAGTCCTCATGGCCCTTATGGGTAGGGCTTCACACGTCATACAATGGTACATACAGAGGGCTGCCAACCCGCGAGGGGGAGCTAATCCCAGAAAGTGTATCGTAGTCCGGATTGTAGTCTGCAACTCGACTGCATGAAGTTGGAATCGCTAGTAATCGCGGATCAGCATGTCGCGGTGAATACGTTCCCGGGTCTTGTACACACCGCCCGTCACACCATGGGAGCGGGTTTTACCAGAAGTAGGTAGCCTAACCGCAAGGAGGGCGCTTACCACGGTAGGATTCGTGACTGGGGTGAAGTCGTAACAAGGTAGCCGTATCGGAAGGTGCGGCTGGATCACCTCCTTTCTAGAGTAAAGCCATCGCGTCAAGCGTTCACACTTATCGGTATGTTGGTAGAGACAGCAAGAACAGTGTAAGTCGGCAGTCGGCACGCAATACAGTCTGCCGGGGGTTTGGCTAGGTACTGATCCGAACGGGTCTGTAGCTCAGTTGGTTAGAGCACCGTGTTGATAACGCGGGGGTCGTTGGTTCGAGCCCAACCAGACCCACCATCAAAGTTTCGGGGGTTTAGCTCAGCTGGGAGAGCACCTGCTTTGCAAGCAGGGGGTCGTCGGTTCGATCCCGTCAACCTCCACCACTTCTTTGAGACATCAAACCTAAGTCGGGGCGCCGTGGGGCGCGGGCGATTTAGGTTTGATCTTTTGAGATCATTGGCTGTTTTTGTTCTTTAACAATCTGGAAGAAGTAGTAAAGAATTTATCAGTATGGACTGATGCGTTTGTGATGAGCGCGTTGGGAGATACTGGTGGGTTGTGATTGTATCAATCATAGGTAGGAAAGAGTTCTCGTGGTGACACGCGAGTAGTCTGGACTACGGCATATTCAAACTCATACTTTATAACGGGATTCTGGCGACAGAAGCCAACGTTATAGGGACAAGCGAATAAGTGCACATGGTGGATGCCTTGGCGATATCAGGCGATGAAGGACGTAGTAGCTTGCGATAAGCTGCGGGGAGCGAGCAAACACGCATTGATCCGCAGATTTCCGAATGGGGAAACCCGGCCCTTTGGGTCATCACTCACTGAATACATAGGTGTGTGAAGCGAACGCGGCGAACTGAAACATCTAAGTAGCTGCAGGAAAAGAAATCAACCGAGATTCCCAAAGTAGTGGCGAGCGAAATGGGAACAGCCTGCAAGATTTAGCAGTAGCGATAGCAAAACGGATTGGAAACTCCGGCCACAGAGGGTGATAGCCCCGTATGCGAAATCGGTATTGTGGAACTAGGCTTGCGACAAGTAGGGCGGGGCACGTGAAACCTTGTCTGAACATGGGGGGACCATCCTCCAAGGCTAAATACTCGATATCGACCGATAGTGAACCAGTACCGTGAGGGAAAGGCGAAAAGAACCCCGGAAGGGGAGTGAAATAGATCCTGAAACCGTGTGCATACAAACAGTAGGAGCCTCGCAAGGGGTGACTGCGTACCTTTTGTATAATGGGTCAGCGACTTACATTCAGTGGCAAGCTTAACCGAATAGGGAAGGCGTAGCGAAAGCGAGTCCGAACAGGGCGATTTCAGTCGCTGGGTGTAGACCCGAAACCAAGTGATCTACTCATGGCCAGGATGAAGGTGCCGTAACAGGTACTGGAGGTCCGAACCCACTAACGTTGAAAAGTTAGGGGATGAGCTGTGGGTAGGGGTGAAAGGCTAAACAAACTTGGAAATAGCTGGTTCTCTCCGAAAACTATTTAGGTAGTGCCTCAAGTATCACCACCGGGGGTAGAGCACTGTTATGGCTAGGGGGTCATCGCGACTTACCAAACCATTGCAAACTCCGAATACCGGTGAGTGCGAGCTTGGGAGACAGACGTCGGGTGCTAACGTCCGGCGTCAAGAGGGAAACAACCCAGACCGCCAGCTAAGGTCCCCAAGATTGGCTAAGTGGAAAACGAAGTGGGAAGGCTAAAACAGTCAGGAGGTTGGCTTAGAAGCAGCCATCCTTTAAAGAAAGCGTAATAGCTCACTGATCGAGTCGTCCTGCGCGGAAGATGTAACGGGGCTAAGCCAGTCACCGAAGCTGCGGATCTGCAGTAATGCAGATGGTAGGAGAGCGTTCTGTAAGCCTGCGAAGGTGTCTTGTAAAGGATGCTGGAGGTATCAGAAGTGCGAATGCTGACATGAGTAGCGATAATGCGGGTGAAAGGCCCGCACGCCGTAAGCCCAAGGTTTCCTGTTCAACGTTCATCGGAGCAGGGTGAGTCGGCCCCTAAGGCGAGGCAGAGATGCGTAGCTGATGGGAAGCAGGTTAATATTCCTGCACCGTCGTTAGATGCGATGGGGGGACGGATCGCGGAAGGTTGTCCGGGTGTTGGATGTCCCGGTTTGTGCATCGAAGAAGGCGCTTAGGCAAATCCGGGCGCGGAATTCAAGGGTGTGCGACGAGTGGCCTCGTGCCGCGAAGCAATCGGAAGTGGTTCCAAGAAAAGCCTCTAAGCTTCAGTCTAACGAGACCGTACCGCAAACCGACACAGGTGGGCGAGATGAGTATTCTAAGGCGCTTGAGAGAACTCGGGAGAAGGAACTCGGCAAATTGGTACCGTAACTTCGGGATAAGGTACGCCCTGGTAGTTTGAAGGCCCTGCGGCCTGAGGATGAAGGGGTTGCAATAAACTGGTGGCTGCGACTGTTTAATAAAAACACAGCACTCTGCAAACACGAAAGTGGACGTATAGGGTGTGACGCCTGCCCGGTGCTGGAAGATTAAATGATGGGGTGCAAGCTCTTGATTGAAGTCCCAGTAAACGGCGGCCGTAACTATAACGGTCCTAAGGTAGCGAAATTCCTTGTCGGGTAAGTTCCGACCTGCACGAATGGCGTAACGATGGCCACACTGTCTCCTCCCGAGACTCAGCGAAGTTGAAATGTTTGTGATGATGCAATCTACCCGCGGCTAGACGGAAAGACCCCATGAACCTTTACTGTAGCTTTGCATTGGACTTTGAACCAATCTGTGTAGGATAGGTGGGAGGCTATGAAGCGGTGACGCCAGTTGCCGTGGAGCCAACCTTGAAATACCACCCTGGTTTGTTTGAGGTTCTAACCTTGGTCCGTTATCCGGATCGGGGACAGTGCATGGTAGGCAGTTTGACTGGGGCGGTCTCCTCCCAAAGTGTAACGGAGGAGTTCGAAGGTACGCTAGGTACGGTCGGACATCGTGCTAATAGTGCAATGGCATAAGCGTGCTTAACTGCGAGACTGACAAGTCGAGCAGGTACGAAAGTAGGACATAGTGATCCGGTGGTTCTGTATGGAAGGGCCATCGCTCAACGGATAAAAGGTACTCTGGGGATAACAGGCTGATTCCTCCCAAGAGTTCATATCGACGGGGGAGTTTGGCACCTCGATGTCGGCTCATCACATCCTGGGGCTGTAGCCGGTCCCAAGGGTATGGCTGTTCGCCATTTAAAGTGGTACGTGAGCTGGGTTTAAAACGTCGTGAGACAGTTTGGTCCCTATCTGCCGTGGGCGTTGGAAGTTTGAGGGGGGCTGCTCCTAGTACGAGAGGACCGGAGTGGACGAACCTCTGGTGTACCGGTTGTCACGCCAGTGGCATTGCCGGGTAGCTAAGTTCGGAAGAGATAACCGCTGAAAGCATCTAAGCGGGAAACTTGCCTCAAGATGAGACTTCCCCAGGCCTTGAGCCTGCTAAAGGGTCGTTCGAGACCAGGACGTTGATAGGCTGGGTGTGGAAGCGCAGTAATGCGTTAAGCTAACCAGTACTAATTGCCCGTGCGGCTTGTCCCTATAACCTTGGTAGTTATACACAAGTATGAAGCGTATGCCCGATTGGACATCACGCCCGCCAAAAGAAGCGCAGAACCCCTGCGCACTACTTCTTCCCAGATTGCGTTGTTTGACGGATTGGCAATAACGATCCTGCAAGCAACACTACCAGTTATGCCTGATGACCATAGCGAGTCGGTCCCACCCCTTCCCATCCCGAACAGGACCGTGAAACGACTTCGCGCCGATGATAGTGCTGCAACCAGTGTGAAAGTAGGTCATCGTCAGGCTCGTACCCCCAAAACGCCTCCAGCTTAACCGCCGGGGGCGTTTTACTTTGCGCACCCCACGCACCAAGCACCACCGCTCCACAGTTCCACCACTCCCCGCTTCACATACACCTCCGCTTCCCGATTCCGGCAACTGCGCACGTCCCGTACTGGCTTTGTCAAATTATTCCGAACCACCCTAGTAATGCGCCGATCAGCAATAGAATGAGAAGATGTACTCTTGTCTTCCAAATCACTAGTGCCGCAATAATCGCTGCAAGCCATAATTTCCATTCGCCGTGATCAACACTATTGGAGCTTGCAAGTGTCCAGCTTGTCGAGAAGAGAAGTGCAATGACAATCGGTGCCATGCCAGACTTAAATGCGCGCACGGGCCTAAGATCGCGATTCTTATGCCCCCATTGAGCCGCGAGATATGTCATCGTCGTGCTTGGTAAAAGAATTCCGACCATGGTCACAAGCACTCCAAATAGCGCGGTGCTCCATCCGCCGGCATTCATGCCGACATTCCATCCCATGAGAGCAACGAAAAGAACATTGGGACCTGGAGCTGCCTGGGCAATAGCGATAGAAGCGTTGAATTGACTTGGCGTCAGCCAATGGTGTTCATCAACGAGAAAACGATGCATTTCTGCAGTAGTCGAAATCGCGCCGCCGATGGAGAGTAGTGACAGCAACAGATACTGAGCAAACAAATTCAGCCAGTCGGCCCATTCCAAGGTAAATCGCAACATCGTATTCATGGCTTGATTTTTTTGTAGGTAAGCAGACAAGCGATGCCGCCGAGAACCGGCAGCACATACATAAGAGGTAAGCGAAACAAGCCCACCGCGATAAATCCCAATACACAGAATCCAACCGCAAGCGCTTGACCAAGCGGATGCGTTTTCAAGGTGCTCGCCAGTTTGAGGCCGGTCGCGCCGATCAAACCTGCGGCTACCGCACCCATGCCGCGCAATGCTCCGGCCAAGCCAGGGTGACCGGCGAAATGCGCATACAGGACGGCCAGCAAAAGCAGCAAGACCAAGGGAACGGTGATCATGCCCGCCAACGCCGCAAGCGCGCCACGCAGGCCGAAATACCGCCCACCTATCATCAAAGCGAGGTTGACGACATTTGGTCCTGGCATGATTTGGGCGACTGCCCACTCTTCTATGAATTCCTCCCGTGTCATCCACCGTTTTTGCTCGACCAGGTTGTGCTGTACCACAGCCAACACGCCGCCAAAGCCTTGCAATGCGAGAAGAGTAAAGGAAAAGAAGAGGTCAGCCGGCGATTTGGGCTGACAGCATGACTTGTTATCTGCGGAACTCATTGACGAAGCGCGCGAAAAAGCACGCATTGGCGGTATGGAGAGACTCCATTTTACCTAATGTGATACATGCTTTGGAGCGCCAATGACCGAAGGAGCTGTGTAACGCAGGAATGGTCGAATAGCTCTTACGTATGGCATTCGAGGGCAGAAGAGCTGTGCAATGGCAATTGCGCGTCACAGGCAATGTCGCCATGCCTCATGGCGCGAATGCCGAACAAGTTTGTCGTATTCCGCTAGCTTGGCGGAGCACGACAAAAAAGAGTCGGTAAAAACGCATATCCGCGCTGATGCCCACTCAGGTTCTACACCTTCATCCCCGGCAAATTTAGCGACGCGGTATTGCCACCGTCGACCGGCAAAGCTTGACCGGTCACATAGCTCGCATCGTCGCTCGCGAGGAAGGCGATGACGGCAGCTACTTCCTCCGGACGTCCGTACCGACGCAGTTCGCAGCGCGAGCCAAGCTTGTCTTCCTTCTGGGCTGCGCGCGCCCGTTCGAATACCGGCGCAGTCATGCCGGTCTCGATCAAGCCCGGACATACCGCGTTGACCCGTACATTCCATTGCCCCAGATCGCAGGCGCTGGTCATCGTCAAATTGATCACTGCAGCCTTCGACGCACTATAAGCATTGCCACCTGCACCGGAACGTACCCCGGCCACTGAAGCAGTATTCACGATTGCGCCGCTCCGTTGCTCGCACATGATGCGCGAAGCATATTTGCTGAAGTGAACGGCACCCATTAGATTAACTGCCAGGATCTGATGCCAGACTCCGGTGTCGGTATCGGTAATGGCGGAATAATCGCCCCCCGAGATACCGGCGTTGTTGCACATTGCATCGATGCGTCCAAAACGGACGAACACATCGTTGACGCAGCGTTCCACTTCTTCTTCGCACGCGATATCGACAGCGCGCAGCCAGATTTTGGATGCGTCGGGGATTTGAGCTGCAAGCTCTGTCAAGCCGTCTTCATTTCGATCGACCAGGGCAACGCAGGCACCTTCTTGTGCCAGTCGCAATGCAGTCGCACGTCCGATCCCGCTGGCCGCACCTGTAATGATCGCCACCTTGTTTTCAAATCGCATGATGTCTCCGCTCTGCTGTATACGCGTGTTATTTGTCCAGGCCCCTCAGGTAGCGTTTTCTTTTTCCTGCAATTCACGCCACTGAATCTTGCCTGTCGATGATTTCGGAAGCGCGTCCGTAAATTGCACAATGCGCGGGCTCTTGTATGCCGCCATGTTCTGATGCGCCCAATCCACGATATCGCTCTCCGCGATCTTGCCGCGATATGCTTCCCGCAACACGATCACTGCCTTCACCGTCTCGCCGCGCTTGGCGTCGCGTGCGCCGATCACGCAGGCCTCCTGAATTGCAGGATGCTGGTACATCAAGGCTTCGACTTCGGCCGGCCATACCTTGAAACCAGATGCATTGATCATGCGTTTGAGCCTGTCGACCATGAAAAAATAACCGTCTTCATCAGTCGTTGCCAAATCGCCGGTGCGCAGGAAGCGTTTGCCCTCTATTTCCACAAAGGCTTCGCGGGTGCCTTCCGGATGATTCCAGTAACCCAGCATGACATTCGGCGCATTGACGATGATTTCGCCAACCTCGCCCGTCGGCAATTCATGAAAGTCGCTCGGATCGACCACCCGTGCGTCAACGTCAAACAGCGGAACGCCGAGGCATTGTTTTTTCGGTCTTTGCGGTGGATTGATATGGGTGGCGGCTATCGTTTCCGACATGCCATAGCCTTCGACGTAAGGTACCCCGATCACGTCATTCAGCTTTTGCGCGACGGCCTCCGGCATTGCCGCACCACCGCCGCGAACGCCCTTGATGCTGGACAGGTCGTAATCGCCGATCTTGGGATTGGCAAGCAGATCGACCACCATCGTGGAAATGACTTGCAGCGAAGTGACGCGGTAACGCTGTATGCATTCGGCGGCGATCTCACGGTCCCAGCGCGGTAACAGCACAATGGTGCTGCCGAGATATAGCGGCCCGCTCATGCTTCCCTGCATTCCTGTGACATGGAAGAATGGAAGCACCGACAGCATCACCGCGTCCTGCTGGCTGCCGAACCATTGCATGCTCGCGACTACGCTGTACATGACACTGCGATGCGTGTGCATGCAACCCTTGGGGTTGCCGGTCGTGCCTGAGGTGTATGGCATCACGCACAGATCGTCGGGGCCCGCCGTGATCGGTCCGGGCCGCAGATTGTGTACCAGCATATCGGTCCACAGCGTCACGCCAGGACCGGCGAGCGCTTCACGTGGCGCCTTGACGAAGGCTGGCATATCCAAATCGGTCGGCTGCTTCAGATAGTCGGAATAGGCGGCGACCAGGATATGTTCAAGGCCATCCCCGAGCAAAGGCGACATTTGCGCAAACAAATCCTGCGGCACGATCGCGGTGGTCGCGCCGGTGTCGGCGACATAGTGGCGCAGCTCGCTGGTGCGATTCATTGGATTGACCGGTACCACGACGGCGTTTGCGCGCAGGATGCCGTAATACGCCAGGATGAATTGCGGACTGTTCTGCAGGTAGAGCAGTACGCGATCGCCTTTTTTGACCTTGCACTCTTGCTGCAGATAGCCGGCAATGCGCTCGGCCTCATCACGGAATTCCGCGAAGGTGATCGGCGTGTCGTAGAACAGGATATAAGGCTTGTCGGGAAAGCGGGCCGCCGACACTTCAACGTTGTAGAAAAGATTGGTCTGCGGCACAGTCAGGTGGTTTGGCAGCGTGCCTGGCCAAAATGCCATATGGCGATCGGACATGGTTTTCTTGGATAAGTGGTTAATGCTGCAAGCCTGGCTTACACGGCACTGATTCCGCCGTCGACAGCGATCGCCTGGCCGGTGATGTGACGCGACGCTTCCGACGCGAGAAAGACGACGATTCCCTTCAGGTCTTCGGCGCCGCCAATACGATGGAGCGGCGCACGCGCGATCACATTCTCGGAAACCTTTTCAAGCAATCCCGCCGACATCTTTGAAGGGAAAAAGCCGGGACAGATCGCATTAACATTGATATTGTATTTCCCCCATTCCGAAGCCAGCGCACGGGTGAAATTGACAACAGCACCTTTCGAGGTGTGATAGGCAATCGTACTGACATTCGTCGCGCTGCCGCGCAATCCCGCGACCGATGCGATGTTGAGGATTTTGCCCGACTTTCTCGGAATCATGCTGCGCCGGGCGACTTCACGTGCGAGGAAAAACAGCGAGTCCACGTTAAGACCCAGCACCTTGCGCCAGGCTTCGTCGGGATAGTCCTCTGCCGGTGCGCTCCAGGTAGCGCCGGCATTGTTGACCAGAATGTCGATCGCACCGAAACGCTGCACGGCCTGGTCGACCATCGCCGGAATCTGATCGGTCTTTGCCAAGTCGTTCACGATGGTTAACACTTCATAACCGGATTGTTCGAGATGCGATTGCGCTTGTTCCAACTCATCGGCCTTGCGTGCAGTTAATACCAGCTTGCATCCCATTTCGCCAAGCGCTTCCGCCATCTGCAATCCCAAGCCGCGTGATCCGCCGGTGACCAATGCAACCCGACCTTCAAGCTGGAACAGTTCCTTGACGCTCATCATGCCCTCCTAGCAGACTTCGAACAGACCGGCAGCACCTTGACCGCCGCCGACGCACATCGTCACCACCACATAGCGAACACCGCGACGCTTGCCTTCAATCACTGTATGCCCGACCAGCCGCGAACCGGTCACGCCGTACGGATGCCGACCGCGATCGCACCACCGTTGACATTCAAGCGCTGATCCGGAATGCCGAGGCGACCGCGGCAGTACAAGACCTGGACTGCGAACGCTTCATTCAACTCCCACAAGTTGATATCGCCATCTTCAAGCCGTTGCGCTCCAGTAAGCGTGAAATCGCAACCACCGGTCCTAAGCCCATTTACAGCGTCATGCATGAAGGTTTTCTCCATAAATGCCATGCCGGTACAAAGCCGGAAATCAGGCACTAGTTCTGCATAGCGAAACATGATTCTGCTAATAGAGCTGATCGTAACAGGCGTGCCGTTTGATGTAAAGAACGCCATCAGCAAAAGTCAAATGCCAAGGGAGAAAAGTAATTTCTCTGAGGTAATCTATCGCCACATCGCGAAGTAATATGCGTCCTCGGCCACGCTTAATACGATCGCGGAGCTGGTGTTTCACTGTGCGTACACAGACAGGGCGTACCATCGCACAACGCTTCGGATCACGCTGTTACGCATGGGGCGGCGGCGCGACGAACCAGACAGAGATGAAATCATCCTTGCCGGGTCTTCCACTCTGGCTTGATAGATGTCGGTGGTCGGCGGGACGATGGTGACCAGGATTAAATATGCAGCCGCGGTTAGAGCAGACGATTGAACCACAGCATCGATAGCATGGCTGACAGCAATGCAAGGCAGGCCGCTGCTGCGGCAAACAGGGCGGTGATTTCTGTTTCCTTGCGTTCCAGCGTCAGCTTGGAATTGAGCATTTTGTATACCTTGCTCAAGTCATCCGCCGTGCCGGCATAGAAGTACTCGGCACCTGTGGCATTCGCAATCTTTTTCAGTGAATCCTCATCCAGGCGCACATGCATCGACCATCCCTCGCCGGCGACGACTTCTCCTTCGATGGTTCCTATCCCGACGGTAAAGACGCGTACGCCACGCTCGGCGGCCATCATCGACGACTCGACCGGATCCGGTCCGGTTGTCGTCTGTCCATCGGTAAGCAGAATGATTGCGGCGGACATGTAGGAACCCGGTTGCACCGGCTTGAAATCGGGCCGCTTGTCCTTGGGTGAGTCGCCGAGCGCGCGGGAGCCGGGACCGTCGCGCGCGGCCGGGCGCGGATCGGTGGAATTCAGATTGAACTCGACGTCGGGAAAAATTGCCTTCAGCGAAACCAGTATCCCGCTACCGATCGCGGTGGCGCGCTGCAGCTGTATGCGATCGATGGCATCCAGAATATCCTGGCGGTTTTCGGTGGGTGGCTGCGTCAGCGCTGCAGTGCCGGCAAAGGTCACCACCCCTACACGCGTATTGCGCGGTTGTTGTTCAACGAATCCGCGCACCGCAGCTTGAGCGGCGGCAATACGGGTCGGCGCCACGTCGTTGGCACGCATGCTGCCCGATACATCGATAGCCAGAATGACCGTTTCATATTGGGACGGCAAGGTGATCAGTGCCGCAGGCCGCGCGATCGCCAGCAGCATCACGCTGAATGCCATCAGAAAGAGTAGCGGCGGAATATGGCGTCGGAACCGCTGCGACGGGCCCATCGCTTCCTTGATGATCGACAAGCCGGCATACCGTACAGCGTGTTTTTTCCTGCGCCGCAATAGTAGCCAATAGCTCAGCACGAGCAACGGCACACACAACAGACACCAAAGGAATGTTGGCCAGATAAAAGTCATCGTCGCCCCGCATGCAGTGACAAGGAGCTGCCTGCCATCAGACGGCTGCGGCCCTTGCGCATTTCGGAAAAACGCAGCAGCGCATCTACAACCGAATCCTCGGTCGACAGTTCAAGCACATCGACCCCGGCATAGGAAAATGCTTCGTGCAAGGCATCTTCGCGCCGCGTGACTGCGGCGGTAAAGCGGCTGCGGAACACATGGTCGTGCGTGTCCACCAAAAGTTGTTCGCTGGTTTCGGCATCCTGCATCGTCAACAAGCCAAGATCCGGCAATTCCATTTCCAACGGATCGTACAGACGCATGGCGAGGATGTCATGCCGCTGTGCCAGGAGCGCCAAGGGCTTTTCCCACCCGGGCTGGGAAATGAAATCGGAAATCACAAAGACCAGCGAGCGGCGTTTCATCATTTGCGCGGAAGTTTCAAGCAAGTCCTGCAAACGGGTAGCGCTGGATTGCGCAAGCGGTTGGCGCGTCATCATCCGATGCAGGATTTGCAGAACATGGCGGCGTCCGCTGCCGGCGGGAATAATGGTATCGACATTCCCGCCGTAAAACAGCGCGCCCACCCGATTACCGTGACGGCTCAGCATGCTGGCAAGCAGCGCCACCAGTTCCAATGCCTGCGCGCGTTTGGTGACTTGCTGCGAACCAAAATCTTCCGACGGGCTCAGGTCGAGCAAAAACCATGCGGTCAAATCGCGTTCTTCATAATACTCGCGGACATAGGGTGTCTGCATCCGTGCAGTGACGTTCCAGTCGATATGCCGTACGTCATCGTGATACTGATATTCGCGTAAGTCCGCAAGGTCCATGCCCATTCCGCGGAACAGGGTATGGTAATCGCCATGCAGCATGCCATCGAGCTGACGCAATACAGTCAGTTCGATGCGACGGAGAACGGCTTCAGGCGCTGGCGTCAACTCTGACATGGGTTTCAAGCATCCTTTCCGGTGCTGGTATGTGTTTCATGATGCGATGGATGATATGGTCCGGCGTGATCGCGTCGGCCAAGGCCTCGTAAGACAATGAAAGACGATGGCGCAGCACATCCGGAACCAGGTCGCTGACATCTTCCGGTCTGACATGATTGCGACCGCGCAAAAGAGCCAAGGCGCGCGCGCCTTCGATCAGATGGATCGACGCCCTTGGACTGGCGCCGCAAGTCAGGTAATGCGCCAGATTGGGCACGTTGTAGCGGTCCGGATTACGCGTGGCTGCTACCAACCGCACTGCGTAATGCACAAGTGAAGGATCGACATAGCATTCGCGACATTGCTGTTGCAGGTGCGCAAGTTGCTCGGTGGTGGTGACTGCCGCAATGTCGGGTGCCGGACCGGTAACCCGGTTGACGATCACGAATTCTTCTTCTTCGCTCGGATACTGGACCAGCACCTTCATCATGAATCGATCGACTTGCGCTTCGGGCAATGGATACGTGCCTTCGGTTTCAATCGGGTTCTGCGTCGCCATGACCAGGAAGGGATTGGGCACCATGTGCGTCTCGCCCGCGATAGTGACCTGGCACTCCTGCATGACTTCCAGTAACGCGCTCTGCACCTTCGCGGGAGCACGATTGATTTCGTCTGCAAGAATCAGGTTGGAAAAAACCGGACCGAGCGAGGTGGTGAACTCGCTCGTCTTCTGATTATAGATCCTGGTGCCGATCAGGTCGGCGGGGACCAGATCGGGCGTGAACTGGATGCGCTTGAAACTGCCCTGAATGGTGCGCGCCAGCGTTTTGACTGTCAGCGTTTTTGCGAGCCCGGGAACACCTTCGACCAGCAAGTGTCCACCGGCAAGAATGGCGACCAGCACGCGTTCAAGAAAATGGTCCTGACCCACCACGACGCGTTTGACCTCGTACAGGACCCGTTCCATCTGGCGGGACACTTCGGTGCTGATTTTATCTCTGTCTTCCATGGGCCTCTGCCTGGTGAATGCTGCGTTTCAAAATGGTGCTTCTCCTGCGGCTGCGGCTGCGGTTTCGATCGGTACCGCAAACCCGATACCAATGAAGGAGCCTTGCGGATTCGGGCTCAGGATGGCGGTCACGATGCCGACGACCTCGCCGTTCATTGTGATCAGGGGACCGCCGGAATTTCCCGGATTGGCTGCCGCATCGAACTGGATCAGATTGGCCAGCACCCGTTCTTCGTCGTCCGACTGATAATTGCGCTTCAAGCCGGAGACGATGCCGGACGATGCCGAGGGTCCGATGTTGAAGGGAAAGCCGACCGCGACCACCTTGTCGCCGATTGCCAGACCTTGGCTCGATCGCAATGTGGCGGGAATCAGGTCATCCGGCACAGTGCTTGCCTGCAGCACGGCGAGATCGTTCTCCGGCTGCTTTTGAACAATGACCGCATCCGACTTGGTGCCGTCGGCGAAATCGATCTGTATCTTGTTATTGCCCTCGACCACATGCAGGTTCGTCAGGATGATGCCCCTATCTACGACGACTACGCCGGTGCCGACTCCCAATGCCTTGGTCGGATTGCTTTCATCGTTATTTTTTTCGCGGCCTACCTGCGTTACACGTACTACGGAAGGGCGGATGCGGGCGAAAGCCTTTGCTTCCGGCGACGGCAGAATATTTTGCTCAAGCGTATGCATGACCGCGGCATCGATGTCACGCTGCGTCAGTTTTCGCTCTGCCGATTGCAGGTGACTGAAAGCATAGAACAGCGTACTGCTCAACAGAACCGACACCAGCACCAGCAGCAGACGCTCGTGTTTTGTCGCAAAGTTTCGTACGCCGCTGGTACGGCGCGGTGCGACAGGCGCGTCCTCGGCTATGGGCTCGGTTGATTTGACAGGTGATGCGGTCGAGCCCGTAGCCTGCGCGTCTGCCTCTTGCGGAGCTGCCGGCATGGCCGCATCGACGCGACGATTCCGGGTCGACTTGCTATAGAGGGGATTTTTTTTCATCTGGTGCCCATCGCCTGCGGCCACCTTCTCCTGAGCTGCGATGCTGAACGCCACAACGGCGAACAACGGCAGCACACGTGTAACCGTTTTCCGTAGACGCTGCCGTTGGAAATTTGTTTCGCGCGCGCGTCACATGTAACGAATTTATACCGGCGAACAAAGGTTTATTTGTCTCAGCGCAAAAGGGCGGTGACCTAAGATGATGATGGGAAATATTTGCGGCCGCGCAGTGAAACGTAATGCGCGTTAAGACGCTAATCGCGGAGGGCGTCGCCTAGACTGAATGGCTGTTTTTTAATCCGGAGCGTAACGCATGGAAACGAAAAACACAGTACCAATATACCGTAAGCTGGTCGGACCTGAATGCCAACATGCATTTGCGAAACACTGCTAGGAGGCGCGCGTCGCCGATCTCCATGCCTAGGCAAGTGTGCCGGTTACCGGTATCGATATCCGGATCTGCAAGCCACCAGTGGGATTGTTCGACAACTTCATCACGCCATGATGCCGCTTGACGATACGGTCGACGATAGCCAGACCCAGTCCCGCGCCGTTTGCCTGCCCGCGTGCGGTATCGAGACGTGTGAAAGGCCGTAGCAGCCTTTCGATTTCCGCATCGGGTACGCCAGGACCGTGATCGGTTATTTCAACGACGGCCTGAGTGCCTTGAGTCTTGCAGCTGATATTGATACTGGTATGCTCGCTCCCCTCGGTTTTTCCATATCGGCGAGCGTTTTCGATAAGGTTGTTGACGACCCGCTTCAAGTCGGTTGCATTACCAAATACATTGACATGGTCGGCAATGCTGGCGCTTGCCTTTACATCCGGCAGACGTTCGGCCTCGTGCGCACACTCGCGCAACAGCGAACTTAAATCCACGCTTGCGACTTGCGACCTGTCGGAAGGCTTTGCGTATTCGAGAAACTGGCCAATGATTTCATCCATTTGCGCCAGATCGGACTGCATGCCCTGGCGTGCATCGTCCGGCAGCTTTGCCATCTCGACCTCAAGCTGCATGCGCGCCAGCGGCGTGCGCAAATCATGCGAGATGCCCGCAAGGATAACCGCTCGATCGGACTCGACGCGATCGAGGTCGGCAACCATCTGATTGAAGCTGCGGTTCGCTTCGCGAATTTCAGCCGGCCCGCGTTCCGGCAACGGATCCGGTTTGCGGCCCTTGGCAATCGAGCGCGTTGCGCTTGTGATACGTGCCAACGGCAGATTGATGAGCCGCGAGATAAAGACTGCGCCGAACAGCGAAAGCACCAGCGTGGTGGTCGCCAGCCCCAGCCACTGAATGCTGGACACGCCCTCGATCCGCTCGCGATCGAGCCGCAGCCAGTATTCATCCTCGTCGATCTTGAAACTGACCCAGAATCCGGAAACGTCGTTGACGCTGCCGGCAAATTTTGTACTCTGGCCGAGGCGTTCCTTCACGGTGGTTTCCAGCACCGGCATCAGACCGCTGTCCGGCGGCGGTTCGACGACGTCGGTCCCTTCCAGCGGATAAATACGGATGCCTTCGTTGCTCGCCAGATCGAACAGCAATTCGCGCCGCAGGTCGGGTGCCGAATGTGTGAGGGCCGCGCGGGTGATCGTGACAATGGAAATCACCTGCGCTGCCATTTGCTGCGCGCGCGGGGTACGTTCCACAATGCGAAAGCTCGCCACCCAAGCCATGATGCTGGCGGCGATCAGGAAGGCGAGCAGGAAGAAGGTGCGCCAGAACAGGCCGCTATTGAGCCAGTTAAGACGGTTTCCGATAAGCGGGATCAAGGTTGGACGTCAGCGCGGTTGGCCTTCGGGGATGAAGACATAGCCTAATCCCCAGACCGTCTGGATATAGATCGGGTTGGAGGGGTCGGGTTCGATCAGCTTGCGCAAACGTGAAATCTGCACGTCCAGACTGCGGTCGAATACTTCGTATTCGCGGCCGCGCGCGAGTTCCATCAATTTTTCGCGCGAGAGCGGTTGGCGTGCATGCCGCGCAAACACCTTCAATACGGAAAACTCGCCGGTCGTCAGCGATATCGACTCGCCATTTTTTTTCAGGGTGCGCGTGCCGAGGTCCAGGATAAAGTCGCCGAACGTGAAAGTCTGCGGTGTTTCAGACGGAGCGCCTGGAATCTCGTCCGGTCCCTTGCGGCGTAATACCGCGTTGATGCGTGCGACCAGTTCGCGCGGATTGAAAGGCTTGGGCAGATAATCGTCGGCGCCCATTTCCAGGCCGACGATGCGGTCGACGTCTTCGCCTTTTGCCGTCAGCATGATGATCGGCGTCTGGTCTCCGGCACCCCGCAGGCGCCGGCAGATGGACAATCCATCCTCGCCGGGCAGCATCAGGTCCAGCACCAGCAGATCATAGCGTTCCCGGATCCACAGCTTGTTCATCGCCTGAGCGTTTTCGGCCGTCACGACATTGAAGCCTTGTTCGGCAAGATACCGCCGCAGCAGGTCGCGCAGACGCAAGTCATCATCGACCACAAGTATCTTGCCCTGGTGACCGTTGGGGGCATGGGCGGGCGTATTGGTTGTCAGATTTGTCGTATTCATGGCGCTATGGTAACGTCAGAAAAAAATGCCGGATGATGTCTCGCGCAAACCATTACAAAGTGTTACAAACTTTACCTTACACGGATTATCGCGTCGCACAATCAAGCATACACTGGGTTCATGGTTATCGGGTCGGCTCGCGTTGGCGTGCATCCGGCCTTTGCGGGCTATCCCGTACATAGTGATGGTAAAGCGGTCTTGGACAATGCGACTCGAGCACATCGGCATATTTTCCCTCTTAATCCTTGGTCTGGCCAATGCATTTGCCGAACCGGGTGAAGCCCGTTATGTGGGGCGCGAGGTGGTGCGCGCATTCCAGGTTCAAAACGCCGCGCTGGACCGGGGCGAATATCGCAATGGCCAGCCGGTGCAAGGCGATCGCCGCCGTGGCCGTGAACTCAACGGACAGGACACTAGCGGATATGGTGCTCCAAACGACGGGCGGGGTAGCGAGACTGCTGACAATTCGCGTCGGCAGGGGCGCCTCAGCCCGGAAGAACGCCGCGCGCTGCGCCGGCAAATCGATGAAGTGGGGCATGATATCTATGCTCCCAAACGGTAATCCGTAATCGCCTAAGCACTGCGTCTCTTCGTAGTGCATGAACGGTTTGGCAACCTATCCCTTACAGACATCCCGCACTAAGCTCAAGTCTTCTGTCGGCGCCGTGCGGCGATATCGGACGTCAATTTTCCCAATTGTTTGTACAGTACGCCATGGCGCTCGTCCCATGTGTTGACCGCGCGATATTGCTTGACCGCCGTTGCAATGTCGCCCCGTGCAATCGGACCGGTAAGTGCCTTGGTCGTCCCCAGGCGGAACACATTGTCGACGGTGCCACGAACCAGCGGCTCCATGAGCTGTAATGCTGCTTCTTCAGGGATCCCCGCCTTGACGTAAGCCTGCACCGCTACGTCGAGCACCGTCACCAAGTAGTTCGATGCGAATACTGCGGCTGCATGGTACAGGGTTTTGAAATTGGCATCGATGGGTATTGTTCTTGCGCCTATGGCACCAAAGGCGGCTTGCAAAACGTTTAGCGCCTCGGCGTCGCCCTCGATGCCGCAAAACGTGCCGCCGAAGCTTGCTGCGACTTGCGCGGGATCTGCGAAGCTGCGGATCGGATGCACACTGGATATTGCGGCGCCTGCCCGGGTTGCAGCTGCAAGTATCGACGAGGGCAACGCTCCGCTGCAATGAAAGACGATATCTCCCTGTTTTAACTTGCCGCTTGCAGCCAATGCGTCGCAACTGGACGCAATATCATCGTCCGGGGTCGCAATCAGCCATGCATCCGCAGGTGGCATATTGCGTATATCGGATGCGGCAACGCCTGCTTGCATGAATGCAATGGCCTTTTCCGTGCTGGCCTGACTCCTGTTCATGATTGCTTGTATCGCAAATACCTGGTGCGTGGTCCACAGCCGCCCGAGTGTCATGCCCAGCTTGCCGCAGCCGATGATATTCATGGTCGGTGGCGTGCTCATCCCGCGCTGGCCCCTGCAGACCTTGCCACATCAACCGCCTGCCAATCGCGCTCCAGCAAGGAATAGCAGTTCAAATCATGAAAGCGCCCGTCCCAGTATGCCTGTTCGCGATGAACGCCTTCAAAGCGAAATCCCATACGGGTCGCGATGTCGATCGATGCTGTATTGTCGGGATGGGTTTCAGCCTGAATCCGGTGCAGGCGCATGGTCGTAAATCCGTAGTCGAGCATCGCGGCGAGCGCTTCGCGCATCAATCCCTGGCCATGGCAGTCACGCGCGATTTCATAACCGATCACGCAATTGCGCCAGCTTCTATTCCAGCGAAACAGTCCGCAGGTTCCTATCAGCCGTTGATCCTGCAAGCGTTCCAGACCCCAGCGAAAGCCGGTGCCCGCATCGAACCAGCTGGCAAACAGTTCGGCAAGATGGCGGGCCTCGGCGGCATCTGTCAAGGGATCGACCCCATACCAGCGCATCCATTCGCGGTCCGAATGGATGTCAAACAACGCCGGCGCGTCCAGCGCGGTAATCCGGCGCAAGCGCAGCCGGGATGTCTGTAGCTCCGGAAAGGTTCGCGCCATAGCTGATTCCGTATCCTTCCTAAGCATGGAAACCGATAGCCGGACCGGTCGCCCAATATTCTCCTTCGGTCGGATGCTGGCGTTGCTGCGCCATGCCGCGTATCCGGAAAAGCGGATGGGACAAGGCTTCGTCGGCACGCAGGATCGGCGTTACACAGCAATCTACCGCGTCGAAGCGCTGCGTCCAGACATCGAGCGTCTCGCGCAGGAAAATAGCGTCCAGCTCGGCCCGGATGGACATCGCATCGTCACCGCCAATTTCCTGTCCAAGACTCCAGTGACGCGACTTAAGATCCGGTCGGCCCAACACGTCGCAGCATGCTTCCCAAAACTTCAGTTCCAGCGCGCCGACGGCCATGAAGCGATCATCGCTGGTGCGGTAAATGTTGTAGCAGGGGACGCCGCCGGTCAGTAGGTCGCAGCCGGGTAACGCCGGCTTGCCGAAGTTGTTGACGGCAACCAGCGGCATGATGTTGTGAGCGAACACCGTGTCGGTCATTGATACATCGATAAACCTTCCCGGCCCTCCGCATTTGACGCCGACGAGCGCAGCAAGTATGCCTTGCACTGCCGCCTGCGCCCCGCCCAGCAGGTCGCCGACCTGCAGATTGCCGAGTGCGGGAACGCCGTCCGGCCCGACATTTTGTTCCAGCATGCCCGCCATGCCGATGTAATTGATATCGTGCCCTGCACGTTGCGCAAAAGGGCCGTCCCGGCCGTAGCCCGAGATCGCGCACATGACAAGCCGGGGATTGCGTTCCTTCAGCACTGCCCAGCCTACTCCGAGCTTGTCCATCACACCGGGCCGAAAACTTTCCACCACGACATCGGCGCTGTCGACCAGTTCAAGGAACGCTGCGCGATCGCTATCGCTTTTCAGGTCGAGCCGCAGTTCCTGCTTGCCGCGATTGACCGCGACGAAGAATTGCGACACCTGATGCCGGACATGACCCATCGTGCGGGCATAATCGCCGATACCGGGATCTTCGATCTTGATCACTGTCGCACCCATGTCGGCCAGGTGCATGGTGGCGACCGGACCGGGCAGCAGACGGGTCAGATCGAGTACGCGGATTCCCTGCAAAGGCTTGTCGACCGGTTGACTCATGCGATTTCCTCCATCCGTGCAGGCTTGCACCGTCACGCAGATAACTGTTCGAGCGCATCCTGCTGTTCGAGCCACTCGGTTTCGAGTTGCTCCAGTTCTTTTCCAATATACGCCTGGTCAAGTATCAAGGCTTTGAGCGCTTCCCGGTTGGCGTCATCATAGATCGCAGGATCGGCGAGCCGGGCATCCACATCGGTCTTGCGCGCGTTGAGCTTGGCCATTTGTTCATCCAGCCTTTTGATGCGCGACTCGAGTGGTTTTTTCAGCGCCGACAAGCGCTGACGTTCCTCGGCTTCCAGGCGTCGCCGTTCCTGACGGTCGTCGCGCGATTCGTAGGCAACCGCATCTGCTTCCGGCTTGCCGGCGGTTTTGCCGGGGCCGGGCAACGGCGTATCTACGCGGCCCAGCTTGGTCTTGAACAGCCAGTCCTTGTAATCGTCGAGGTCGCCGTCGAAAGGCTGCAATTTTCCCTCCGCCACGATCAGGAACTGGTCGGTGGTGGCGCGCAACAGATGGCGGTCGTGTGAAACCAGAACCAACGTTCCTTCGAACTGGGCGAGTGCCATGGTCAGGGCTTCGCGCGTTTCAAGGTCGAGGTGGTTGGTCGGTTCGTCCAGCAGCAGCAGATTGGGACGCTGCCAGACGATCAGCGCAAGCGCCAGTCTGGCCTTTTCACCGCCGGAAAAGGGCGCGATCTTGCTGGTCACCATCTCGCCGCCGAAGTTGAAGCCGCCCAGAAAGTTGCGCAATTCCTGTTCGCGCGTCGTCGGTGCGATACGCGCAAGGTGCCAGAGCGGCGATTCATCATGCCGCAGCATTTCTACCTGATGCTGCGCGAAATAGCCAATCGACAGTCCTTTACCCAGACGCACGTCGCCGACAAGTTGCGCGAGTTCGCCTGCGATGGTTTTGACCACCGTCGATTTGCCTGCGCCATTGACCCCGAGCAAGCCGATACGCTGACCGGTCTGCAAGGAAAAATTGATGCTGGAAACGACAGGCTTGTCGATGACGTCATCGTCCTGCTCGATGCGGTAACCGGCGACGACATCTTCCATCACCAAGAGCGGATTGGGCGCACTGAGCGGCTCGCGAAACTCGAACGAAAACTCGGCCGCTGCCCGCAGCGGTGCGACTTCTTCCATCTTTGCCAGCATCTTCATGCGACTTTGCGCTTGCCTTGCCTTGGTCGCCTTGGCCTTGAAACGGTCGATGAAGGATTGCAGGTGGGCGCGCTGTCTTGTCTGCTTTTCGATTGCAGCTTGCGTCAGCGCCATATGGGCGGCGCGCTGACGTTCGAAGGACGAGTAATTGCCCGAATAGCGCTTCAGTTTGCGATCGTCGATATGGACGATCACATTGACCACGCCATCCAGAAAATCGCGATCGTGCGAGATGATGATCAGGGTGCCTTCGTAACGCTTGAGCCAGTCTTCGAGCCAGATGATTGCATCCAGATCGAGGTGGTTGGTCGGCTCATCCAGCAGCAGCAAATCGGAAGGGCACATCAGCGCCTGCGCCAGATTGAGACGCATGCGCCAGCCGCCGGAAAAACTTGCCACCGGCTGCTGCATCTGGTCGACCGAGAAGCCCAGACCGGTCAGCAATTGCTCGGCCCGCGAGCGCACCGTATAAGCATCGGCGTCGGCCAGCGCCGCATGCAGTTCACCGATGCGGGTGCCGTCGCCATGGCTTTCCGGACCGGTTTCGATTTGCGCTAGTTCAGCTTCGAGTTCGCGCAAGGTGGCGTCGCCGTCGATGGCATATTCGATCGCCGGTCTGTCGAGCGCGGGCGTTTCCTGCGCGACGTAGGCCATGCGCCATTTCGCGGGATAGTCAACCTCGCCGAGATCGGCATGCAGTTCGCCGCGCAGCATTGCGAACAGGCTGGACTTGCCGGCGCCGTTGGCACCGATCAGACCGATCTTGTCCCCTGGGTTCAAGGTCAGGTCTACATCTTCAAGCAATGGCTTGATGCCTCTGGTCAGGCTGACATGCTGAAAACGTATCATTGCTTCTTCAATTGTTCTGCGGTCAACAGGAAAACCATGTCGTCGCCGGCGCTGGTCGACAGCCAGGTCAGTTCCAGGTCGGGGAAGGCCGCCTCGGCGAACGCGCGTTCATTGCCGATCTCCACGATCAGCACGCCTTTTTTCGTCAGGCGTTCCGCTGCACCGGCCACGATCTTGCGCACCAGGTCCATGCCATCGGTGCCGCCCGCGAGCGCGATCTGCGGCTCATGCAGATATTCTTTGGGCAGCTTGTCCATCGAGCCCGCATTCACGTAGGGCGGGTTGGTGACGATCAGGTCGTATTTCTTTTTCGGCAAATTGCTGTACAGGTCCGATTCGAATAGGGAAATCCGGTCTTCCAGCTGATAGTCGCTGACATTGCGCCGTGCGACTTCCAGTGCGTCGCTGGAAATGTCCGCGGTATCGACATGTGCATTCGGAAACGCATCGGCCAGCATGATCGGCAGACATCCGGAACCGGTGCAAAGTTCGAGCACTTCTGTAATCGATTCGGCGTCATCCACCCATGGGGAGAATTGTTCCGGAATCAGTTCGGCAATAAAGGAGCGCGGCACGATCACGCGCTCGTCGACATAGAAACGGTAGTGGCCAAGCCATGCTTCATTGGTGAGATAGGCGGCTGGAACGCGTTCGGTGGTACGGCGTTCGATCACCTGGAGCACAGTCGTGGTTTCATTCGGCAACAGGTGCGCATCGAGGAAAGGCTCCAGCTTGTCGAGCGGCAGCTTGAGCGTATGCAGGATCAGATAAGCTGCTTCGTCGTAGGCGTTGCTGCTGCCGTGGCCGAAAAACAGATTGGCCGTATTGAAGCGGGTAACCGCGTAGCGCAGCAAATCGCGAATGGTTGTGAAATTGTTTGGTGTCATGAACAAGTCTTTTGTAAATTCAATTGAAGCTGCCGTAGAGAGTTTGGTCGTTGGCGCCTTGATCGCGCAGCATTGACCCATCCTGCTATAGCAACAGGTTTTCCAGCGTTCGCCGGTAAATATTCTTGAGCGGATCGATGAAGCACAGCTCGATGTTTTCATCGATCTTGTGAATACTGGCATTCGGTGGACCGAACTCGATCACCTGCTTGCAGATCTGCGCAATGAAACGTCCGTCGGAAGTGCCGCCGGTCGTCGACAAATCCGCATCCACGCCGGTTTCGCTCTTGATGGCGCGAGTGAGCGCGTCGCTCAATTCACCGCGCGGCGTCAGGAACGGGCGGCCGCTGATCGTCCATTTGATGTCGTAGCCGAAGTCGTATTTGTTCAAGATTTCGTGTACGCGCTGCTGCAAGCCTTCTATCGTGCTGGCGGTCGAAAAGCGAAAATTGAAATCGACCACCACTTCGCCCGGAATGACATTGATCGCGCCAGTGCCGCCATGGATGTTCGACATCTGCCAGGAAGTCGGCAGGTAATATTCATTGCCCTCGTCCCATCTTTCAGTGGCCAGCTCAGCCAAAGCCGGCGCTGCGAGATGGAGGGGATTTTTTGCCAGCTGAGGATAGGCAATGTGTCCCTGCACGCCTTTGATGGTCAGGCGTCCCGACATCGAGCCGCGCCGGCCGTTCTTGATGACATCACCCAGGGTATCGGTGGAAGTGGGTTCCCCGACAATGCAGTAATCGAGCTGTTCGCCGCGCGCCTTTAATCTCTCGCAGACAACCACCGTACCATCCACCGCAGGGCCCTCCTCATCACTGGTCAGCAGAAACGCGATCGAGCCCTTATGCGTCGGATGCATTGCAAGGAATTCTTCCGTTGCGACGATCATTGCTGCAATCGACGTCTTCATGTCGGCTGCACCGCGGCCGAACAGACGGCCGTCGCGCCGGGTCGGCTCGAAAGGCGGCGATGTCCATTGTTCCAGCGGGCCGGTCGGCACGACGTCGGTATGGCCTGCGAATACCAGTAGCGGGCGTGCCGAACCTTTGCGTGCCCATAGGTTGGTGACATTCCCGGACTGAATGATTTCGCATTCGAAGCCGAGTCGCTTCAATGATTCCAACACGCGCTGCTGGCAACCCTTGTCGTCCGGCGTTACCGACGACAATCCGATCAATTCTTCTGCCAGCGCGAGGGTTCTGCTCATGTTGTTGCAAAGACCTGCCGATACAGCGCATCGGAAAAGCCGACATGCGCAGACTTGCCGTCGACCAGCACCGGGCGCTTGATCACTGAAGGCGATTCGAGCATGAGCGCGACTGCACTGCCGGCGTCGATAACAGAGGCCTTGCGCTCGTCAGCCAGCGCGCGCCAGGTTGTTCCCTTGCGATTAACCAGCGTATCCCACTGCACATGCGCAAGCCAGGCATGAACGATATCTTCGCTCAGGCCCGCTTTCTTGAAGTCGTGAAAACTGTAAGGAATGCCGTTCTGGTCGAGCCAGGTACGCGCCTTCTTGACGGTATCGCAGTTGGGAATGCCGTAGAGAGTGATTGCCATTGTTTCAAACGTTAAGGGTGAATTCCGTGAAGGTCGGACCGTCGTCCTTCTTGGGTTCGGGTTCCGGCTCCGGTTTCTTGCCCTGCGCGTTGTTGATCAGCCAGTACAGGTTGGTTGCCGAATCCGCATTGGCAAGCGCTTCTTCCTGCGTGATCACATCGTCTTCGATCAACTGCATCAAGGCTTGCTCGAAAGTTTGGGAACCGGGCGCCATGCTCTTTTCGATTGCTTCCTTGACCTGCCCGATTTCGCCCTGTTCGATCAGTTCGGCAACGTGGCGAGTATTGAGCAAGACTTCGACCGCTGCACGGCGGCCGCCGTCTTTGGCGACAATCAGGCGCTGCGAGACCACGGCCTTGATGGTTGCGGCAAGATCCGGCAGCAGCGAGGGGCGGGTTTCCAGCGGATAGAAATTGATGATCCGTGTCAGTGCCTGATAGCTGTTGTTCGCGTGCAGCGTAGCCACCACCAGGTGACCCGACTGCGCATAGGCAAGCGCCGCGCCCATGGTTTCTTTGTCGCGGATTTCGCCGATCAGGATGCAGTCCGGCGCCTGCCGCAGCGCGTTCTTCAGCGCGACCTTCAGGCTTTCCGCATCGGTGCCGATCTCGCGCTGGTTGACGATGGATTTCTTGTTGGTGAACAGGAATTCGATCGGGTCTTCCAGCGTCAGAATATGGCCGGTCTTCTGAATATTGCGATGGTCGAGCATCGCCGCGATCGTGGTCGATTTGCCGGAGCCGGTCGCACCGACTACCAGGATCAGACCGCGCTTTTCCATGATGATGTCGGCCAGGACCGGCGGTACGTTCAGATCGGCCAGACGTGGAATGTCTCCGGGAATAAAGCGAAATACCGCGGATATCGTGCCGCGCTGCCGAAAGGCGGACAAACGGAAACTGCCGAGGCCGGTGACCGGAATACCCATGTTCAGTTCATTATGGGTTTCCAGTTCCTGCAGCTGTGCAGCAGAGATGACTTCGACCAGCAGGGTCTTGATGGTCGCGTTGTCCATCTTTTGCTGGTTGACCGGAAGCAGATGTCCGTTGATCTTGATGTGGATCGGCGAATTCACGGTAAGGAACAGGTCCGATGCCTTTTTATCCTTCATCAACTGGAACAGTCTATCCATTGCCATGTCGGCCTCCATCCGGTGCGTCCGGTATATGCGGGATATCAGGAATGGATATGCCCATCCCTGTCAAAGCAGTTCAGGCCGTGCGGGGCAGCAGCCTGGTACGCCTGGAGCGCGCCAACATGACGTCCCAGGCGCAATCCATCGATTGCGTGATCAGGCTTCGCGCAGCAATTCGTTGATGCCCGTCTTGGCGCGGGTCTTGGCATCGACACGCTTGACGATGACTGCGCAGTACAGGCTGTACTTGCCGTCTGCCGAAGGCAGGCTGCCGGAGACTACGACCGAACCGGACGGGATGCGGCCATAGCTGACTTCGCCGGTCGCGCGGTCATAGATCTTGGTCGACTGGCCGATATAGACGCCCATCGAAATCACGGAGTTTTCTTCAACGATCACGCCTTCGACGATTTCCGAACGCGCGCCGATGAAGCAATTGTCTTCGATGATGGTCGGATTGGCTTGCATCGGTTCCAGCACGCCGCCAATGCCGACGCCGCCCGAGAGGTGAACGTTCTTGCCGATCTGTGCGCAGGAGCCGACGGTGGCCCAGGTGTCGACCATGGTGCCTTCATCAACGTAGGCGCCGATGTTGACGTAGGACGGCATCAGCACCACGTTCTTGCCGATGAAGCTGCCGCGGCGTGCGACTGCCGGCGGCACTACGCGGAAACCGCCCTTGGCGAAATCTTCCGCTGTGTAGTTGGCGAACTTGGTCGGCACCTTGTCATAGAACTGCATCGCGTTCGCGCCGTCCATGCCGGCCGGCATCGGCACATTGTCTTCGAGCCGGAAGGACAGCAGAACGGCCTTCTTGATCCACTGATTGACGACCCATTCGCCGCTGTCTTTTTGCGCAACGCGCAGGCTGCCCTGATTCAGCTGTTCAAGCACATGCGCAACGGCGTCGCGCACTTCGGCAGGAGCGGATTTGGGCGAAAAATCGGCGCGGTTTTCCCATGCCTGGTCGATGATCTGTTGGAGTTGTTGAGTCATTTAGGGAACTTTTATGGTGGTGGATCAGGATAACTTCTGGGTGAATTCGACAATCCGGCGAGCCGCTTCAAGACATTCGTCCACTTCGGCCACCAAGGCCATGCGGATGCGGCTCTGTCCCGGATTGGCGCCGTGAGCGTCGCGCGCAAGATAACTGCCGGGCAATACCGTCACATTATATTCGGCATGCAGGCGCTTCGCGAATTCCGTGTCGGACAGCTTGGGCACCTTGGCCCAGAGGTAAAAGCCGGCGTCGGGCAGGGCGACATCGAGCACTTCCTGCAACAACGGCGTTACCTGGTTGAACTTGGAGATGTATTTCGCGCGGTTGTCTTCGACATGCTGTTCGTCATTCCACGCTGCGACGGAAGCGGCCTGGATAGCCGGGCTCATCGCGCTGCCGTGGTAAGTGCGGTACAGCAGGAATTTCTTTAGTATCTCGGCGTCGCCGGCAACGAAGCCGGAGCGCATGCCCGGCACATTCGAGCGTTTCGACAGGCTGGAAAACGCAATCAGCCGTGGGTAGCCGGTGCGGCCGAGGCGATGCGCGGCTTCCAGCCCACCCAGCGGTGCCACCGCGTTGAAGTAGATTTCCGAATAGCATTCATCGGCGGCAATGACAAAACCATAGCGGTCGGACAGCGCAAACAACTCTTTCCAGTCTTCCAGCGTCAATACCGCACCGGTCGGATTGCCAGGCGAGCATAGATACAGCAGTTGCACGCGGGGCCATATCTCTTCGGGAACGCTCTTGTAATCCGGCGCGAAGTTGCGCGCCGGATCGGAATTGACAAAATAAGGCGTCGCGCCGGCCAGATAGGCGGCCCCTTCATAAATTTGATAGAACGGATTCGGGCACATGACCAGCGCATCAGGACGCGGATCGATCAAGGCCTGCGCCAGGGCAAACAGCGCTTCGCGCGAACCGTTCACCGGCAGCACCTGTGTTGCAGGATCGATTGCAGGCAAGTCGTAGCGCCGCTCCAGCCATGCGGCGATGGCCGCACGCAATGCGTCGGAGCCGGTGGTCGATGGATAGCTTGCCAATCCGCCAAGATTGTCCGCCAAGGCTTGCTGTATGAACGCCGGGGTCGGATGCTTGGGCTCGCCGATACCAAGACTGATCGGCGAATACCGCGAATCGGGTTGCACGCCTGCGAACAGGCCACGCAGCTTTTCAAAGGGATAAGGTTGTAATTTGGATAAGAGCGGATTCACTTGGGAGGGCTCGGTAGAAGGGTGCTGGGATGCTGAAAGAATAAGCGCGACATTATACCGTCCGCGGTCGCATGCGCCTTGCAACATGGGATGGAAACCCATGGCCGGCGCACTTGAAGTGATATGATAGGGCCCTTTCTCGGGGGCTGCCCCCGTTCTGGTTCAACTAGTCTGGAACAGTCGACAACGTGCGTCTAACTTCTCTTAAATTATCGGGGTTCAAGTCCTTCGTCGACCCCACCAATTTTCAGGTTCCTGGTCAGTTGGTTGGCGTTGTCGGCCCGAACGGCTGCGGCAAATCCAATATCATGGATGCCGTGCGCTGGGTGCTCGGCGAGTCCAAGGCTTCCGAACTGCGCGGCGAATCGATGCAGGACGTCATTTTCAATGGCTCCACCAGCCGCAAGCCGGCCGGCCGCGCTTCGGTCGAACTGGTGTTCGACAACAGCGATGGACGTGCCGCCGGACAATGGAGTCAGTATGCGGAAATCGCGGTCAAGCGCACGCTGACCCGCGACGGTACCTCCACCTACTACATCAACAACCAGGCGGTGCGCCGCCGCGATATCCAGGATATCTTCCTCGGTACCGGCCTCGGTCCGCGCGCCTACGCGATCATCGGTCAGGGCATGATTTCGCGCATCATCGAAGCGCGTCCGGAAGATCTGCGCATCTTTCTGGAAGAAGCGGCCGGTGTGTCGAAATACAAGGAACGCCGGCGTGAAACCGAAAACCGCCTGCAGGACACCCGCGAAAACCTGACCCGCGTCGAAGACATTTTGCGCGAACTGAACGCCAACCTGCAGAAGCTCGAAGCGCAGGCAGCGGTCGCGCAGAAATTCCGCGAACTGCAAGCCGACCAGGACGAGAAGCAGAAACTGCTGTGGCTGCTGCGCAAGAACGAGGCAAAGACCGAGCAGGAAAAATATTTCCGCGATATCGAAAAGGCGCAGACCGACCTCGAAGAGCAGACCGCGAAGCTGCGCCATATCGAAACCGAGCTTGAGCACATGCGCCAGGCGCACTATGCGGCCGGCGACCGCATGCATACCGCGCAGGGCAATCTGTACCAGACCAATTCCGAGATCGGCAGTCTGGAAGCGCAGATCAAGTTCGTGATCGAATCGCGTAGCCGCCTGCAAACCCAGTTGAATTCGCTGACCGCGCAGCGCGACCAGTGGCAGCGCCAGGGCCAGCAGCAGCAGGAAGAACTTGCAGAAGCCGAAATGCATCTGGAAGAGCATGGCATGCGCGTCGAACAGGCGCAGCATGCGGCACAAAACCAGCACGACCTGATTCCGGGGCTGGAACAGGCATGGCGCGAAGCGCAGTTGAAGACGACAGAGTCGCGCAGCAAGATCATGCAGATCCAGCAGCAGATCGAACTGGAATCGACGCATCAGCGCAATGCTTCCAATATCCTTTCCGGTCTGACGACGCGTCGCGAGCGCCTGTCGCAGGAAAAGAATGGCATGTCGCTGCCGGACAGCGCACATCTGACCAATCTGCGCATGCAGCTCGAAGAAAAGCAGGCAACGCTGGAAGAGGCGCGCGAGCAACTGGAAGCCGCGCAGGAACAGCAGCCCAAACTCGAAGAAGAACGCCGCACTGCGCAGCAGCAGGTCAATACCGAGACCGCCAACAATGCGCAGCTTGAAGCCCGCCTGAATGCGCTGAAACAGTTGCAGGAAAACGTGCAGACGCAAGGCAAGGTACAGCCGTGGCTGAAAAAGCATGAACTCGGCGACCTGCCCAGGCTGTGGCAAAAACTGCATGTCGACCAAGGCTGGGAAACCGCGCTCGAATCGGTGTTGCGCGAACGTACGTCCGCGCTCGAAGTATCCAACCTGGATTGGGCAAAGGCCTTCTTCAGCGATGCGCCACCGGCCAAGCTGGCTTTGTTCACGCCCAACGAAACCGCACAGGCTGCGCCCGCCGATGGGCCGGCCGGACTGAAACCCTTCATCAATCTGCTGCAGCTGAATGACCCGGGACTGCGCGCTCTGATGCAGGACTGGCTGAGCAATGTATTCGTCGCCGACGACGTCAATGCCGCATTCGTCGATCGCACCAAGCTGCCGCTCGGCGCCTGCTTCGTAACGAAACAGGGTCATGTGATCGGCAAATCCAGCGTACGCTTTTACGCATCGGATTCCGAGCAGGATGGGATGCTGGCGCGCCAGCAGGAAATCGACAACATCACCAAGCAGCTGCGCGCGCAGCAAATGCTGGCCGATGAAGCGAAGTCGCGCGCGGTGCGCGCCGACGCAGCGGTATCGCAGGCGACGCAACGCCTGCAGGAATTGCGCCAGCGGGTGACCGGCTTGACGCAGGCGGTTCATGGCTTGCAGATCGATGTCATGAAGCTGTCGGAAGTGCAGGAACGCTTCAATCAGCGCAGCACCCAGATCGACACCGACCTGGCCGAAATTGCAGCTCAGGAAGCGGAGCAGCAACAGGCAAAGGCCGAATCGGAAGCCAAGTTCGAACAGCTCGA
The DNA here is from genome assembly GCF_003591035.1 of Noviherbaspirillum saxi. Taxonomy (NCBI): domain Bacteria; kingdom Pseudomonadati; phylum Pseudomonadota; class Betaproteobacteria; order Burkholderiales; family Oxalobacteraceae; genus Noviherbaspirillum; species Noviherbaspirillum saxi. The sequence continues at coordinate 553,340 of NZ_QYUO01000002.1, forward strand.
TATCGAACTCGCCGTCTTGCAGGAAAGTCACGAAGACGGCCAGACCGATTACCTGGCAAAAGAGCAGCAGCTTAACGATGCGCGTCAGCGCTTGCGCGATGTCGAACGTGCGGCGCAGGAAGCCGAATTCGCCGAAAAAGCCCATCGCAACAAGATAGAAGAACTCAAGCGCAGCATTTCCACCGCGCTGGAACAGTCGGCGCAGCTATTCGCCAGCATGCAGCAAGGCAGCCTTGAACTGGAAAGCCTGGACGATCAGGCCGCGCAAGCCGGGTTGCAATCCTTGCTCGACAAGCGCTCGGATCAGGAGCGCGCGCTGGCCGATGCGCGCCATGAACTCGACCAGCTGACGCAAAAACTGCGTCATGCGGAAGAAGCCCGCATGCAGTCCGAACGCAGCCTGCAGCCGCAACGCGATCGCATCATGGAATTGCAGTTGAAGGAACAGGCCGCGCGCCTGAACCAGGAACAGTATGCGCAGCAGCTGGCGGAAGCCCAGGCCGATGAAGGGGCGCTGACCGAAAAGCTGAACGCCGACATGCGTCCCTCTTATCTGCAGGGCGAAGTGACGCGTTTGACCAATGCCATCGCGGCGCTTGGCGCTGTCAACCTGGCGGCACTTGATGAACTGGCGCAGGCATCGGAACGCAAGAACTTCCTCGACTCCCAGCATGCCGACCTGACCGAAGCGATTACCACGCTGGAAGATGCGATCAACAAGATCGACCGTGAAACCCGCGACCTGTTGCAGGACACCTTCGACAAGGTCAACAAGCATTTCGGCGAACTATTCCCGATTCTGTTCGGCGGCGGTCAGGCCAAACTCATCATGACGGGCGAGGAAATCCTCGACTCCGGCGTGCAGGTAATGGCTCAGCCGCCCGGCAAGAAAAACGCCACGATCCACTTGTTGTCCGGCGGTGAAAAGGCATTGACGGCGACTGCGCTGGTGTTCTCGATGTTCCAGCTCAATCCCGCGCCGTTCTGCCTGCTCGACGAGGTGGACGCGCCGCTGGACGATGCCAATACCGAGCGGTTCTGCAATATGGTCAAGCGCATGTCGTCGCAAACCCAGTTCCTCTTCATTTCGCATAACAAGATTGCAATGGAAATGGCGCAGCAGCTGATCGGCGTCACCATGCAGGAACAGGGCGTATCGCGCATCGTGGCGGTCGATATGGAGTCGGCTACGAACTTTGCGAGCGAAGCGGAAGCAGCGTAAGGAAGCTAAAGGCAGGACGGTCGCGGAGAGCACTGGTTGAAGGAAGCATGGAGAAGTCGCTTCCTTCAAGCTCCGGACTGGTATTAGATACGTGCCGAACGTGCCAGCGCGGCGCGCTTCTGGTAATAGGCGACATTCATCTGCGCTTCTTTCGCGCGCTGCTGTTCGACATCGGCGCAGATCAGGAAATGCCGCTCGGCGCGCTGCAGCCACCAATGTTGAATGGAGCGCAGCACCGGGCTTAGCGACAGCATGGCCAAGTGCTGCAGTTTGAATTCTTTAGAGCCGGACATGGCGATGTTCGATTTGGCGGAATGAGTGTTCATTGTTGCTCCTCGAAAGCTGGTTTCCCTCGGTTTGGTCTGCTCCGTCCGGCCGCGGAATGGGCGAGACAACGTGCTTGCTCCATGATCAACGTTCATGCGTTTCTCCATTATCGATAGGATCTTGGTATGCTTTCTCGTTTCGGATCGCGATCTGCTGAAACGTGCCGTGGCTGCTATCCGACTACTGCAATAATTACGTTTTGGAATAGTTGTTATTTTTTATTTCGAGCCCCTTTCGAGTATTGACGCGGCTCAACGGACTGAACCCGTGCATTCGGCAATGATCAATTCCATACGCACATTTTTTCCGGAAAGCATGAAAAACGATGCTCTTTAGCAAGATATGTCTGCCTTGACAACTTTATTGCCGGCCACTACCCTGATTTCCAGTTCGCGGCCGGGGTGGCTTTCAACTTTGTAAATTTCGAAAATGATTCGATCAGATTTTCCGCGACGCCGTGACAGTGATTCCCTCCTGCTGCGCGTCCGCCCCACACCTAACAAGGGCACATACGCATGACCGACCTTCAAGCAAGTCTGATGGCGATCGGCGGCACTATCGTCGTTGGCGTTATCAGCTATAACAAATGGCAGGAATACAAGGCAAAGAAGACGGTCCAACGCGCCTTCGCTTCGGAGCACGACGACGTGCTGATGCATCCGGGAGCGAATGGCGACACTGAACCTGCGCAGAGGCAGGAGCCTAGTCTGATGCAAGGACCGACGGCCGCCGCGCAAGCGGATGTTGACGTGGGGACAGATTCCCCGCCAGCGGCAACAGCCGTTGATGTACCTGTCCGTGCGCCGCAAAAAGAGTTGCCGGTCGATGAATTGATCGATTGCGCAATTGCGCTGGAACTGGAAGCGCCGGTGCGCGGCGAAAAAATTCTGCCCACACTGCAAACCTTGCGTCATGTCGGCAACAAGCCTGTGCATTTCATCGGTCAGCGTGAAGACGGCAATTGGGAGTCGGTGGCTCATGGCAATCTGTATTACGGTCTGTTTGCCGGCGTGCAACTGGCCAATCGCAGCAGCGCACTGAACGAAATCGAGTATTCCGAACTGATCACGCGCCTGCGCCAGATCGCCGACGACATCGATGCTGAACTGGATGTGCCGGACATGGGAGCCGTGATGGCCAGCGCGCGATCGCTGCATCAGTTCGTCGCCGAGTACGACGCGCAACTCAGCGTGAATGTGCAAGCTAAGGGTGAGCCTTGGGCGATCAATACGCTGCTGACCGCACTCGAGCGCCAAGGTTTCGATTTGCGCCCCGATGGGCGTCTGGTCATGCCGGACGGCGATGGCGGGATACTGTTTTCTCTCTCCACCAATGTCAGCCTCGCTGTGGAAACGACTTCGCGCCTGACCCTGCTGCTGGACGTGCCCAGGGTCGCTCCCGCGCACGACGGTTTCGGTGCAATGACCGCCTGCGCTCGCATGCTTGCCGCACGTCTCGATGGCGTCGTGGTGGATGACGGCAACCAGCCATTGACCGACGCTGCGTTAACCGAAATCGCAGATCAAGTCACTGCGTTCTATACCCAGATGGAAGAGTCGAACATTCCGGCAGGTTCAGTCCGTGCAACGCGTTTGTTCAGTTGACGATGCAAGCGGACATTTTTGGAGCGCCGGCCGCTGCCACACCCACCAGCGGGCCTGAAGCCGATCACTGGCAGGAACGTGCGGCATGGCTGAAGTCGGAATTGAACCGGCACAGTCATGCGTATTACGTGCTTGATAATCCCAGCATTCCGGACGCGGAATACGACAGGATGTTCCGCGAACTGGTTGAGCTGGAGTTGGCGCATCCCGATCTCGTCACCTCCGATTCCCCGACCCAACGCGTTGGCGGCAAGCCATTGCCGCAATTCGAACCGGCCAGGCATGCGTTGCCGATGCTGTCCCTGAACAACGCGTTCGGGGAGGAAGATGTCGTGTCCTTCGACCGCCGTGTGCATGAGGGTTTGCAAAACGGCGACGACATTACCTATTCCACCGAGCTCAAGTTCGACGGTCTGGCGATCAGCGTGCGCTATGAAAACGGATATCTGGTTCAAGCCGCCACGCGTGGCGATGGCGCAACCGGTGAAAACGTGACCGCCAATATCCGTACCGTGCGCGCGGTTCCGCTGCGCCTTCACACCGACACGCCGCCCGCCGTACTGGAAGTGCGCGGCGAAGTCCTGATGTTCAAGGCTGACTTTGCTCGGCTGAACGAGCGGCAGCGCGAGGCCGGGCAAAAAGAGTTCGTCAATCCGCGCAATGCTGCCGCAGGCAGCTTGCGGCAACTCGATTCAAAGATCACCGCCCAGCGCACGCTGCGTTTCTTTGCCTATGGTATCGGGGTGCTCGAAGGAGCCTCCATGCCGGCCTCGCACTCCGCCTTGCTGGACTGGTATGCGTCTATGGGCTTGCCGGTGTGCCGTGAGCGCGCAGTGGTCCATGGTGCCCAGGGCTTGCTTGAATTTTTCCATGCGATAGGCGACAAGCGTCGTGGCCTGGCCTACGACATCGACGGCGTGGTATACAAGGTGGACCGGCTGGAGCAGCAGCAAAAGCTGGGATTCGTTTCGCGCGCGCCGAGATTCGCCATTGCGCACAAGTTTCCGGCCGAGGAAGCGATGACGGTGGTGCAGGATATCGGCGTGCAGGTGGGGCGCACCGGCGCCATTACACCGGTCGCCCGTCTGGTGCCGGTATTCGTCGGTGGCGTGACGGTGACCAATGCCACCCTGCACAACGAAGATGAAGTCAATCGCAAGGATATCCAGATCGGCGATTCAGTCATCGTGCGGCGTGCCGGCGACGTAATTCCCGAAGTGGTCGCTTACGTCCCCGAACTGCGGCCCGATCACGTGCGCCGTTTTGTAATGCCGGCGAGTTGCCCGGTATGTGGATCGGCTATCGTACGGCCTGAGGATGAAGCGATAGCGCGTTGTTCCGGCGGCTGGATCAAATGCCCGGCGCAGCGCAAGGGCGGTTTGCTGCATTTCGTGTCGCGGCGCGCACTGGATATCGAAGGCTTGGGCGAGCAACTGGTGGAGCAGTTGGTCGACCGCCACATCATCACGACCGCGGCAGACCTGTACAAGCTCGGACTGACCGCGCTGTCCGAACTCGACCGCATGGCCGAGAAGTCCGCACAAAACGTATTGAAAGCGCTGGAGAAGTCAAAATCGACGACGCTCGCCCGGTTCATCTACGCACTTGGGATCCGCCATGTCGGCGAGGCCACCGCGAAGGAGTTGGCGCGGCACTTTGGCAACCTGGACGCCTTGCTGGGCGCGTCGGAAGAGCAGCTGCTGGAAGTAGCGGATATCGGTCCAGTCGTCGCACGTTCGATCGTCAGCTTTTTGTCCGATCCGCTCAATACGGAATTGATCGAACAATTGCGTGCGGCCGGCCTCCACTGGCCGGAAAGCGAACCGATGGTGGAAGCACCCAAGCCTTTCGCCGGAAAAACCTTTGTACTGACGGGAACGCTTCCGAATCTGACACGTGATGAAGCCGCCGCGCGCATCGAGGCGGCCGGCGGCAAGGTCGCCGGTTCGGTATCGAAGAAAACCAGCTATGTGGTTGCCGGTGAGGAAGCGGGCAGCAAGCTGACAAAAGCGCAGGAACTTGGCGTAGCCATCCTCGACGAACCGGAATTGCTTGATTTACTTGGCCAGCAACCGCCGGACGACGCAATGACGAAAGACTGACATGGCGATACGTGACATCCTGAAGATGGGCGACCCGCGCCTGTTGCGCCAGGCCGAACCCGTGACCGACTTCGGTACGCCCGAGCTCCTCAGGCTGATCGACGACATGTTCGATACCATGCGTGCAGCCAATGGGGCAGGGCTGGCGGCGCCGCAAATCGGCGTCAACCTGCAAGTGGTGATCTTTGGCTTCAAGCAGAATGTGCGCTATCCCGAAGCGCCGCCGGTGCCGGAAACCGTGCTGATCAATCCGGTCATTACGCCCTTGTCGCAGGAAATCGAAGACGGCTGGGAAGGCTGTCTTTCGGTGCCGGGATTGCGCGGCATGGTGCCGCGCTGGCTGCGCCTGCATTACGAAGGCGTCGACCAGGATGGCAAGCCGATCAGCCGCGATGTCGAGGGTTTTCATGCACGCGTGGTCCAGCATGAATGCGACCACCTGATCGGCATGCTGTATCCAATGCGGATCAAGGACTTTTCGAAGTTCGGCTTCGTCGATATTCTGTTCCCCGAACTTGATCCAGGCGACGACTGAGGAAAAAGACTTACCATTGTCGTCATCGACACGGCGAACCGCGCGCGGAAAACCGTGTGTTGCCCGTAAGCCCTTCATTCGCCCGAACATGACGTCGACACCCAGGATTCTCATTCTCTATGCCCACCCTGCGCACGGCAACTCACGTGTGAACCGCCGCCTGCGCGAGCATGTGGAGGATATACCTCATGTACAGGTGCATGACCTGTACGAGATGTACCCGGATTTCCATATCGATGTCGCACATGAACAGCGTATGCTGGAGCAGAGCGAGCTGATCGTGTTCCAGCATCCTGTCCAGTGGTACAGCATGCCTGCGCTGCTCAAGGAATGGATCGATGTGGTGTTCGAACACGGCTGGGCATATGGCCATGACGGCCATGCGCTGCAAGGCAAAGACCTGTGGCTGGTGGCGACGACCGGCGGCCCTGCTGCCGCCTATCAGCCGGACGGCTATCATCGCCGCAATTTCAGCGACTTTCTTCCGCCTTACGAGCAGACCGCGCAATTGTGCGGCCTGCGCTGGTTGCCGCCGCTGATCGTGCATGGATCAAGACGGGCTAGCGATGCCGAGATGGCGCCGCAAGCGCAACTTTACCGTGAACGCCTGCTGAGCTATCCGGCCTGGTCGAAGGAATGTGTCGCGCCATCGGATCGCGATCCCATCGCGCCCGAACTGCAACCGGGAAATCCTCATGAGCAATAGCATCCTGGTCAATGCGCTGATCTATCTGGCGGCGGCGGTGATCACCGTTCCGCTTGCCAAGCGTTTCGGACTTGGCGCGGTCCTGGGCTATCTGATGGCCGGCGTTGCCATCGGACCTTGGGGTTTGCGGCTGATCAGCGGGGTCGAAGACATTCTTCACTTTTCCGAATTCGGTGTGGTCCTGCTGTTGTTCCTGATCGGGCTGGAACTGGAACCGCGACGCCTGTGGGCGTTGCGCCGCTCGATTTTTGGCTGGGGCGGGGCCCAGGTCACGCTCGTTACACTTGCGCTGTTCGGTGCCGGCCTGGCCTTCGGCATTGACTGGAAGACGGCGCTGATTGCCGCGCTGGGATTGTCTTTGTCCTCTACCGCCATCGCGCTGGCTACCCTTGAGGAGCGTCACTTGATGACGACCGGCGCGGGTTCGGCAGCTTTTGCCATATTGCTGTTTCAGGATATCGCTGCCATCCCGATGATCGCGATCGTGCCGATGCTGGGCGGCGCCGCGGCGACCGAGGGCAATGGCTGGATGACTGCGCTCAAAGTCTGTGCAGTCATCGGTGGTCTCGTGCTGGCCGGGCGTTATCTGATGCGTCCGCTGTTTCGCCTGATCGCCAAGGCAGGTATACGCGAAGTGTTTACCGCATTCGCCTTGTTGCTGGTGATCGCGATCGGTTTGCTGATGCAGTCGGTCGGCATGTCGATGGCGCTGGGCACTTTCCTCGCCGGCGTGCTGCTGGCCGATTCCGAATACCGGCATGCGCTGGAAACCGACCTCGAACCGTTCAAGGGTTTGCTTCTGGGACTGTTTTTCATCGCAGTCGGGATGTCGATCGATTTCGGCGTCTTGCTTGACCAGCCATGGAAGGTGCTCGGATGGGTTGCGGGTTTTCTCGCGATCAAATCGGTCATCCTGTATGGCCTCAGCAAGCAGTTTTCCATTCTGCCGGGACAGCAGTATTTCTTCGCCATCCTATTGTCCCAAGGCGGTGAATTTGCGTTTGTGATCTTTGGCGCCGCGACCGCTGCCAAGGTGTTTTCCGACGAGGTGGCGTCGCTGCTGATGGTGGTGGTCGCCTTATCCATGGTGGCGACGCCATTGCTGCTGGTGTTCCACGACAAGGTCATTGCACCGCGCTACGCAGCGTCCCGCACACGTCCCGATGATGCCATCGACGGCGAGGCGCAGCCGGTCATCATTGCCGGCTTTGGCCGATTTGGACAAATCATCGGCCGCCTGTTGCATGCCAACAGGATAGGCGTGACCGTTCTTGATCATGACCCGGACCAGATAGAACTGCTGCGTCGCTTTGGACTGAAGGTCTATTATGGCGATGCCACGCGCATCGAGCTGTTGCGCTCCGCTGGAGCGGCAAAAGCGAAGGCATTGATCATCGCGCTCGACAGCGTCGACGACAGCATTGCATTGGTCGATGCGGTGAAGAAGGAATTTCCGCATCTGCCAATCCTCGCGCGTGCGCGCAATGTCACGCACTACTATGACCTGATGGATCGCGGTGTCACGGTCATCGAAAGGGAAACCTTTGAAGCGGCCTTGCTGCTTGGCCGGCGGGCGCTGCAGCAACTGGGCTTTGGCGCCTACCAGGCGCGCCAGGCCGCAATGAAGTTTCGCGCGCATAACCTGAAGACGCTGCAAAACGTGTATCCCATCTACAAGGATCAGGACCAGATGATTTCGATGGCGGCGCAGGCGCGCGAAGAGCTGGAAGCCATGTTTGCACGCGACGCCGAAATTTTGTCAGGCGACAAGGACGGCGGGTGGAAAAATTGAGGTTGGTTTGAGTGGACCTGCCTAGAATTTTTCATCGGGGCGCAGATAGCGCCATTGCCCGGTCGGCAGATCGCCGAGCGTCACCTTGCCGATACGTACCCGCTTGAGTCCGATCACTCGCAGCCCGACCGCTTCGCACATGCGGCGGATCTGGCGTTTTTTCCCTTCGCGCAGAATGAAGCTGAGTTGATCCTCGTTCTGCCACCTTACCTTGGCCGGCAGCAGTTTTTTACCGTCGAGTGATAGGCCATGGTTCAGCAGTTTGAGATCGGCGTCCGGCAGACGTCCCGGCTTGCTGTATTGCACGCGCACCAGGTATTCCTTCTCAATCGAGGTGTCTTCGCCGATCAATTGCTTGGCAATGCGGCCATCTTGTGTCAACACCAGCAAGCCGACCGAATCGATGTCCAACCTTCCGGCCGGGACCAGGCTGCGCAACTGGCTCGGATGGAATTGCGTGGGTGTCTTGTCTTCTTTCCAGCGTGTTTCGGCATTGATCAAGGTAACCGCCGGCTTGTAGCCATCTTCGGCCTGGCCGCTTACATATCCCATCGGTTTGTTGATCAGCACGGTGACGCGACGCGCCTGTTCGGCACTGGCCTGACGTTCGACGGTGATGCGCTGATGCGGCAGCACCTTGCTACCCAGTTCGGACACGATCTTGCCGTCGACGCGTACCCAGCCGCGTTCTATCCATTCGTCGGCTTCGCGGCGCGAGCATAAGCCGAGTTCGGACATGCGTTTGGACAGGCGGACAGGTTCAGTCATGGAAAATCACTATAAAAATTGGATCAGATCCGCAGCGCGTCCAGCAAGTCGGTTTCAAGCTGGATCTGGCTACGGGCATTGTTGAGCGTCGGACCGTCCACCAGGAATACGTCTTCCACGCGTTCGCCCAGTGTCATGATCTTGGCGGTATGCAGGTTCACCCGATATTTCGCCAGCACATTGGCAATCGAGTACAACAAGCCGGTGCGATCGTTGGCCGAGACCGAGAGCAGATAATACTGACCGCGTTCGTCCGGACGCAGATCGACGGTGGGTGTGATCGGAAAAGTCCGCGACAGGCGCGACAAGCGGCCCACTGTCGGCGGCGGCAATTCGCCTTGCGACTCCAGCAGGCGGGTCAATTCGTGTTCGACCAGGCTGATGATGTCGCGATAGCTGTTGGCAAATGCCGGCTCGATGACCAGAAAGGTATCAAGCGCATAGCCGTTGCGCGTCGTGTGGATCTTCGCATCCAGGATGCTGAAATTCTTGCGATCGAAGTAACTGCAGATGCGGGCGAACAGGTCGGGCTGGTCTTTCACATAGACCGCAACTTGTACACCTTCGCCTATCGGGGCCAGCCGGCATTTGACGACGGGCGAAGGACTGTCGGTCTTGTTGTACAGCGAACGCGTCTGCCAGGCGATGTCGGCCGCTTCATGGCGCAGGAAATAGGCGACATCGAGTTGCTGCCACAGCAGCTGATGGGCGTTTTCCGGCAAGCCGTACAACCGCAAGGTCTTGAGCGCCGCATCCTGGCGGTTCTTGAGTTCGTGATCGGTGGACGGATCTTCACCGCCCAGCACGCGTAAGGTTATCCGGTACAGGTCTTCGAGCAGCTTGCCTTTCCATGCATTCCAAACCTTCGGGCTGGTGCCGCGAATATCGGCGACGGTCAGCAGATACAGTGCCGTCAGATGCCGCTCATCCCTGACCACATTGGCAAACGCACGGATCACGTCCGGATCGGACAAGTCCTGTTTCTGGGCGACCTGTGACATCGACAGGTGATGCTCGACCAGAAATACCACCAGTTCGGTTTCTTCCTTCGACATTTCATGATCTCGGCAGAACTTGCGCGCATCGGCCATGCCGAGGTGCGAGTGATCGCCGCCGCGGCCCTTCGCGATATCGTGAAACAGCGCGGCGATATACAGCAGCCACGGCTTGGAAAAATTCGCCATCAGCTGACTGCAGAACGGATATTCGTGTGCATGCTCCGACATCGTGAAGCGACGCACATTGCGCACCACCATCAGGATGTGCTGGTCGACCGTATAGACATGGAAAAGGTCGTGCTGCATCTGTCCGATGATGCGGCGGAAATTGGGTAGATAGCGACCAAGAATGCTGGTCTGGTTCATGCCGCGCAAGGCATGCGTGATGCCTTTCGGCGCCTGGATGATCTGCAGGAACAGTGCACGGTTCGCCGGGTCGCGGCGGAAACGGCTGTCGATACGGAACCGCGCATGCCAGAGGGCGCGCAGCGTGCGCGCAGTCATGCCCTGTAGTTCCGAGTGCTGGGCCAGCAGCAGGAACACTTCCAGCATGGCGGACGGCGTCGCTTCGAACGTATCGTCGTGCGCAATGTCGATCAGGCCATTGACTTCGTTGAACCGTTCATTGATAGGCTGCGGCGATCCCGGCACGGGGAACAGCTGCGCCTCGATGTTCTGCAACAGGATGGTATTGAGCTGAGTGACCGCCTTGGCTGCCCAATAGTAATGCTGCATCAGATATTCGCTTGCGCGGCGCGTTTCGGTGGTCTGGAAACCGAAGCTTTCCGCAATCGGTGTCTGCACATCGAAGACCAGCCGGTCTTCGCGGCGGCCGGTGTGGATATGCAGCCGGATACGGATATCCTTGAACGCGCGTTCCTTCTGCGTCAATTGACGCGCCTCGGTGGCTGTGATCAGGCCGCGCTCAGCGAGCTTGCGCCAGGAGTCGCCCAGGCCCGCTGCTTTTGCAACCCACAGGATGACCTGCAGGTCGCGCAAGCCGCCCGGGCTTTCCTTGCAATTCGGTTCGAGGCTGTACGGCGTATCTTCGTACTTCACATGGCGCTGCCGCATCTCCAGCGTTTTCGCCTGGAAGAAGGCTTGCGGATTGATGGCGGCGTTGCAGCGTTCGCGCAGGAACTGGAACAGCTTGCGGTTGCCGGTAATCAGGCGTGCTTCCAGCAGGCTGGTCTGTACCGTGATGTCGGCGGCCGATTCGGTCAGGCATTCATCGACGGTGCGAATGCTGTGACCGATTTCCAGTCCGATATCCCAGAACAATTGGACCAGTTCTTCCAGCTTGGAGCGAAGCGCCTCGTCGGCGGCCGCATCCAGCAGAATCAATACATCCACGTCGGAATGCGGGAACAGTTCGCCGCGGCCGTAACCGCCGACCGCGACGAGTGCCGCGCTTGCCGGCAGTCCTATGCTTTCCCAGGCGTGAATCAGTGCCGCATCGACGTTCTGGCGCAGGCGAGTCAACAGCTGCTCAGGCTTGCCATCGGACTGGAATGCGGTGATGACCGTCTGACGCTCTTTTTTCAACTGCTCCTTGAGCGTCAATGCAAGCGATACCATTGTCAGGCTGTAACGGGACTGGAGTCGGCGGATTGTTGGATGAACGCGGGAGGCAAGGGCATGCCCGGCGACACGGTCAACACTTCATAGCCGGTTTCTGTCACCAGCACGGTATGTTCCCATTGTGCCGACAGGCTGCGGTCCTTGGTCTTGATTGTCCAGCCGTCGCCCATTTCTCGGATGTCGCGCTTGCCGGCATTGATCATCGGTTCCACGGTAAAGATCATCCCGGCAACTAGTTTCTCCAGCGTGCCGGGACGGCCGTAATGCAATACCTGCGGTTCTTCATGAAAGACCTTGCCGATACCGTGTCCGCAAAATTCGCGTACGACGCTATAGCCGGCTTTCTCTGCATGTTGCTGGATTACATACCCGATATCGCCCAGATGTGCACCCGGCTTGATCTTGGAAATGCCAAGCCACATGCATTCATACGTGATGTCGGTCAGACGTTTCGCCAGGATCGAAGGCTCGCCCACAAAGAACATGCGGCTGGTGTCGCCATGATAGCCATCCTTGATCACAGTGATGTCGATATTGACGACATCGCCATTCTTCAAGGCCTTGTCTCCGGGAATTCCGTGGCACACGACATCATTGACCGAAGTGCAAATCGCTTTCGGGTAAGGCGTGTAGCCAGGCGGGCAATAATTCAGCGGTGCCGGAATTGTCCCTTGCACATTTGTCATGTACTCATGGCAAAGCCGGTCAAGTTCGCCGGTCGTGATGCCGGGCTTGACATGTGGTGCAATGTAATCAAGCACTTCAGCGGCCAGTCGGCCGGCAACGCGCATGCCTTTGATATCGTCTTCGGTTTTAATCGTGATGGAAGCCATGGCAATCCAAACTGCGCAGGAGAGCGCAAAAATAGTCAATGTGAAATTATAGACGACCGGATGCGCATGCGCCTAAGGGCGCGGTCGCGTCGCTTGAATAAAATCTCCAAGATGGGGTAGAATCTCGGGTTAGCTTGAAATGACTTTGAGCTAAATCTTTTAAATCGCGAATCCGGTCGCAAAGGGTGCCCTGGCAGCAAGCTGCGGGGGTAACTGGCCGGATTCCAGACCCAACCCTGGAGAAATCATGTCCGTTACTATGCGCGAAATGCTGGAAGCCGGTGTCCACTTCGGTCACCAAACCCGCTTCTGGAACCCCAAAATGGCCCCGTATATCTTCGGCCATCGCAACAAGATTCATATCGTCAACCTGGAAAAGACCCTGGGCATGTACCAGGAGGCGATGAAGTACATCCGTCAACTGGCATCCAACCGCGGCACCATCCTGTTCGTCGGCACCAAGCGTCAGGCACGCGACATCCTCGCGGCTGAAGCTCAGCGCGCCGGCATGCCTTACGTTGACCAGCGCTGGCTGGGTGGCATGCTGACCAACTTCAAGACTATCAAGACTTCCATCAAGCGCCTGAAAGACATGGAAGCCGCGTTGGAAGACGGTTCGGTCGAAAAGCTCAGCAAGAAAGAAGGCCTGATGTTCCAGCGCGAAATGGAAAAACTGCAAAAGTCCATCGGCGGCATCAAGGACATGGGCGGCATTCCTGACGCTATCTTCGTCATCGACGTCGGTTACCACAAGGGCACCATCACCGAAGCCGCCAAGCTGGGTATCCCGGTCATCGGCGTGGTTGATACCAACCATTCCCCGGAAGGCGTGACCTACGTTATTCCTGGCAACGACGACTCGTCCAAGGCGATCACTCTGTACGCTCGCGGCGTAGCGGACGCAATCCTGGAAGGCCGTGCAAACGCGACCAATGAGGTGCTCGAAGCTGTCAAGGGCGGTGCTGACGAATTCGTTGAGGTCAACGAGCAGGCTTAAGCCCTGCGCCTGCGTGTTGGGCATTGAAAAAGGGGCGACTTTGTTGGCCCCTTTTTTGTACCCTCCCTGAACGTATTGTGATTGAACGCGTCGCATAGACGCTTATTGAATTGAGGAGAATGACATGGCGGCAATTACCGCAGCGATGGTTGGCGAACTGCGCGCAAAGACAGATGCGCCGATGATGGAATGCAAGAAAGCATTGACTGAAGCTGAAGGCGATCTGGCCCGTGCGGAAGAAATCCTGCGCGTCAAGCTGGGCAGCAAGGCATCCAAGGCAGCATCCCGCATCACGGCCGAAGGCGTCGTCGCCGCATATATTTCCGGTGGCGTTGGCGCGCTGGTGGAAGTGAACTGCGAAACCGACTTCGTGACCAAGAACGATGACTTTCTCGCACTGGCAAACGCAACGGCCAAACTGGTCGCGGAAAACAATCCGGCCGACGTAGCAGCGCTCTCCGCACTGCCGTTCGAAGGAAAGACGCTGGAAGAAGTGCGCGCCGCATTGGTCGGCAAGATCGGTGAAAACATGTCGATCCGCCGTTTCAAGCGCTATGAAACAGGCGGCAAGCTGACTTCTTATCTGCATGGCACCCGTATCGGTGTAATGGTCGAGTTCGATGGCGGTGAAGAGCAAGTCGGCAAGGATGTCGCAATGCACATCGCCGCGATGAAACCGGTCGCCCTGTCGTCGAATGACGTGCCGGCCGATCTGATCGAAAAAGAGCGTTCGATTGCTACCCAGAAGGCAGCCGAGTCCGGCAAGCCGGCCGACATCGTCGCCAAGATGGTTGAGGGCACCGTTCAGAAATACCTGAAGGAAGTTTCCCTGTTCAACCAGCCGTTCGTCAAGAACGACAAGCAGACTGTTGAGCAGATGCTCAAGACCGCCAATACCACCGTGAAATCTTTCACGATGTTCGTGGTCGGCGAAGGTATCGAAAAGAAACAGGATGACTTTGCCGCTGAAGTCGCAGCGCAAGTCGCTGCAGCCAAGCAGGCGTAATAAAAAAGCGGGCCGGAAGGCCCGTTTTTCTAGGTGAGCCGATATCATATTGGTCACCAGCCATCGTGCGGCTACACGTCATTGGTGTCTGGCAGTGACTTGGCTTTCATCCGGGAAATAACCGGATGTAGTGCCAAATTGCATTGCCATACGCTTGATGATCCGGCCATACCCCGGCTTTCCCGGATTTCATCCAGTCTTCAGCCTGTAAGGGCTTTCGAGATAGTGGAACGGGAGGACCAGAATCCATTTTGAATCGGACAATTATTAGGAGTCCAAGCCCATGACAAAACCAGCGTACAAGCGCGTCCTCCTCAAACTCTCAGGTGAAGCGTTAATGGGCGATGATGCCTATGGTATCAATCGCGCGACCATCGAGCGTATGGTGGCGGATGTGGCAGAAGTCGCGAAGCTGGGCGTGGAGTTGGCAATCGTGATTGGCGGAGGAAACATCTTCCGTGGAGTAGCGCCCGGCGCACAAGGGATGGACCGCGCCACTGCCGACTACATGGGCATGCTGGCAACCGTGATGAACTCCCTTGCGCTTGCCGACGCGATGCGCCAGGCGGGAATCACCGCGCGGGTCATGTCCGCGATCGCCATCGAACAGGTGGTTGAGCCGTACGTCCGCCCAAAGGCGCTGCAATATCTGGAAGAAGGCAAAATCGTCGTATTCGCGGCCGGCACCGGGAATCCGTTCTTTACTACCGATACCGCCGCCGCCCTGCGCGGCTCGGAAATCGGCGCGGAGATCGTGCTGAAAGCCACGAAAGTGGACGGCGTGTACAGTGCGGATCCGAACAAGGACCGCAATGCGACACGCTATTCGACGATCACCTTTGACGAAGCGATTGCCAAACATTTGCAAGTCATGGATGCCACGGCGTTCGCGTTGTGCCGCGACCAGAAATTGCCGATCAAGGTTTTTTCCATCGTCAAGCCGGGAGCCCTGAAAAACGTGATCATGGGCGAGGATGAAGGCACGTTGGTTCACGTATAAAGCAAGTCCTACTCGTTGAAACTGGTAACTGAGGAGAGCAGCATGACAGTCGTTGACGTCAAAAAGAACGCCGAACAAAAAATGCAAAAGTCGATCGACACGCTGAAGGCCGATCTTGCAAAAGTACGTACCGGCCGCGCGCATGTCGGTATTCTCGACCATGTGCAGGTCGATTATTACGGCACCCCGACCCAGATCAGTCAGGTCGCGAACGTGACCTTGATCGATGCCCGCACGATCGGCGTGCAGCCCTGGGAAAAGAAAATGGTCGCCGTGGTCGAAAAAGCAATTCGCGAATCCGATCTGGGACTCAACCCGTCCACGCAGGGCGACATGATTCGTGTGCCGACCCCACCGCTTACCGAAGAGCGCCGCAAGGAAATCGTCAAGCTGGTCAAAGGCGAAGGCGAAGATGCCAAGGTCGCGATCCGCAACATTCGGCGCGATGCGAACGAAGCCTTGAAGAAGCTGCTGAAAGATAAGGCGTGCTCGGAAGACGATGAGCGTCGTGCGCAAGATGATGTGCAAAAATTGACCGACAAGTTTGTCGCTGAAGTTGATAAACTGATCACGGAAAAAGAAAAAGAGCTGTTGACCGTGTAAGTGCAGGGAGCTCAACAGTCGCAAGACCCTCAATGCATTGCTTACTAGAAAATGCGTTGAGGGAAAGTGATGGCGACGCGCTTGGACATTGCCATTTAGCAAGGTGCGCTTTACGTGACGGTGTATAGTCGGATCAAATCGGCATAGCCGATAGACGAACCCACCGCCACGACAACCCTTTTTTCGCTTAAGCCCTCACATGACCTATCTGAGCTCAACTCAAGCGGTACCCGACATTCCCGCCGTTCCGCGTCACGTCGCCATCATCATGGACGGCAATGGCCGCTGGGCCACCAGGCGTTTCATGCCGCGCGTTGCCGGCCATGCCAAAGGCGTCGAAGCGGTACGCGCGACGGTGGAAGCCTGCGTCGAACGCGGTATCGAATACCTGACCTTGTTCGCATTCAGCTCGGAAAACTGGCGCCGTCCTGCGGAAGAAGTGTCGCTGCTCATGCGTCTGTTCGTCATGGCGCTGGAACGCGAAGTCGCCAAGATGCACGCCAACGAAATCCGCCTCAAAGTTGTGGGCGATCTGAGCCGTTTCGATGACAAGTTGCGCCGCCTCATCGCGAGCGCCGAACGTCGCACTGCAAACAATTCCCGACTGACAGTAACAGTGTGCGCCAATTACGGCGGACGCTGGGACATCATGCAGGCGATCAGCAAAATGGTCGTGCATCACCCGAATGCTTCCGATTTCTCGGAAGATCAGCTCGCCCCTCACCTTGCGATGGCCTATGCGCCGGAACCTGACCTGTTTATCCGGACCGGGGGCGAAGAGCGGATCTCGAATTTCCTGCTCTGGCAGCTTGCCTACACCGAATTCTATTTCACAGAGACTTATTGGCCGGACTTTGACGCCAACGCCCTCGACCGCGCAATCGAATCCTATCAACAGCGCGAACGCCGGTTTGGCCGCACCAGCGCGCAAGTGACCGAGCAGAAAAAGGCGTCCTGATGCTGAAGACGCGCGTCATCACGGCGTTGGTATTACTGGCGTTGCTGTTATCGGTACTGTTTTCCAAGTCGTTCACTTTCTTCGCTGCTGTTGCCGCCGCCTTCTTTGCGGCTGCTGCGTGGGAAAGTTTTCGGCTGTTTCAGGTTCGTCAAGCCATCGTCGGCGCATTGATCTGGACTGGCGCCTTTCTCTACCTTCTATACAAGGGAGATGCCGCTTCCACTCGGCTGCTTCTCATGCTCTGCGTCGCGATCTGGGCGATACGCCTGACGCCGGCGCTGAAGCTGGGCCTGCCGCCGCTCGAAGGAATGGGCAACCGTTTGCTGAACGGAATTTACGGAATTGCGCTTCTGGGCTGCTTTGTCGCGATTGCCGCACTCTTTCAGCGCTCTGCGCTTTACCTGCTGTCGATAATGGCCATTGTGTGGATCGCCGATATTGGGGCTTACTTTTCCGGCAAGGCGATCGGCAAGCGCAAGCTGGCACCGTCGATTTCTCCCGGAAAATCCTGGGAAGGCGCAATCGGTGGCTGGCTAGCAGTGTTAATTGTCGCCGGATTGTCGACCCTGCATCCGATCCTTGCAAACACGTTTGCACCGGAGGTGCTCATGCGCTGGGGCTGGGGTGGCTTCTTCCTGGTCATGACGGTAATGGTCGCGGCCAGTATCGTGGGCGACTTGTTCGAGTCGCAGTTGAAGCGCCGGGCGGGAATGAAGGACAGCAGCAACCTGCTGCCCGGCCATGGCGGGGTATTGGACCGGATTGATGCATTGATACCGACTTTGCCGCTTGCAGCGCTGTTCGGTACATGGTTTTGAAAATGCGAAGGTAAGGCAGCATGCAGCGAATTACGATACTTGGCGCCACCGGATCCATCGGCGCTTCCACCCTTGACGTCATTGCGCGCCATCCGGAACGCTACCGTGTGCATGCATTGACCGCTCACCAGCGCGTCGAGGAACTGGCCGCGCAGTGCGCACAGTTTCAGCCCGATGTGGCGGTCGTCGGTTCGGCAGAGGCGGCCGCGCGCCTTGATGCTCTGCTGAAGGAGCGGCGGCTGGCAACGTCGGTGGAATATGGCGAAGCGGCGTTGTGCAAGGTGGCCAGTGGTGCCGATTGCGACGTCGTAATGGCCGCGATCGTGGGCGCTGCGGGTTTGGCTCCAACGCTTGCGGCCGCAAAGGCCGGCAAAAAAGTGCTTCTTGCAAACAAGGAAGCCCTGGTCATGTCGGGCCGCCTGTTTATGGAAGCAATCGCAGCCAGCGGCGCAACCCTGTTGCCCATAGACAGCGAGCACAATGCGATTTTCCAATGTCTTCCGCACGCCTACGGCCGCATCCCGGCCGAGCATGGCATCGCCAAGATTCTTTTGACCGCCTCCGGCGGACCATTCCTGCACCGTGAGGTGGAGACCTTGGAAAATGTGACGCCGGAAGAAGCGGTTGCCCATCCAAACTGGGTCATGGGCCGCAAGATTTCGGTTGATTCGGCCACCATGATGAACAAGGGGCTGGAGGTGATCGAAGCGCACTGGTTGTTCGGGGCGCAGGCCAGCCAGATCGAAGTGGTCATTCATCCACAGAGCGTCATTCACTCCATGGTGTCCTACGTCGACGGCTCCGTGCTCGCCCAGTTGGGCAATCCCGACATGCGCACACCCATCGCGCATGCGCTCGCCTATCCCGAACGCATCGCCTCCGGCGTAGGCCCGGTCGATCTCGTCCGGATTGGCCAGCTGGCATTCCACCACCCGGACTTCAACCGCTTTCCCTGCCTGCGCCTGGCGTATGAGGCCTTGTTGGCCGGTGGCACGGCCCCGGCTATACTGAATGCGGCAAACGAGGTCGCAGTCCAGGCGTTTCTGGAGCGCAAAATCGGTTTCCGCGCGATTGACCGCGTGATTGAACGCGTCATGGAAAAGCTGCCCCATGGCGATATGTCGGATATCGGTGCGTTGCTGGAACAAGACCGCCGTGCGCGCGAGGCAGCCCAGTCCTTCATTCAATAGGTAGTCCGCCATGAGTTTCCTGCAAACCGTGATCGCATTCCTCGTAGCGCTTGCCGTCCTGGTTGTTGTCCACGAACTCGGACACTATTGGGTAGCCCGCTGGTGCGGGGTCAAGGTCCTGCGTTTTTCCGTCGGCATGGGCAAGATCGTCTGGTCCCGCCGTTACGGACCGGATCAGACCGAATGGGCGATCTCCATGTTGCCGTTCGGCGGCTACGTCAAGATGCTGGATGCACGCGAACAGGATGTCACCACCCTTCCGCCCGAAGAGTTGCGGCGCGAGTTTACCCGCCAGTCGGTGTGGAAACGGATTGCCATCGTCGCCGCCGGTCCTCTAGCCAATTTTCTGCTCGCCATCGCGGTTTTCGCAGGCTTGTATTGCTATGGAATCCCCGAGCCGGCGACCCGGATTCGCGCCATGCCGGAGGCCAGTGTGGCTTATCAGGCCGGCTTGCGCGGCGGCGATCTGATTACCGCGGTAAATGGCGAGCCGGTGCGCGCCTGGTCGGACCTGCGCTGGAAACTCACCGAGCTGGCGGTGGACAAGGCGCCAGCTCGGCTCGACATCCAGCGGCCGAATCCTGCTGTGGCCGGCGGCACTTTCGTCGAAACGGTCACTGTGAGTTTGAGCGGGCTCGTTGCCGAAGATCTCGAAACCGATTTCCTGGTAAAACTGGGAATCGATCTGGCGCGACCAAAGGCGGTTCTCGGAAAGATCATGCCGGATGGCCCGGCGATGAAAGCAGGCCTGCGTGAAGGCGACGTGATCCACAGCGTCGGAGACAAGCAGGTAAGCGACGGCTTGGCATTTGTCGAACTGGTTCGCGGCTCAGCCGGCAAGCCATTGCAGATTCGCGGCGTGCATGCCGACGGCAAAGCTTTCAATATAGCCGTCACCCCCGAAACTTATGCAAAAGACAACCAATCGATCGGCCGTATCAAGGCCGAGGTTCCGCTTGCTCCTGAAATGGTGACCACCAGCGATGCGCCATTGCCCGCGGTAGGCAAGGCGATCGTTAAGACTTGGGACACCAGCGTACTAACCCTCAAAATGCTTGGTAAAATGCTCATCGGTGAGGTTTCCTGGAAGAACATCACAGGACCGATCACCATTGCCGATTACGCCGGGCAAACCGCACGCATAGGCATCATCAGCTATCTCACATTCATTGCGTTCATCAGCATTAGCCTGGGCGTTATGAACCTGCTCCCCATCCCGGTTTTAGACGGGGGGCTTTTACTGTATTATTCGCTGGAACTTTTGACCGGCCGGGCGCTTCCCGAGCGGTTCGGAGAAATTGCCCAGCGTGCAGGAGTGGGCATATTGATGACGTTGATGGCTGTGGCCGTCTTTAACGACATCGTACGGCTCATGTCCTGAGTTCCGGTCAGTCTGCCTGTGGGGCGGCGCGCCGGGACATTGAAAACAAAGTAACCGATGAAATTACAATCCGAGCGTCTTTCCCCGTCCCTCTTTCCTCACCGCCTGATCGCCATTGCCGCCTTTGCCCTTTGTACCGGGCATGCGCTGGCCGTTAATCCGTTTACCGTAAAAGATATCCGTGTGGAAGGCATTCAGCGCACGGAAGCGGGCACGGTATTCAGCTACCTGCCGGTGCGCGTAGGCGAAACATACAATGACGAAAAAGGTGCGGCCGCCATCAAGGCGCTCTACGCAACCGGCTTCTTCAAGGATGTGCGGATCGAGGTCGAGGGCGACGTCCTGGTCGTGATGGTGGAAGAGCGCCCGGCGATTGCCGCGGTCGAATTTTCCGGTACCAAGGAATTTGAAAAGGACGCCCTGACAAAGGCCCTGAAGGATATCGGCCTAGGCGAATCCCGTATTTACGACAAGGCGCTGGTTGACCGTGCCGAACAGGAATTGAAGCGGCAATATCTGTCGCGCGGCCTGTATGGCGTGCAGATCACGACCACCGTCACGCCGATCGAACGTAATCGCGTCAACGTCAGCTTCGCCGTCGATGAGGGCGAAGTATCGCGTATCAAGCAGATCAATATCATCGGCAACAAGGCCTTCCCGGAAAAGGAATTGCTCGCCTTGCTTAACCTGCGGACACCGGGTTGGTTCACCTGGTACACCAAGGCCGACCAGTACTCCAAGCAAAAGCTCACCGGCGATATTGAATCGCTGCGCTCGTTCTATCTGAATCGCGGCTACCTCGAAATGCAGGTCGAGTCGACCCAGGTGTCGATTACGCCGGACAAGAAAGATATCTACATCACCGTCAACATTAGCGAAGGCGAAAAGTACACGGTATCCGGCGTCAAGCTGGAAGGCGAGATGTTCGGGCGCGAAGAAGAGCTCAAATCGCTGGTTCAGCTGAAAAGCGGCGATGTCTATTCCGGCGAAAAGCTGGCTGACAGCGTCAAGAAGATTTCCGAGCGTCTCGGCAACTTCGGCTATGCATTCGCCAACGTCAATGCCAATCCCGAAATCAACCGTGAAAAGCGCGAAGTCAACTTTACCGTATTGATCGATCCCGGCAAGCGTGTCTATGTGCGCCGGATCAACGTCGCGGGCAACACCAAGACGCGTGACGAAGTGGTGCGCCGTGAATTCCGCCAGTTTGAAAACTCCTGGTATGACGGCGAAAAGATCCGCCTATCGCGCGACCGCGTGGACCGTCTCGGCTATTTCCGTGAAGTCAGTATCGACACGCCGGAAGTGCCAGGCACGACCGATCAGGTCGACGTCAACATGACCGTCGCGGAAAAACCGACCGGTAACATCCTGCTCGGCGCCGGTTTCTCCAGCAGCGAAAAAGTGATGCTGACCGGCTCGATCCAGCAAGCCAATGCTTTCGGTAGCGGCAATACGCTCGGCATTGACGTCAATACAAGCCGCCGCAACCGCACCATTGCCGTCTCCACTACCGCGCCGTACTTTACCGATGATGGCGTAAGCCGCAGCTATGAAGTCTTCCTGCGCACCACGCGCCCGCCGGAAGTCAATACCGGTGACTACGTGGTGAAGACCACGGGTGCGAATGTCAAGTTCGGTGTGCCGTTCTCCGAAGTTGACACCGTATTCTTTGGCGCCGGTGTCGAACGCACTCAGGTGCAGACCTATACGGGCGTGCCTGGCTTCAATGACAGCCCTGAGCTGTACAAGCGCTATGTGACCGACTTCGGTAACGGTACCGATGCAACCACGACCAGCTTCCCGCTGACCGCCGCATGGCAGCGCGACAGCCGTGACAGTGCGCTGGTGCCGACCGTCGGCCGTTATCAGCGTGTCAATTTTGAAGTCGCACCAGCCGGCAGCCTGCAGTATTACCGTGCGGTGTATCAGCACCAGTACTTCACTCCGCTGTTCCGCGCAGTCACCCTGGCACTTAACGGCGAAATCGATTATGGGCGCGGACTGGGCGGAAAGCGCTATCCGATTTTCAAGAACTTTTACGCGGGCGGTATCGGTTCGGTCCGGGGATATGAAGGATCGTCCCTTGGCCCACGCGCTGCAAACGGCGACCCCCTGGGCGGCACCTCGCGTATTATCGCCAATGCCGAACTCCAGTTCCCGTTCCCGGGTTCCGGCAATGACCGGACATTGCGCTGGTTTACCTTCTTTGATGCCGGCAACGTGTATGCCGAAGGCGCCAAGTTCGATGTGTCGGACTTGCGTTATGCGGTTGGCGCTGGCATCAGCTGGGTATCGCCCATCGGCCCGTTGAAGCTGAGCTATGGCGTTCCCATCAAATCCAAGGCCGGCGACCGGAAGCAGAACTTCCAGTTTCAGCTCGGGACCGGCTTCTAACGGGCCAATGGCATAATAGTAATTTGAATTGCGGAGAATGACCTTGAAGTTTCCTAGTACAAAATCGGCACAGATCAAGTGCATGGCTCTGCTTGCAGCGTTGATGCTGCCGCTGGCAGGTGCACAAGCGCAGGATTCACGCGTCGGCTTCGTCAGCACGGAACGGATCTTCCGCGAAGCAGCGCCGGCAAAAGCCGCACAAGCCAAGATCGAACAAGAATTTTCTCGCCGCGAGAAGGAATTGCAGGAGATGGCGGCACGCCTGAAATCCATGTCGGACCGCCTGGACAAGGATGCAGCCATTCTGGCGGAACCGGATCGCATCAAGCGTCAGCGCGATCTGGCCGACCTCGACAAGGATTTCCAGCGCAAGCAGCGGGAATTTCGCGAAGACCTGAACCAGCGTCGTAATGAAGAACTGGCGGTGGTACTGGAGCGCACGAACAAGGTGATCAAACAGATCGCCGAGGCCGAGAAATTCGACATCGTATTCCAGGAAGCGGTATATGCCAGCCCGCGTATCGACATCACCGACAAAGTGTTGAAGGCGCTCAACAGTAAATAAGATCGTCGCGCCATTGCAGCCGGCGCATTGCCCGGCATGGGCGCGGCGCGTTGGTCACTGTGCCGGCGCAAGCGCCGACCGGTGGCAGGGTGCTCCTGCCGCCAGTGTCGTTTCCGAACGCACTACACTAGATCCAATATCTGAAGAGGGGCCAGCATGAGCAATCGACTGGGACAATTGGTCGAACGCCTCGGAGGCCAGTTACATGGCGATCCCGAGATCGAAGTGTCAGGGATTGCACCGCTGGATGCCGCAACGGCGTCGCATATCACGTTTCTGTCGAATCCCAAGCTGCGTGCCCTCGCTGCGCAAACGCAGGCCGCCGCCCTGATTCTTTCCTCCGACGACGATGCTGTGATCAGCGCGACCTACGACGGCGCACGCATCGTGACGAACAATCCTTACGCCTATTTTGCGCGGGTAGCACAGCTGTTCGCCGAGCAGCAGGCGATACCGCCGGTACACGGTATACATCCGACCGCCAGTGTGCATCCCGACGCGCAAATAGCGCCGGATGCCAGCATCGGCCCACAGGTGACCATTGAGGCAGATGCCATCGTGGCATCGGGTGCGGTGATCGATGCTGGCTGCTTTGTCGGTCGTAATGCACGCGTGGGTGAGGGAACGCACTTTTTCGCGAACGTCAGCTTTCAAGCCGGTTGTGAAATCGGACGGCGCGGCATCATTCATTCCGGTGCTGTCATCGGCGCGGATGGTTTCGGATTCGCCAAAGAAAACGGTGCCTGGGTAAAAATTCCTCAGACGGGGAGGGTGGTGATCGGCGACGACGTCGAAATCGGCGCCAATACCACGATCGACCGGGGCGCATTAGCCGATACCGTGATCGAAGACGACGTCAAGCTCGATAACCAGATCCAGATCGGACACAATTGCCACATCGGGGCGCACACCGCGATGGCCGGCTGCGTCGGCGTCGCCGGGAGCGCGAAAATCGGCAAGAATTGCACCTTCGGCGGCGCGGCGATGATTCTCGGTCACCTTACCATCGTGGATAACGTGCACATTTCGTCCGCCAGCATGGTATCGCGCTCGATCCTGGAGCCGGGCCAGTACACTGGGTTCTATCCGCTGGCAAAAAATGCGGATTGGGAAAAATCGGCCGCCATCGTCCGCAATCTGGGGTCGATGCGTGAGAAAATTCGCGAGCTCGAAAAAACGATCAAACTGCTCACTGAAAAAAAGTAATGAAAACGCTCGACATCAATCAGATCAAACAATATCTCCCGCACCGTTATCCTTTGCTTCTGGTGGACCGTGTGCTGGATTGGGAATCCGGCAAGTCGATCACGGCCATCAAGAACGTTACCGTCAACGAGGAATTTTTCAACGGACATTTCCCGCACAAGCCGGTCATGCCGGGCGTTCTCATGATCGAGGCGCTTGCCCAGACGGCGGCCTTGCTGTCGTTTTTGACCATGGGACAGAAACCCGACGAGAACAGCGTGGTCTATTTTGTCGGTATCGATGGCGCGCGCTTCAAGCGTCCGGTCGAGCCGGGCGACCAGCTCAAAATGCAAGTCGAGATTCTGCGCACGGCGCGCGGAATCTGGAAATACAAGGCACAGGCAACGGTCGATGGCAATGTGGCCGTGGAAGCTGAACTGATGTGCACCATGCGCAGTGCCACCGACGCGAGCCAGCCAGCGGGGTAGTAATGACAAAAATCCATCCAACCGCAATCATCGATGCGAAGGCGGAACTGGACGATGCGGTCGAGATTGGCGCATATTCCATCATCGGACCGAACGTCAAGATTGGGGCTCGGACCAAGGTGGGTCCGCACGTCGTCATCGACGGTCACACGACGATTGGCGCGGATAACCAATTCTTCCAGTTTTCGTCGATCGGCGCACCGCCACAGGACAAAAAGTACGCGGGCGAGCCGACTCGCCTGGAGATCGGCGACCGCAATACCATTCGGGAGTTCTGCACGTTCAACCTGGGCACCGCGCAGGATGAAGGCCTGACCTCGCTCGGCAACGACAACCTGATGCTTGCCTATGTGCATCTGGCGCATGATTGCCGGGTCGGCAACAACACGGTCTTTTCCAATAATGCGTCGCTTGCCGGCCATGTGCATGTCGGCGACTGGGTGATCATGAGTGGATTCGCCGCCGTACACCAGTTTTGCAAGATCGGCGAGCATGCTTTCGTCGGCATGAATACCAGCCTTACGCAAGATGTGCCGCCCTATGTGCTGCTATCGGGCAACCCCGCCCAACCGCATGGAATCAATATCGAAGGCTTGAAGCGCCGCGGCTTTACGCGTGAACAGATCGGCGATTTGCGCAATGCCTACAAGCTTATCTACAAGTCCGGCTTGACGCTGGAAGAAGCGAAAGCGGCGCTGGCCGCCGCCGAAGCTGAATCGACGGCTTCGGTCGACCAATTGCGCTTGATGCGCGAATTTCTTGACGGCAGCACCCGTGGCATCGTCCGCTAAGCCCTCGATCGCCATGGTGGCTGGCGAGACATCGGGCGATCTGCTGGCCAGCCGCTTGTTGTCCGGCTTGCGCCCGCAATTGCCGGAAGCGGATTTCCATGGCATCGGCGGCGCGCGCATGGCGGAATACGGCTTTCGCAGCGATTGGCCGATGGAAAAACTGTCGGTACGCGGCCTGTTTGAAGTGCTCGCGCATTACCGGGAAATAAAAGGAATCCAGAACGCCTTGCGCGACCGCTTGCTGGAAGAAAAGCCGGCAGCCTTCATCGGCGTCGATGCGCCGGATTTCAATTTCGGGCTGGAAGCCCAGCTCAAGCAGGCCGGTATTCCCACCATGCACTTCATCAGCCCATCGATATGGGCATGGCGCGGCGGGCGCATCAAGAAGATTGCGCGTGCGGTATCGCATATGCTGGTCGTCTTTCCGTTTGAAGAAGAAATTTATCGCCGGGCTGGCATTCCGGTCAGCTATGTCGGCTATCCGCTGGCCGAAGTGATTCCCATGGAACCTGATGTATTGGCGGCGCGGGCGGAATTGCAGCTGCCGGCCAATGCGCGCGTGGTCGCCATCCTTCCGGGAAGCCGGATGTCCGAGCTCAAGTACAACAGCGTCGCTTTCATCGAAGCGGCCCGTGTGCTGATGCAGCAGGATGCATCGATACGTTTTGTCGTACCGATGGCCGGTGCGAAACAGCAAGCCTACTTTTCCGAACTGCTTACCAATGCCGGCCTCGGCGATGTGCCGCTGCAAGTCGTGTCCGGTAAATCGCATACCGTGATCGCGGCGGCCGACGCGGTGCTGGTGGCTTCGGGTACAGCAACGCTGGAAGTTGCGTTGTTTAAAAAGCCGATGGTCATCGGTTACAAAATGATGCGCGCATCTTGGGAAATCCTTCGCCACATGGGTTATCAGCCCTGGGTGGGTTTGCCGAATATCCTGGCGCGTGAGTTCCTCGTGCCTGAACTGCTGCAAGATGCCGCAACGCCGGAAGCGCTTGCAAAAGCCTTGTCCGGACAGCTGAATGATGAGCCGCACCGCGAACGCTTGCATCAGCGTTTTACCGAAATGCATCACTTACTGTTGCGCGATACCGCCAAGGAAAGTGCAGACGCCGTATTGCGGCTCATCGGTCACAAGGCTGCGGCATGAAACGAGACAATCCCAGCCTTGCCCTGTTCGACCATGCAAATGAAATCGTATGCGGCGTCGACGAGGCCGGACGCGGGCCGCTCGCCGGCGCGGTTTACGCGGCAGCGGTCATCCTTGACCCGTCTCGGCCGGTCGATGGCTTGCGCGATTCCAAGAAACTCTCGGAAGCGCAGCGCGAGGTGCTTGCCGAAGAAATCAAATTGCACGCGCTGGCATGGTCGATCGCATTTTGTACCGAAGCGGAAATCGATCAATTCAACATCCTCCAAGCGTCAATGCTTGCGATGCGGCGTGCGGTCGAAGGTTTGAAAACAGTGCCCACACTGGCCCTGATCGACGGCAACCGTTGTCCGGTCATGCCGGTCCGCTCCGAAGCAATCATCAAGGGCGACGACAAGGTGCCGGCGATCTCTGCTGCATCCATTCTTGCAAAAACCGCGCGCGATGCTTCCTTGCTGCAATTGCATCAGCAGTATCCGGTATATGGGTTCGACCAGCACAAAGGCTATCCGACGGCCTTGCACCTGGAACGCCTGCGCCTGCATGGTCCTTCGCCGGTGCACAGAAGGAGTTATGCGCCGGTGCGCGCGGTCCTCGGCATGAAGGCAGGCGGTTAAATGAAATCAATTACATCCCGCGAGAATCCGGTGTTCAAGGAATTGAAGCTGCTGGCGACCAGTTCCCAGGCGCGACGCAAGGCAGCGCGTACCTTGCTGGATGGCGTACATCTTTGCCAGGTATATCTCGATCAAGTGGGGCTTCCGACATTGTGCGTTGTGGGCGAGGACTCACTTGCGCAGCAGGAGGTGTTGGCGATTGTCGAGCGGTGTGAAGCAGCCCGAGTGCAATGCCTGGTATTTCCTCAGCCGATGTATCAGATGTTGAGTCAGGTCGAGCACGGCGTCGGATTGCTGTTTGTGGTCGATACGCCGCGCGCCGAAATGCCGGGCCGGTTGTCGCGGTCGGCAGTATTGCTCGACAACCTGCAAGACCCGGGTAATCTCGGTTCCATTTTGCGAAGCGCCGCCGCTGCCGGCATCGAATATATATTCTGCAGCAAGGGTACGGCATTCGCATGGTCGCCAAAGGTATTGCGCGCCGGAATGGGAGCGCATTTTTCGCTCCACATCTTTGAAAATGTCGACTTGCAGAAATTGATCGATACCGCCGCCATACCGGTGCTGGCAACCAGTTCCCATGCAGAGCATCGGATTTACGATGTCGATCTCAGCGGTTCCGTGGCGTGGCTGTTCGGGCATGAAGGGCAGGGAGTAGCCGAAGAGTTGCTGGCGGCAGCCAGCCGACGGGTATCCATACCTCATCTCGGACCGGTCGAATCGTTGAATGTTGCTGCCAGTGCTGCGGTGTGTTTTTTTGAGCAGGTAAGACAAAAGACGGCACATTGATTCATGGCTCACGCCATCGGGTACACAGCCTTGTCGCTTATTCCGTGGTAACAGGTACTTGCCCGTGATCGGTGCATTCCTGATAAACCAATCCGGGCGCCACACAGCGTTCATCCGGATCCAGGGGCATGTCGCAATCTGGCGGACAGATCCGGTCGAACTGGTAGGTGCGGCCCTGTATTACCGCATATCTGTAAATTTGCGCGTCCCCATAGGTTCCTATCAGTTCCGCTACGCGCTCAGGTAGATAGAACCTGGGTTTTCCCGTGATTCCGGTTCCGCCACGACCATGCCGCACCAGACCCATGGCCTCGATGTCGGATTCGACACGGCCCAAACCTTCCTTCAGCGCCCAAAAGAAAAATAGCAAACCCACCCACAGGACGACTTCTATCAGTACCAGATCCATCACATCGCCTCTTCGACCCGTACTTTATTTATAGTCGACTCGTAAGCTTCGTGTAAGGTTCCCGGTCAAATTTAATGCGCGTTTTTGCTTGTTTCCATACAAAGCGAGGGTCGTCATCGCAAGGCATGACGACCCTCGCTTATGATTGCGTATGTCGCAAATCACATGCGCTCGCAGGAACTGCCCTGAACGCTAATACGCTCGCTTGTCCGACTTGATCTCCTGCAAAATCATCGTTGCAATTTCCTCGATGGATTTGGCGGTCGAGGACATCCAGCGTATGCCTTCGCGGCGCATCATCTTTTCCGCCTCGTTGACCTCATAGCGGCATTGTTCTAGGGCCGCATACTTGCTGCCAGGACGGCGCTCGTTCCGTACTTCGGTCAAACGATCGGGCGTGATCGACAGACCGAACAGTTTTTTCTTGTAGGGCGAAAGCCCACTGGGAAGCTTATTGCGCTCAAAATCCTCGGGAATCAGCGGGTAGTTGGCAGCCTTGACCCCATATTGCATCGCCAGATACAGGCTGGTCGGTGTCTTGCCGGAGCGGGATACACCTACGAGGATCACATCGGCTGCCGCCAGGTTCTGGTTGGATTGGCCATCGTCGTGGGCCAGCGAAAAGTTGATCGCTTCGATCCGGTTCTTGTATTCATCCGAA
Organism: Noviherbaspirillum saxi; assembly: GCF_003591035.1. Classification (NCBI taxonomy): domain Bacteria; kingdom Pseudomonadati; phylum Pseudomonadota; class Betaproteobacteria; order Burkholderiales; family Oxalobacteraceae; genus Noviherbaspirillum; species Noviherbaspirillum saxi. The sequence continues at coordinate 582,813 of NZ_QYUO01000002.1, forward strand.
TTGGCAATGTTATGGCTGCGGCCTATCGTGTGCGTGGATTTGATCCCCAGTTCCTGTTCCAGCGGTTCGACGAAGGTCTGGATCAGGTCCATGTGCATGCCTTTCGAGTGCCGCACCACGGACGACAGCTCAGCCTTCACCAAGGTCGAAAAGACGATGGGCCGCTTGCCGTCACGTTCGTAGGCTTGGTTGATCTCGCGCACTGCTTCGTAAGCCTTGTCCAGCGTATCGATGAAGGGGAGCCGGACTTCCTTGAAGCGCAACTCGAACTGGGTCAGGACCGAATGCCCGAAAGTCTCGGCAGTGATGCCGGTACCGTCCGACACGAAGAAGACCGTGCGGTCGGCGGGCGGTAAATGGTGGGCAGGCAAGTCTGGCATAATCGAATTGAATATAGATCAACGGTAAGTGAAAAATTGTATACGGCAGGATGCAGTTGCACGCTGTAAAATGACGATCAATTAATGACCAACATCGTGCCCACCAAGAATAACAAAAAGATCCGGGCGGCGAAGGCGCATATGCAGATTTCTTATCATCAAAACAGGTGTAGTTATGTCCAACGCAGTATCTATTGGGGCGACCCAGGGGGCTACATACGTAGCTTCATTTGAAAACCTGAGAATGACGGACGTCGAGTCCGTCGGCGGCAAGAACGCCTCGCTCGGCGAGATGATCAGCCAATTGGCTGGCGCAGGTGTGCGCGTGCCCGGTGGTTTTGCGACCACCGCGCAGGCATTTCGCGATTTCCTCGATCACAGCGTGAATGGCGGTGCCACGCTGGCGCAACGCATTGCCGATCGGCTGGCGTCGCTGAATGTGGACGATGTCCGCGCACTGGCCCAGGCCGGCGCCGAAATTCGTCAATGGATTATCGATACGCCGTTCCAGCCGCGTCTGGAACAGGAAATCCAGGAATTCTACAACCAGCTGGTCGCTGATTCATCAGCGGAAATGTCGTTCGCCGTCCGTTCGTCCGCAACGGCCGAAGACTTGCCGGATGCTTCGTTCGCAGGCCAGCAGGAAACCTTCCTTAACGTTGTTGGGCTCGACAATGTGCTTGAGGCAATGAAGCACGTTTTCGCATCGCTCTATAACGACCGTGCGATTTCCTATCGTGTTCACAAGGGCTTTACGCACGCGGAAGTGGCGTTGTCGGCAGGCGTCCAGCGCATGGTCCGTTCCGACGTCGGTGCGGCTGGCGTGATGTTTACTTTGGATACCGAATCCGGCTTCAAGGACGTCGTATTCATTACCTCCAGTTATGGTCTGGGCGAAACCGTGGTGCAGGGTGCGGTCAATCCGGACGAGTTTTACGTGCACAAGCCCATGCTTGAGCAGGGCAAATTGCCTATCATCCGTCGCAATATCGGTTCCAAGCTGATCAAGATGGAATTTACCGGTGAAGCCAAAGCTGGCCGTTCCGTGAAGACGGTGGACGTGCCGATCGAACTGCGCAATCGTTACTCGCTGACCGATCAGGAGATCGTCGAACTGGCCAAGTATGCGGTCATCATCGAAAAGCATTACGGCCATCCGATGGACATCGAATGGGGCAAGGACGGCCGCGACGGCAAGCTATACATCCTGCAGGCACGTCCGGAAACCGTGAAATCCCAGCAAAAGGCAACTGACGCGCAGCAACGCTTCAAGCTCAAGAGCAGCGGCACGGTGCTGGCATCGGGCCGTGCGATCGGCCAGAAGATCGGCGCCGGTCCGGTGCGCGTGATCCACGATCCATCCGAAATGGAACGCGTGCAGCCGGGCGACGTGCTGGTCGCCGACATGACCGATCCCAACTGGGAACCGGTGATGAAACGCGCATCCGCGATCGTCACCAACCGTGGCGGTCGTACCTGCCACGCGGCGATCATTGCGCGCGAACTTGGCGTGCCTGCGGTTGTGGGCTGCGGCAATGCGACCGACATGCTGAAAGATGGCACGCTGGTCACCGTGTCCTGCGCCGAAGGCGACGAGGGCCGAATTTATGATGGCTTGCTTGAAACCGAGATCACCGAAGTCTCGCGTGGCGAATTGCCCTCGCTGCCGCTGAAGATCATGATGAATGTGGGTAATCCGCAACTGGCGTTCGACTTCCAGTCGATTCCCAATGGCGGCGTCGGTCTCGCGCGCCTGGAATTCATTATCAACAACAACATCGGCGTGCATCCGAAAGCCATCCTCGAATATCCGGGAATCGATGCAGACCTGAAGAAAGCAGTCGAATCCGTTGCGCGCGGCCATGCATCGCCGAAGGCCTTCTATGTCGACAAGCTGGCCGAAGGCATAGCAACCATCGCTGCAGCGTTCTGGCCGAAGCCGGTCATCGTTCGTCTGTCCGACTTCAAGTCGAACGAGTACAAGAAGCTGATCGGCGGTTCGCGTTACGAGCCGGATGAAGAAAATCCAATGCTGGGATTCCGCGGTGCGGCACGCTATCTGGCGGAAGATTTTGCCGAATCGTTCCAGATGGAATGCGAAGCGATGAAGCGCGTGCGCAACGACATGGGCCTCACCAACGTCGAGATCATGGTGCCCTTCGTGCGCACCTTGGGACAGGCGGAAAAGGTCGTCAATTTGCTGGCCAAGAACGGCCTCAAGCGTGGCGAAAACGGCTTGCGCCTGATCATGATGTGCGAAGTGCCATCGAACGCGATTCTGGCGGACCGCTTCCTGGAATTCTTCGACGGTTTCTCGATCGGCTCCAACGATTTGACCCAGTTGACGCTTGGACTGGACCGTGATTCCGGCATGGAGTTGCTGGCGGCTGACTTCGATGAACGCGACGATGCGGTGCGTGCCTTGCTGTCGAAGGCGATTGCAGCATGTATCGCACAGGGCAAATACATCGGCATCTGCGGTCAGGGACCATCGGACCATCCGGACTTTGCCGAGTGGCTGATGAAGGAAGGAATCGCTTCGATATCCCTCAACCCCGATACGGTGGTCGATACTTGGCAGAAGCTTGCTTCCGCCAGCTGATCGCCCAGCCTGTTTGGTCGATTGACAAAATGCGGGCCGGTGGTCCGCATTTTGATCTGTCGCATTGTGTTGTTTGCAGGCGAAAGATGACGGTAAAAGCGGCCGAAAGCGTTCAAACAAGAAGGGTTTTCGATTAGACTTGAGCCAACTTGTGAACGTACAACGCCCCGTACAACAACCAACAAAAATAGCAGTACTTTGTTGTATTGCGCCCCTGTTGCCCTTATGGGCCACAGGGGCTTTTTGTTTGTACAATCGCTTTACGACTGAAAGGATGCTTGCATGACAGACTGGATGCTGTGGTTCGGCTTGGCGGGGGTACTGGTTGTCCTGGAAATGTTTACCGGCACCTTTTATCTGCTCATGATCGGTATCGGAATGGCTGCCGCCGGCCTTGCTTCGCTGGGAACGTCGAATCGCCCCGTGCAATTGCTGATCGCCGCCGCAATCGGAATCGCCGCCACCTATGCGCTGCGCAAAACCCGGTGGGGGCATATAGCACGCCGGGATGCGGCACGCGATCCGAATGTCAACCTCGATATCGGGCAAACCGTCCATGTCGATGCATGGTCCGGCAACGAAGGGGAGCCGAAAACTGCTCGCATCATGTACCGTGGCGCTTACTGGGACGCCGAACTGCAGGATGGTTCTGCAGCCCGGCCGGGTGCTTTCGTCATCAGGGAAATCCGTGGAAACCGGCTGATCCTTGCGCTCAGCCATTCACGATAACAACTAAAAGGGAATCGCCATGGAAATCAGCTTCGGCAGTCTCAGTCTTGTCCTGTTCATCATCGCCGTCGTCTTCGTCATCAAGACCATCAATGTCGTGCCGCAACAGCATGCCTGGGTGGTCGAACGCCTTGGGAAATACAATGCGACGCTGGGACCGGGACTCAATATCGTGCTGCCTTTTATCGACAGGATCGCATACAAGCATTCATTGAAGGAAATCCCGCTCGACGTGCCCAGTCAGGTTTGCATCACCAAGGACAATACCCAACTGCAGGTCGACGGCATTCTGTATTTTCAAGTGACTGATGCCATGCGCGCATCATATGGTTCGTCCAACTATATCGCCGCCATCACTCAACTCGCGCAGACCACGCTGCGCTCGGTCATCGGCCGGATGGAACTGGACAAGACTTTCGAAGAGCGCGACCACATCAACAAGGCTATCGTCAGTGCTATCGACGAGTCTGCAGCGAACTGGGGAGTCAAGGTACTGCGCTATGAAATCAAGGATCTGACGCCACCGAATGAAATCCTGCATGCAATGCAGGCGCAGATTACCGCAGAGCGCGAAAAGCGCGCACTAATTGCCGCATCGGAAGGCCGGCGGCAGGAACAGATCAATATCGCCAGTGGAGAACGCGAAGCGTCGATCGCCCGCTCGGAAGGTGAAAAGCAGGCGGCGATCAATCGTGCGCAAGGTGAAGCCGCTGCCATTCTTTCAATCGCCGAAGCGAGTGCGGAAGCAATCCGCAAGACCGCAGCGGCGATCCGCGAGCCGGGCGGGACCGACGCCGTCAATCTGAAGGTCGCCGAGCAATATGTGGATGCGTTTGCCAAACTTGCGAAGACCAACAATTCCATCATCGTGCCCGCCAACTTGAGCGACATCAGCGGTTTGATTGCGAGTGCGATGCAGGTGGTCAGGTCGCAGCCGCGGGCATAAAGAAGATTGAGCCAGGACTCTGGCGACGCGTCGTCGCGGGGCATTGCCGATCAGATCGACCAGCCGGCGTCAGCGCCGGTGCTGTTTCAGTATCGACTGCTGTTCGCGTTGCCAGTCGCGCTGCTTTTCGCTATCGCGCTTGTCATGCTGCTTCTTGCCTTTTGCCAGGCCGATTTCGCATTTGATCCGGCCTTTGGTGTAGTGCAGGTTGATCGGCACCAGCGTATAGCCGGAACGTTCCACCTTGCCAATCAGCTTCTTGATTTCGTCGCCGTTCAGCAATAGCTTGCGGGTGCGTACGGGGTCGGGCGAGATGTGGGTCGACGCGGCGGCAAGCGGACTGATATGCGCACCGAACAGAAACACTTCGCCCTTGCGCACGATGACATAGGATTCCTTGAGTTGTGCGCGGCCGGCGCGGATAGCTTTCACTTCCCAGCCCTCAAGCACCATGCCTGCCTCGAATCGCTCTTCAATGAAGTAATCGTGGAAGGCTTTTTTATTATCAATAATGCTCATGAATTCTGGAAAGAGGGCGGGTCAGTTAAAATTGAACTTCGTATTTTATCAAACGGTTAATTTCAATGGCTGTCGTGCATAAGTCCGTATTGCTTGGGTACAGCGCGGAACAGATGTTTGCGCTGGTGGACAACATCGAGGACTATCCCAAGTTTTTACCTTGGTGCGGCGGCACCGATGTCCGTCAGCGTGAAGGAAACAAGGTAGTTGCCATGCTTCACATCAATTACCATGGCGTCAAGCAATCATTCTCTACCGAGAACACAAATGTGCCTCCGACATCCATCAACATGGTGTTGATTGAGGGTCCTTTCAAGCATTTGCATGGCACCTGGAATTTCAAGCCGTTGCGTGCTGATGCCTGCAAGATCGACTTTGAACTGCATTACGAATTTTCCAGCAGGATGCTTGAGCAAATCATCGGGCCGGTCTTCAACATGATTGCCGGCAGTTTCGTGGATTCGTTTTGCAAACGGGCGGAGTCGGTGTATGGCTGAAATTCAGGTGCAGGTCTGTTACGCGCGTCCCGATTTACAATTCTTGAAAGAGATCTGTATTGCACAGGGTGCGACTATACGCAATGCGATCGAAGCCAGCGGCTTACTGCGGGAACTGCCCGATGTCGATTTGACTACTCTGCGCACCGGCATTTACGGCAAACTCAAGGAACTCGATACCGTGTTGCGTGATCACGACCGTGTCGAAATTTACCGTCCGCTGATTGCCGACCCGAAGGATGCGCGTCGCCGCCGGGTGGTAAAGAAAGATCAGCAGAAAGGACGTTAGGCTTGCTGACTAGCGAGTCTGGTCTTTCCTACGACTTGCATTCGCTCAGTACGCGTTGCGCATCACGTATTTCGTTCGCGCGTTGTTCGTCCGTCAAGTAAGAACGTTCGCCATCCTTGTCTTTACGCGAGATGCGCTCCCCAGATTCGAGCGAGCGATGGTATTCCCGGGCGCGTTCGCATTGCTTCATCTTCTCTGATGCGAGCTTGGCTTCTTCGGATGCCTTCTTTTCCTTTTCGGCGCGCTCATTCTGGCGTTTGCGGAATTCAGCATTCTTTTCCGCAGTGGTCATCGGGGCGGCGGTCTCATTGCCTGGGCTTGCCGACGCGGATGGCGCAGTCGCAACCGGCTCAAGCGAACGAGCGCCCCTAGGCTGCTTGAGAATCCGGCTGGGCGGTACCGACACCGGCGGCGGCAAATCGGAAAACTGCTTGGTGCCCTTTTCATCCAGCCACACGTACTGGGCTTGCGCGGCACCGGCGATTCCCATGGAGAGCAGAGTCACGATGACAACTTTACGGAACAGGGTACTCATATGCATCCTTGCATCAAAGTCATAAATGGATTTCGCCATGCTTTGACTGCACTGTCAATCAACTTGCCTGTTCCTTATATCGCAATAGGACTTAAAAACGACGCAATAGAAGGATTTCTGTATAATGCGGCTTTGCGCCTATAGGAATCACTATGCGTCTCCTCCAAAAAGCACTCACATTCGATGACGTGCTGCTCGTGCCGGCCTACTCGGACATCCTTCCCAAAGATACCAACCTGACGACGCGCCTGACGCGCAACATCACGCTGAATATTCCGCTGCTGTCGGCTGCGATGGATACGGTCACCGAAGCGCGTCTGGCGATCGCCATGGCGCAAGAAGGCGGCATCGGTATCGTGCACAAGAACCTGAAGCCAAAGGATCAGGCGCGTGAAGTCGCCAAGGTCAAGCGCTTCGAATCCGGCGTGGTGCGCGATCCGATCACGATTCCGCCGACCACACGCATTCGCGATGTGATTGCCTTGTCCGAACAGCATGGCATCAGCGGCTTCCCGGTGGTCGAAGGAAAAACCGTCGTCGGTATCATCACCAACCGCGATCTGCGTTTTGAAGGCGAGCTGGATGCGGAAGTGCGCGCAAAAATGACACCGCGCGAAAAACTCGTGGTGGTCAAGGAAGGCGCGGAGCTGTCCGAAGCCAAGCGCCTGATGAACAAGCACCGCCTGGAACGCGTGATCGTCGTCAACGATTCCTTTGAGCTGCGCGGCCTCATCACCGTCAAGGACATCCAGAAAGCGACCGAGCATCCGAACGCATGCAAGGATGAACACGGCAAGCTGCGCGTCGGCGCAGCGGTCGGTGTCGGCGCCGACAATGAAGAACGTATCGACCTGCTGGTCAAGGCCGGCGTCGACGTGATCGTGGTCGATACCGCACACGGGCATTCCAAAGGCGTGCTGGACCGCGTGAAATGGGTCAAGAACAATTATCCGCAAGTCGATGTCATCGGCGGCAATATCGCAACAGCTGCCGCGGCGCTTGCGCTGGCTGAGCACGGCGCCGACGGCGTCAAGGTCGGTATCGGTCCCGGCTCGATCTGTACCACGCGTATCGTTGCCGGCGTCGGTGTTCCGCAGATCACTGCGATCTCCAACGTTGCCGATGCACTCAAGAACAGCGGCATTCCCTGTATCGCCGACGGCGGCATCCGTTTCTCCGGCGATATCTCGAAGGCACTCGCCGCTGGCGCGTCGAGCGTGATGATGGGCAGCATGTTCGCCGGTACTGAAGAGGCGCCCGGCGAAGTCATCCTGTACCAGGGCCGCAGCTACAAGTCGTATCGCGGCATGGGCAGCCTTGGCGCGATGTCGGATGGATCGGCGGACCGTTATTTCCAGGACTCGTCCAACAATGCCGACAAGCTCGTGCCCGAAGGTATCGAAGGGCGTGTGCCTTACAAGGGCAGCGTGCTTGCAATCCTGTATCAGCTGGTAGGCGGCGTACGTTCGTCGATGGGTTATTGCGGCTGTGCGAGCATTGACGAATTCCGCGAAAAGGCCGAATTCGTCGAAATCACTTCGGCCGGCATGCGCGAGTCCCATGTGCATGATGTGCAGATTACGAAGGAAGCGCCTAACTACCGCGCCGATTAATCGCGTCGCAGGTTAAGGATGGCCATGAATAAACCCGCCGACCAAGGAAGGGGCGGACTTGCTGCACCGCTCCCTGAACAGGTCGAGGTCCCTTTGGACAACGACCCTCAGCTATTGCGCATTCGCCGCATCGGCAAGAAATTGTTCGACGTCGCGAATTGCGTCATTGCGTTCGGCAATACGATACCGCCGCAGCTCAGCAGCGATCCGGCGGCGAATGGTGTCGAAACCGCCTTTTGTCATGACATCTCGCTGTCCGATGAAACGGTAGTCGTTCACGATACGCGGCGGCATGCGTCGCTGGCTTTGCATCCTGCGGTCAACGGGGCGCCGCATATCCGCTTCTATGCTTCGCATCCGGTGTACAACCAGGACAAGGTACTGGTAGGCAATCTCAGCCTGGTGGATTACACGCCGCGTGCGTTGTTTCGCGAAAGCGAGCGGCAGATGCTGGCAGACTTAGCCGGACTGGTTGAACGCGAACTTGAACTGCGTTCGGTCAATGCATCGCAACTCGACCTGCAAAAAAAGAACAAGAATCTGCGTCGCAAATCCTTGATCGATCCCTTAATCGGTACCTGGAATCGCGGCGCCATCATGCGCATACTGACGATCGAGGCTATCCGCTGCGACAAGGCAGGCCTGCCTTTGTCGCTGATCGTGGCAGACCTCGACTACTTCAAAAAGATTAACGACACTTACGGTCATCCTGCCGGCGATGCCGTCCTCGTCAAGGTGGCCAGCCGCCTGCGCTCGTGCATCCGGCCGCAGGAAGCACTCGGCCGCTACGGCGGCGAAGAATTTCTGATTGTGCTGCCGGGGGCCTCGCATGCGACCGCGATGACGGTGGCCGAACGCATGCGCGCCGCGATTGCGGCGCAACCGGAAGCGATAGGCGGAACAAACCTGAACCTGACGATCAGTGCCGGAGTCGCCTCGACCGACATGTTTCCCACGGCAACGACGGAAGAACTGATCAGCCGCGCCGACGTGGCCCTGTACGCCGCCAAGGATTCCGGGCGCAACAAGGTCATGAATGCGACGCCTCCCGATTCACCCTGATTACTTACCTCTGCTCCTTCCATGCACTCTAAAATTCTCATTCTCGATTTCGGTTCCCAGGTCACGCAACTGATTGCGCGTCGCGTACGCGAAGCTGGCGTGTTCTCGGAAGTTTTTCCCTATGATGTCAGCGACGATTTTGTGCGCAGCTACGGCGCAGCCGGTGTCATCCTGTCGGGCGGTCCGAACTCGGTGACGGAAGGCGATACGCCGCGCGCGCCGCAGGCGGTATTCGAGCTGGGCGTGCCGGTCCTTGGCATTTGCTACGGCATGCAAACCATGGCCGAACAGCTCGGCGGCAAGGTAGAAAACGGCAAGGTGCGCGAATTCGGCTATGCCGAAGTACGCGCCCGCGGCCATACGGCATTGTTGAACGGCATTGCCGATTTCGTGACCGAAGAAGGTCACGGCATGCTCAAGGTCTGGATGAGCCACGGCGACAAGATTATCGACATGCCGCCCGGCTTCAAGCTGATGGCATCCACCGACAACTGCCCGATCGCCGGCATGGCCGACGAAGAGCGCAAGCTGTACGCGCTGCAGTTCCATCCCGAGGTCACGCATACGGTACAGGGCAAGGCCATGCTGGGCCGCTTCGTGCATGAAATCTGCGGCTGCAAATCCGACTGGAACATGCCCGACTATATATCCGAAGCAGTGGAAGCGATTCGCAAGCAGGTGGGCAGCGACGAAGTCATCCTCGGCTTGTCAGGCGGCGTCGACAGTAGCGTCGCCGCCGCGCTGATCCATCGCGCCATCGGCGATCAATTGACTTGCGTCTTTGTCGACCATGGACTGCTGCGCCTGGATGAAGGCACGATGGTGATGAACATGTTCGGCAAGAACCTTGGCGTGAAAGTCATTCACGTCGATGCGACCGAGCAGTTCATGGGCCAGCTCGCCGGCGTCACCGATCCCGAAGCCAAGCGCAAGATCATCGGCCGCGAATTTGTCGAAGTATTCCAGGCCGAAGCCGGCAAGCTCAAGAACGCCAAATGGCTGGCGCAGGGCACCATCTATCCCGACGTGATCGAAAGCGCGGGCAAGGGCAAGAAGACTGCACATACCATCAAGAGCCACCACAACGTCGGCGGCCTGCCCGAGACGCTCAACCTGAAACTGCTCGAACCCTTGCGTGAACTGTTCAAGGACGAAGTGCGCGAACTGGGCGTGGCGCTCGGACTGCCGCACGACATGGTCTACCGCCATCCCTTCCCGGGACCGGGCCTGGGCGTGCGTATCCTTGGTGAAGTGAAGATGGAATATGCCGACCTGCTGCGCCGCGCGGATGCGATCTTCATCGAAGAGCTGCGCAATACAAGCGATGACGAAGGCAAATCGTGGTACGACAAGACCAGCCAGGCATTCGCCGTTTTTCTGCCGGTGAAATCGGTGGGCGTGATGGGCGATGGGCGTACCTATGAATACGTCGTTGCCTTGCGTGCCGTGCAGACGCAGGATTTCATGACTGCGCATTGGGCGCATCTGCCGCATGAATTGCTGGGCAAGGTGTCGAACCGCATCATCAATGAAGTGCGCGGACTTAATCGTGTTGTCTACGATATCTCCGGCAAGCCGCCGGCCACGATCGAGTGGGAATGATTCGGTAGCGGCTCATCGCGTTTTTTACCATACCAAGATTCGCATCAAGCCCTTGTCTATCAAGGGCTTTTTCGTTTTTGCCGTCCCAACGCGTGTTGTTACATCCCGCGGTTTTTGACGGTAAATGTGGCGGTAGAATTTGAGACCGGTCGCGGGTGGAACCGTTTACCGTCTTGATACTCTGACGGTAAACGGTGGGAGACGGAGGCCCAGGCTATGCCTCTGAGTGATACGAAGCTGAAAAACCTCAAGGCCCGGGATGCGGCGTACAAGGTTGCAGATCGCTTCAGCATCGGCCGCATCATGCTTGTTGGTCTTGACATAGGGTTTGAGGAATTGCGACGCCATCAGCTTGACGATATGGCCCAGCGCTTGCAGCTTATGCGCCCAGTAATGTGCGCTGCCGCACGCTTCCATGCCGATGAGGCAACGCAGCAGGTTGGTAACGAAAGTTGCCATCTGACTGCGCTTGAGCTGCTTCCTGAGGGCAACTTTGCCATGCACATCCACTCCATGAACCTGGAACACGCTTTTTGCCAAATCGATACCAATTGTCGTAAGCTGCATGGTGGTCGCTCCTTTCGTATAAGTAGTTTTGCCCAACTCTACTTTGGCACATCGATGCCGTTTCCGGAGGGGCGACCATTCCATTAAATCTGGTATTCACAGCCTCTGAGGCATAGTGTTTTCAGGCGGCGAGTTTCTGTTGTTCCAGTAGATCGTCTTGCACTGGTATTCCATCTTTGAACGGCACGCCGTCAAGCAGCGGACCGATCCTGTCAGCACCGCGAATCCTGCGCCATGACTTCTCCGCTTCCTCCATCAGCTTGAACGCCAATCCCAGGAACGCCGCCCGCGAGAGGCAGTTGCGTGAGCGTGTGGTCCGATGCCTTACCGTCGCAAACGTTGATTCAATCGGATTGGTGGTCCGTACGTGCTGCCAATGTTCGGCCGGGAAGTCATAGAACGCCAGCAAGCTGGTTTTGTCCTGAACGAGCTTGTCGGTCGCTTTCGGGTACTTCGCGCCATAAGTGGCGATGAATCGGTTGAATGCCGCCATGGCGTCGTCCCTGGTGGCAGCCATAAAGATGTCTTGCATGGCCGCCTTTGCTTTGGCCTGCTGTGATGCAGGCAAGGCATTTAACACATTCCCCATCTTGTGGAACCAGCAGCGCTGCGCTCTTGTCGCCGGAAACACCTCCTCCAGTGCCGCCCAGAAGCCCATGGCACCATCGCCGGTGACCAGCAAGGGACCCGCCTGCAAACCACGCGCCTTCAAGTCCAGCAGTACCTCTTGCCATGACGCCTTTGATTCGCGGAAGCCGTCGGCAATGGCAACACGCTCCTTCCTGCCATCCGGCGTCACACCGATGATCACTAGCAGGCATTGACCATCGGCTCCTTCACTCTTGACGCCAGTGTGAATCCCATCGGCCCACCAGTAGACATAGCGGGCCGTACTCAGATCACGCCGGTCCCATTGCCGCCATTCGTCAGACCATTGTGCCTTCAGACGGCTGACCACATTGGCCGATAAACCCTTGGCGTCTTCGCCCAGCAGTACTGACAAGGCATCGCTTGTTTCTGGTCCGGCGTCGGCAACAGGCTCAAGACTTTCAAGCATTCTTGCGCCTGATGCGGCTCCATTATCGTGGCTCCCAAGTTGCGACGGTACTCGATAGCCACAAGAGTCATAACGCGCATGCTTCGTAGCTAATGGCAGCACGCCTGGGTATCCGGCTACTGTTGTTACCCAAACGTGCACCGGAGCTCAACCCGATGGGTACGCTATGGGGACAGGGCAAGGATGCTATCTGCGCGAATAAACAATTCACCTCGATCGACGATCAGGTTGCAGCGTTCATCGATCACCTGAACGGGCTATTGGACCATGAAGCACTGCAAACATCAGGCATGCGATCACGACGATTCTGGCTCAGGCGCGTAGCGGAAAAGAACTTTTGCTCACCTGCTTAGAATGAATACGTTCCGGTTGACCGTAGCCGCTTTTCACAAGTTTTGTTGCCCTTAACCTGCTAGCCTTTGATTTCCTTGCCACCCGGGGACCGTGAAAGCACCGCCCGGCCGCACTCCGTTATCCACCTTCTGGAGTTCTTGTCTTGCCTTTGCCTGCTACAGCATCTGACAGGGAGCTTGCCCATTCCCGGACTATTTCGTTCAAGGGTTACAAACGCGTCGACGGTCTTTGGGATGTCGAGGGGCATCTGCTAGATGTTCGCCCGCAAGAAGCAGCGTGGCCCGGCGGCGGGCGGGCAGCGAACGAACCAATCCATAGCATGTTCTTGCGCCTGACAGTCGATGAGACGGGTGTGATCAAGGACGTGGCGGCGTCGACAGACGCCTCTCCCTTCGAAGGCATGTGCGGCAAGATCGTATCGGTTTACACCACCCTTGTCGGTACACGCGTGGGTACCGGATTCCGTCGGAACGTCCTGCAGCTAGTCGGGGACCTGAATGGTTGCACCCATATGACCGAACTGCTGCTCGGCATGGGAACTGCCGTGCTTCAAACCCTGGCCGGTGAGATCCCACTGCAGCCAGACAGAAAACCATTCAATTTAGATGGCTGTCACGCGCTCGATACCTCGGGTGAAATCGTGGCGAAGTTTTATCCCCTCTGGTATCGGGCACGCGCTGTTTCCGATTCCGTAAAGAATGATGTAGTCACCCCTTCTCAGGACCGATGGCAAATCCAGCAATAGCAGATTTACGCAAGACGGTCCGCTGTTCGTGACATATCGTTCACTCATCTTCCGGTTTCCGGACCGGTAAGGCTCCGCAAGGCCACAGGCTAGACGGGCTCCTCCTGCGGGAGGGACACGGATCCGGCTTTGCAGAACAATAAATGCGGGCGGCGCATATGCCGCTTAAGCAATCCAGGAGACGACTTTGTTACTACTTCAGCTCATCATATCGGGCGTGGCATTGGGGTGCATTTACGCGCTAATTGCCCTCGGCTTCGTTCTCATTTATAAAGCGACAGAAACGGTCAACTTTGCGCAAGGCGAGCTGATGATGCTCGGCGCGTTCTGCGGACTTATACTTATTCAGGTAGCGGGCCTGCCGTTTCCCCTTGCAATCGCCATTGCCGTCGCTGGCATGGCCGGCTTCGGCGCATTGGTCGAACGTGCAGTCATCCGTCCCATACTTGGCCAACCGCAATTCACCGTGGTCATGCTTACCATCGGCGCAGGTTATGTCAGCCGTGGCCTGATGACCATGGTGCCGACTTTGGGGACAGAGACACACGCATTCCCGGTTCCGTACAAGGGCGTGGTCTGGAACATAGGCAGCGCGGTGCTCAGTGCAGAGCAGGTCGTCGTCATCATCGTCACCGGGCTTCTCTGCGCCGGTCTCTATCTGATGTTTAAGTACAGCAAATTAGGCATCGCGATGCAGGCGTCGTCACAAAATCAGCTCGCCGCCTATTACATGGGTATTCCCGTGAGGCGACTGAACGGCGTGGTGTGGGGGCTGTCCGCCGCCGTGGCAACGATTGCAGGCCTGTTGCTTGCCCCGATTACCTTTGTCCACGTGAACATGGGCTTCATTGGCCTCAAGGCCTTTCCTGCCGCCGTGGTAGGCGGATTCGGCAGCCTGCCCGGGGCGATTGTCGGCGGACTGATCATCGGTGTCGTCGAGTCGCTCGCGGGCTTCTATCTTCCCGAGGGAATCAAGGACATCGCTGCGTACATCGTTGTTCTGATTATGTTGATGGTAAAGCCGAACGGCCTGTTCGGTGAAAACATGCGCAAGAAAGTATAGGGCGAGCCATGAGATTCCTGTTTAAGACTGATTATCAACAAGACACTCGACTGGTCAAGCACGGCGGCCAAGGTTTCTGGTACGGCACACTGCTGCTTGTAATGGCTGCAGCCCCGGTAATCTTGCCGAGCTATTGGGTGTCCCAGCTCTCGTTCGTGCTGATCTATGCCATCGCCGGCCTGGGACTGATGGTGCTGGCCGGGTTCACCGGACTACTGTCAATCGGCCACGCGGCCTTCCTCGGGGTGGGTGCATATACGGCTGCCTTCCTCGCCGGTGCCGGTATGCCGCTTCCGGTATCGTTGCTCGCGGCAGCCGTGCTATCGGCCGCGGCGGGCGTCGTCATCGGCCTTCCTGCGCTTCGTGTGAAAGGCATTTACCTCGCCATCGCCACCCTGGCTTTCGGCTTCATCGTCGAGGAGGGTATGGCCCGTTGGGAAAGTGTCACCGGCGGCAACAACGGCAAGGCGGTCAAGGCCGCCAGCATGCTTGGCTTTCCGCTCAATACCGAGCAGTCGTTCTATTACACATGCTTAATCATCTGTGTACTGGTGACGCTTGGCGTACTGAACCTGCTGCGTTCATCCACCGGTCGTGCTTTTGTGGCGATTCGTGACTCGGAGATTTCCGCGCAAAGCATGGGAATCAATTTGTCCCGTTACAAGACGGTGTCGTTCGCGTTCTCTGCAGCACTAGTCGGTATCGCGGGGGCGTTATATGCGCACAAGCTGCGCTTCATATCGCCTGAACAGTTCGGGATCTTGCAATCCATTGACTTGCTGCTGCTGGTCGTTGTTGGCGGGCTCGGTTCGGTGCACGGCGCCTTCCTTGGGGCCATCTTCCTGATCACGATGCCGCAGCTAATCGCGCTCAGCAAAGACTGGCTTCCTCCGGCCATCTCCCAGGCGGCTGGCATGCAGGCGGTGGTATACGGCCTCGTTCTGATGGCTTTCGTGCTGTTCGAGCCGCAAGGGCTGTACGGTCGCTGGATGAAGATGCGCACCTATCTCGAACTTTTCCCGTTCTACCGCCGCGGCATGTTCAAGAGGCAAAAATCCTTTCAAAAATCCGAACGCCTCAAATGATGGAGCCGCTACCGATGACCAATGTTCTCTTATCTGTCAAGGACCTGTCAGTCCATTTCGGCGGGGTACGTGCTGTCCATAACGTCAGCTTCGATGTGCGGCGTGGGGAGGTATTCACGCTAATTGGTCCGAACGGCGCTGGCAAGACGACTGTGTTTAATCTTATCAGTCGCATTTATACGGCGACCTCCGGGAGAATCACGTTCAACGGCCAAGACCTGACCTCTACTCCGCCCTATGCCGTCGCCACGCTGGGCATTGCGCGTACCTTCCAGAACATCGAGCTGTTTGAACATGCAACCGTGCTGCAGAATCTGCTGATCGGCTACCACGCGCACCGGACCTCAAGCTTCTGGAGCGACCTGCTGTTTGCGCCCCGTACGCAGCGCTCCGAACTGGCGGCACGGACCAAGGCCGAAGAAGTAATTGAACTGCTGAACTTGCAGCATTACCGAGATTCGCTCGTAGCAGGCCTGCCTTACGGCACACGCAAAGTGGTCGAGCTCGGACGCGCGCTCTGTTCCGGTCCGAAGCTGATCCTCCTTGATGAGCCATCCTCAGGCTTGAATGTCGAGGAAACCGAGGACATGGCGTGGTGGATCCGGGACATCAAGGATGAGCTCGGCATCACCGTCCTCATGGTCGAGCACGACATGACGCTGGTGTCACGCGTGTCCGACCGCGTGCTTGCGATGAACCAGGGCGAAGTCCTCGCACTGGGATCGCCACGCGAAGTCCAGTCGCATCCCGGCGTCGTCGAGGCGTATCTTGGGACGATCGACGATGTATCCAACCTCAGGAGGGTTGCATGAACGCCGCCATTGACAACACGGTACTCAAACTGTCCAACGTGGAAAGCGCCTACGGGCCGGTGAAAGCCATTCGCGGCGTCAGCCTGAAGGTACGCAAAGGGGAAATCGCGACGGTACTTGGCTCCAACGGCGCCGGTAAAAGTACGATCCTTAAGACGATCTCCGGCGTGCTCGATCCGACCAAAGGCAATGTGGAATACCAGGACACCGATATCACGTCTTGGGACCCCGCAAATATTGTTCGCAAGGGGATCAGCCACGTACCGGAGGGCCGGGAAGTCTTCGCGCTATTGTCGGTACGCGACAACCTGACCATGGGCGCGTTTACCCGGAAAGACCGGGATGGCGTGGCGCGCGATATGGAAAAGGTGTTTTCCTATTTTCCTATCCTTAAGGAGCGAGCGGAGCAGAACGCAGGGCTGCTCTCCGGCGGTCAGCAGCAAATGCTGGCCATCTCCCGCGCGCTGATGGCTAATCCGGAAGTGATCCTTCTCGACGAGCCTAGCCTGGGTCTGAGTCCAAAACTGACAAAGGAAATTTTCGAGATCGTGGTCCGGATCAATCGCGAGCGCGGGACCACAATCCTTCTAGTCGAGCAGAACGCGAACATGGCACTGAATGCGGCGGATTACGGTTACGTTCTGGAGAACGGCAGGATCGTGATGGAGGATACCTGCGAACGCCTGCGCGAAAAAGAAGACATCAAGGAGTTCTATCTCGGGATGAAGGATAGCGGTGTGCGGGGTGAACGGCGCTGGAAGAAAAAGAAGACCTGGCGCTAATCGATACCAACGTTAACCAACACTTCGAACATGACGGAACTACACATGATGCACGCGTCCAATCACGTCCAGCAGTCACCTTTCGATACGATACCGAGAATGTTCTGGCATTTCGTCGCAGAACGCGGAGAAGCCTTTATGATGCGCCAGAAGGAGTTCGGGATCTGGCAATCCTATTCCTATCGGCAAGTCGGCGAGATCACCACCGAGATCGGCGCCGGGCTGATTTCGCTCGGCTTCGAGCCTGGCGAGGTCATTGCCGTTCTCTCCAACACCTGCAAGGAATGGGTGTGGTCGGACCTGGCTGCACTGAGCGCAGGCGGCGCGGTCAACGGGATTTATCCGACCGATTCGGCGGCGCAGGTCGAGTACCTGTGCAATGACTCGAACGCGGTGTACCTTTTTGTCGAGGACGACGAGCAGCTTGACAAATACCTTGAAATCCGTGAGCAGCTGCCGCAGGTACGGAAGGTAATTGTCTTCGATATGGAAGGACTTTCCAAACTTGATGATCCAGATATCCTCAGCCTGGACAGGTTAAGGCAACGGGGACGGGTATACCTGCAATCCAATCGAGACATCATCAAGAAGCGCATCGGCTCGCGCACCGCATCCGACCTGGCGGTCCTGGTGTATACGTCCGGGACGACCGGCAAGCCGAAGGGCGCAATGCTTTCGCATGCTAACGTTCTCGCATCGACCACTACCTTGCTAGAATTTCTTCCACGCAATCAGCGAAGGGAACGGGTTGCCTTTCTCCCGCTCTGTCACGTAGCGGAGCGCATTTTCGGCGCTTATTACGCGATTCTGTCGGATGCACGAATGAATTTCGTCGAAAATCCGGAAACTGTCTTCGACAATATTCGTGAAATTCAACCTGATATCTTCTTTGCCGTGCCCCGCATCTGGGAAAAGCTCTATTCAAGCGTGACGATCGCATTGAAAGAAGCGACGCCCCTGGAACAGTGGGCGTACAACAAGGCAGTAGCAATCGGAAAGGAAGCCAGCAGCTACCGAGAAGAATGGAAACCGGTGCCGCCCCATATAAAGCTAAAGGAGTGGCTCGCTCGCAAGCTGGTGCTCAACAATGTGCGCCGTATGATCGGGCTGGACCGGGCCTCGCTGGGCGTGACTGGGGCAGCGCCGATTTCGCCTGACCTGATCCGGTGGTATATGGCGCTGGGCATTGAAATGTGCGAGCTGTGGGGCATGACGGAAGTGACCGGCGGCGCTACCTGCAATCCCGCTGGACGTGCGAAGCCGGGCAGCATTGGTATCCCCCTGCCGGGCACCGAAGTGCGCGTGTCAAAAGAAGGAGAGTTGCTGGTTCGCAGTCCACAGGTTTTCATGGGCTACCTGAACATGCCGGAAAAGACCGCGGAGGTGCTGGTCGATGGCTGGATGCATACCGGCGACGTAGGGCGTGTGGATGAGGATGGTTATTTCTACATTACCGATCGCATGAAGGACATCATCATTACCGCCGGCGGTAAGAACATTACTCCATCCGAGCTGGAAAACCAGCTCAAGTTCAGCCCCTACGTCACTGATGCCGTGGTCATCGGCGACAAGCGGCCCTACCTCAGCTGCCTCGTCATGATCGACCAGGAGAACGTCGAACAGTGGGCTCAGGAACGCAATATTCCGTTCTCGGACTACCGTTCCTTAGCGCGGAGCAAGGAAGTGATCGATCTCATCGGCCAGGAAATCCAGAAGGTCAATACTCAGTTCGCCCGCGTCGAGCAGATCAAGGAATTCCGCCTGATTGAAACGCAACTGACGGCGGAAGACGAGGAAATGACGCCGACGATGAAGCTTAAGCGCAAGCTCGTCAACCAGAAATATGCTGAACTTATTGAATCCATGTACAGGAGGGCTGCATGACCCATCCTTATCCGCATCTCCTTTCGCCGCTCGACCTGGGATTCTGTACTCTGCCGAATCGGGTGCTCATGGGCTCCATGCATACGGGCCTCGAAGACTTGCCCGATGGCCCGCATCGCATGGCAGCGTTCTATGCTGAACGCGCTGCTGGCGGCGTTGGCTTGATCGTGACGGGCGGCGTATCGCCGAATGCAGAGGGCAACATGTGGGCAGGTATGCGGGAGTTTTCAAGCGAGGAAGAAGCCTGGCGCCACCGGGTCATTCCCGAAGCGGTCCATGCGGCGGACGGATACGTCGCGTTGCAGCTGCTGCATGCCGGCCGTTACGCGCACCATCGCTTTGGCGTCGCGCCTTCCGCAGTCAAGTCGCCGATATCGTCCGCGGTCCCCCGCGAGATGACGCAGGACGACATCGAGCGGACCCTGGACGATTACGCACGGGCGGCGCAGTTAGCACGCGCGGCCGGCTATGATGGAGTCGAAGTGATGGGATCGGAGGGTTATCTCATCAACCAGTTTTTTGCGACACGCGCGAACAGGCGGGACGACGCATGGGGCGGTTCGCTCAAGAACCGCATGCGATTCGCCATCGAGGCCGTTCGGCGGGTACGGGCAGCTACCGGCCCGGATTTCATCCTCATCTATCGCATTTCCCTGCTCGATCTTGTAGAAGGCGGCAACACCTGGGATGAAGTCGTGTGTCTTGCAAAGGGAGTGGCGGACGCAGGAGCCTCGATCCTCAACTGTGGCGTCGGCTGGCACGAAGCTCGCGTTCCAACTATTGCTACCATGGTGCCTCGCGCCGCCTTTGCCGGCCTTACGGCGCGCATCAGGCGTGAGGTCGGCATCCCGGTTGTTGCCAGTAACCGCATCAATCACCCCGATGTTGCCGAGCGCCTCCTGGGCGACGGCGAGGCGGACATGGTGTCGCTGGCTAGGCCGCTGCTGGCGGATTCGCATTTCGTCGTGAAGGCCGCACAGAACAGGGCAGATGAAATCAATACTTGTATCGCCTGTAACCAGGCTTGTCTGGACCATGCGTTTGGCGGCCGCTTGACGACCTGCCTGGTCAATCCCCGCGCATGCCGGGAAACGGAGTGGACGGTGACGGCTACCCCGTCGCGGAAACACCTGGCGGTGGTCGGCGGCGGACCGGCCGGACTGGCCTGTGCGTTAACCGCGGCCGAACGCGGCCACCGTGTGACGCTGTACGAGGCAGGGACAGACATCGGCGGCCAGTTCAACTACGCTCGCCGTATTCCCGGCAAGGAAGAATTCAATGAAACCCTGCGCTACTTCCGAACACGGCTGCACGCCGCCGGCGTGCAGGTCAGGTTAAATACCCGTGCAACGTGTGATGACCTGAGCGAAGGCAGCTACGACGTCATTGCCGTGGCGACCGGCGTGACGCCACGCGTGCCGGACCTGCCGGGAATCGATCATCCGAAGGTGGCCAGTTACATCGACGTCATTGAAGGCAGACGACATTGCGGAGCGCGGGTGGCCATTATCGGCGCTGGCGGCATCGGCTTTGACGTCGCCGAATTCCTCACCCACTGCGAGCAGGAAGAGGATGACCCGGTAGAACGCTTCTTCGCCGAATGGGGGATTGACCCAAGTGTAAGCGTGCCAGGCGGCCTCAAGGCACCGGTAACGCATGCGGCTTCACGGGAAGTCTGGCTCCTCCAGCGCAAGGATGAGCGCGTCGGTGCACAGTTGGCAAAAACCACAGGCTGGATCCGCCGCACCATCCTCCAGGAGCGTCTGGTAAAGATGCTAGCCGGAGTCGAATACGAACGCATCGACGATGCCGGCCTGCACATCCGGGTTGACGGCAAGCCCCGGGTGCTGGAGGTCGATACTGTGGTCATTTGTGCCGGTCAGGAGCCGGCTTCGGGGCTGCACGCGGAACTGAAGCGGGCAGGGCTGCCGGGCGATCTCATCGGCGGCGCCCGCGTGGCTGCGGAACTCGATGCCCTGCGCGCGATCGAGGAAGGCACGCGCTTTGCGCTCAGCCTCTGACTGACCGTCGTTTCCACTCATTATTCATTCTATGGACAAGTTCATCCATCATCGCAACTTGGAGTTTCTGCTGTACGAACTCCTCGACACCGAAGCCCTGCTGCAGCGTCCGCGCTACCACGAGCAGTCGCGCGACGTGTACGATTCAATTCTCGAGACGGCGCGTAACATCGCACGGAAATATTTGGCCCCGCACTACCAGAAGGGCGATGCCAACGAGCCGGAGTATGTCGATGGCACAACCCGCCTGATCCCGGAGACCAAGGTGGCCTGGGACGTAATCCGCGATGCCGGATTCCTGGCAGCGCATTGCGATGAAGCAGAAGGCGGCTTGCAGTTGCCGGAGGTGATCTTCCGGTCTGCGACGGCTTATTTCCATGCCGCTAACGGTCCGACCACCTGGTATCCGTTTCTGACCATTGGCGTCATTAACCTTATCCGTGCATTCGGGTCGCAAGAGCAGAAAGAACGCTATCTCGGCGCACTCATGGAAGGACGCTTTGCCGGCACGATGGCCTTAACCGAGCCTGGACAAGGATCAGCGCTGGCCGACATAAAGACACGTGCCGAGTTGCAGGATGATGGCACCTGGCGGATTTTCGGGCAGAAAATGTTTATCTCTGCCGGAGAGCATGACCTGACCGGTAACATCATCCATATGGTATTGGCGAAGACGAAGGGTGCACCGCCCGGCGTCAAGGGCATCTCTCTGTTCATCGTGCCGAAATTCGTAGTTGGCGACGATGGCGTGCCAGGCGCCCGCAATGACGTCGCACTGGCCGGCCTGCTCCACAAGATGGGCTCCCGTAATACCAGCTCAACAGTGCTAAGCTTTGGCGAAAAGGGCGGTGCTGTCGGCTACCTGATCGGTGGCATCGGCAGCGGCTTGGCCTGCATGTTCCAGATGATGAACGAGGCACGCATCGGTGTCGGCATGAATGCCGCTGCACTGGCGAGCCGCGGCTACCTGTATTCCCTGGACTATGCGCGCGACCGTTCGCAGGGAAGGCTGCCATCGAACAAGGATCCGGTGTCGCCGCAAGTCCCGTTGGTCGCCCATCCGGATGTGCGGCGTATGCTGTTGGCACAAAAAGCCTACGCTGAAGGGGCGCTCGCGCTCTGCCTGTACGCCAGTTCCCTATTTGAAGACGAGCATACGCATCCGGATGAAAGCCGGCGCGTGTCCGCCGGAGTCTTGCTCGGTTTGCTGACGCCGGTGGTCAAGAGCTGGTCGGCGCGCTACGGCTGCGAGGCCAATGAACTGGCGATCCAGGTGCTTGGTGGATCCGGATATATCCGCGAGCATCCTGTCGAACAGCTGTACCGAGACCAGCGCCTGAACCCGATCCATGAAGGCGCCGAGGGCATCCACGGCATTGACCTGCTCGCGCGCAAGGTGACCCTGCGTGACGGCGAGGCCCTCCGTCTGTTTACCGAACAGGTCCGCAGGACTGGAGCAGAGGCCGAACAGGTGCTCTCGGTTTCCCGTCATGCCCACGCGTTGCGGCGACAACTCGATGCTTTGCTGGCTGTGACGGATGGGATCACGGCACTGGCGCGCAACGATCCGGACAAAGGACTGGCAAACGCGACTGTCTATCTTGATGCCTTTGGTCGCGTAACCGTGGCGTGGCTATGGCTGAGCCAGGGACTGGTCGCGGCGCGGGCACTGGAAGGTAGTCCGAATGACGCCGACAGACTGTTCTACAAGGGGAAATTACAGGCAGCAGCGTACTACTTCGACTGGGAATTACCTCAGGTCGAGCCCCAGTGGCGCCTCCTGACCGAGGGCAACAGCATTCCCTACGACATGATGGATACCTGGTATTGAGACACGGAGGAGGGAACGATGGCTTTGCAGGACCTGAACTTTGAGACACTGCACGTTCGGTTGGACGGCGCACTTGCACGGATTGAGCTGCATCGACCGGACAAGGCAAACGCCATCAATGCAAAGATGTGGCGGGAGTTGCGCGAAGCGATGCACTGGCTCGATCGCACTGACGAGGCGCGCGTGGGTATCATCAGTGGGGCTGGTCGTTTCTTCACCGCTGGCATCGACCTGGAAATGCTGGATGACTTGCGCCGCTTCACGCGTGAGGAGTGCCGGGGACGAGCGGGGGAAAAGCTGCGGCTGTCCATCCTCGAGCTGCAGGACACCATCACCGCGGTTGAGCGCTGCCGGAAGCCGGTGATCGCCTCCGTGCACGCCGCCTGCATTGGCGGCGGGATCGACCTGATCAGTGCATGTGATCTGCGCTATTGCAGCGAGCAGGCATGGTTTTCTGTTAAGGAAGTCGATGTCGGCCTGGTTGCGGATGTGGGTACCTTACAGCGTCTGCCCAAACTGGTGGGCGAAGGCATGGCGCGCGAGTTGTCCTACACGGCACGTCGCGTTGATGGCTGTGAAGCCGAACAGATACGGCTGGTGAACCGCTGCTACGCTGACAAAGACGCCCTCGACCGTGCCGTCGATGACATCGCCCGCGACATTGCTGCCAAGTCGCCGCTCGCCATCCGCGGCACGAAGGAAATGATTACCTATGTCCGCGATCATCCGGTCGCGGATGGACTGAACTATATCGCGACCTGGAATGCGGCAATGCTGCTGTCCAATGACCTGGATGAAGCGCTGGCCGCGGTGAAGGAACGCAGGGTGGCGGTATTCCGTGACTAGAGTGGTGTCGTACTGACCGTGCAGGGCGTTTCGTACACGGGCACGTTAAACGCACCGTAAGGCCTCGGAGCGGGACCGCAGTGCCGCTCCGACATGCATCGTCAGATTTCCATTTGCCGCGCAGCGAGATCCTTGAGGATTTCTTCCGAGCCGCCGCCGATCATCATGACCTTCACCTCTCGGTAGATCCGCTCGCTTAACGTACCGCGCATATAGCCCATGCCGCCAAGGATCTGTACAGCTTGGTCGGCGCAAAACTGCATTGCTTGTGTGGACACAACCTTGGCCATGGCGATTCGTGCCACCAGGCGGGATGAATCATCGCTCTGGTGCTCGATGCGGTACGCGAGGTCGTACACAAGCGCGCGCGCAGCATCAATGCGCATCATCATGTCCATTAGCTTGTGCCGGATTACCTGACGCCGGGCAAGCGGCTCGCCGAAGGTTTTGCGCTCACGTGCCCAGGCCAGAGCCTCGTCCAGGCAGACCTGAGCGAATCCGACTGCATTGGCAGACATGAACAGACGCTCTGAATTGAAGTTTCCCATAAAGATGGAAAACCCTTTGTTCTCTTGCCCCAGCAGGTTCGCAACCGGGACGCGGCAATTGTCAAAATGCAAGTGCGCGGTGTCAGAGGCCCACCAGCCCATTTTCTTCAACTCGGTGCGGGTGAGGCCGGGCGTGTCGCCGTCAATGACCAGCGATGAAACGCCGCCCGCCCCGCGGTTAGTTGGGTCTGTCCGTACTGCTACCGTAAGGTAGTCGGCGCGCATGCCGGATGTAATGAAGGTTTTCTCGCCATTAACAATGTAGTAGTCGCCGTCGCGCACCGCGGTAGTTCTCAGGCTTGCGACGTCGGAACCGCCGGACGGCTCCGTGACCGCCAGCGCCATGATCTTGTTCCCGGCAATGACGTCGGGGATGATGCGCTGTTTGAGCTCGGGGCTTCCGGCAGCAACGACAGGCGGCATGCCGATCGTGTGCGAATTCAGCGATGCCTGTACGCCGCCCGAGCCGCAGCGGGCAAATTCCTCGGCCACAATTAGTTTGTAAAATACGTCGACCGGCGTGCCACCATATTCCTCCGGATAACCCAGACCGAGCAGACCGATCTCGGCAGCCTTCGGATACAGCGAGCGCGGAAACGTGCCCGCCTCCTCCCAGTCGTTCACGAAGGGTGTAATCTCGTTGGCGATAAAGTCGCGCAGTGTGCTGCGAAATTGCTCGTGGTCAGGAGTGAAATAGTGTGAAAGCGGTGGCGAGTCGAACATGCTCATGGTGTCTCCAGGCGTACTGAGGTGAGAGCCGATGGTAGCGCGCCTCTGCTTTCCTGACTTGCGCCCACTAGCTAAAGCAAGGTTCCGGAACAGTGCACTGTTTTCATCGGCTCTGGAAATGGGGGAGGGTGCGATCCGCCGTATTCCGGATATGTCGGCGCATCTGGGTTTCCGCCTTCGCTTCATCTCCGGAAAGGATGGCTTCGTTGATCGCACGGTACTCAGCGATCATGGCCCTGACGTCGCTCTTGGTCAGCAGCGAATAGAACTGCGTACGGAACAGATGCACTCGGGGCAGCGGCATGGCCCGGTCCAGTTCCTTGTTGTTCGCGATATCGAACATGACCTGGTAGTAGTTCGCCCGCTGGCCCAGCACCCGGTCAAGCTCGTCCGCTTCGCCTACGTCCGTTAACGGCCGGGCAACGGCTTCGAACCGCGTGCGATTGTTCCCGCGTCCGATGTTCCCGGCGGCGAGGCGGGCGGCGAGACCGGAAAGCATCTCCAGGACTTGCAACAGATCCTGCGCATCCTGCGCCGACAGTGACTGGACCAGGGCACCACGGTTGTGGCTGAGTTCCACTACACCGCTGGACGCAAGCATTTTCAATGCCTCGCGCACTGTGCTGCGGCTGACGCCGAACTCGCGCACCAGTTCTGCTTCGACCAGCCGCTGCCCGACCTGGTAATGGCGCCGGACAATGCGTCTGCTGACGGCATCAGCAATCCGGGCGCTTGTGCTGGTGAGGGAGGAGGAGCGTTTTTCTGACTTGTCTGTTTGCATATGCGATATCTCGGCTGAGCGTCTTGTGTCAATCGGCTATTTCGGTCCTTTTCCAAAAATATCACAAAATCGTCGGACAATCTATTGAATATTGTCCGACGATTTGTTTTAATGGCCTGGACCTAATCGGAACGATATTTTTGGTGCGGCATGGGCTGCTTACGCTGGCTGTGCGTTGTGGGCCGGGATCGAGCGCTATCGTCTTTACCTCGGGCGGCCCGATCGCCGCCATCTGCCAGCACCTGCTCGGAGTGCCAGATGACAGGATCGCCAGCCTGCATTTTCCGCTGCGGAATGCCTCCGTAACGAAGCTGCTCTTCCAGCCCGACCGGCTCAGCCTGAGCTATTTCAACAATGTTGCCCACCTCGACATAACTGCACGTCGAGACGTGCTCACTTACCGTTAAACAGGAGACTGCTTGTTATGAATAACTATCTTTCCCAGCGGCTCGATGGCCGCATTGCCTTGGTTACTGGCGCTAGCCGTGGCATCGGCGAAGCAATTGCAACGGCGCTTGCTGACCGTGGCGCGCATGTTGTGGTGAGCAGCCGCAAAGCCGGGGTATGCAAGGAGGTAGTGGACAAGATCCGTGGTGCTGGCGGCAGCGCCGAGGCGGTGGCCTGCCATATCGGCGACCTGGAGCAGATTGAGGCGGCATTGCGCCGAATCGAAGAGGCGCACGGCCGGCTGGACATCCTGGTCAATAATGCGGCGGCCAATCCTTACTTTGGCCATGTGATCGATACCGACCTGGCAGCGTTTCAGAAAACCGTCGACGTCAACATCCGCGGTTACTTCTTTACCACCAGCAATGCGGCGCGATTGATGATGAAACAGAAAAGGGGCGCAGTCGTGAACGTGGCTTCTATCAGCGGTGTGGTGCCGGGCCCCAACCAGGGCATTTACTCGATTACGAAGGCCGCCGTGATTTCAATGACTAAGGTATTCGCCGCAGAATGCGCGGAATTCGGTATCCGCGTCAACGCCGTCCTGCCTGGAATTACTGATACGAAGTTCGCTGCCGCGCTGGTGCAGGACGAAGCGATGCTCGGCCAGTACTTGCCCCGGGTGCCGCTCCAGCGCGTCGCCCGCCCCGAGGAAATGGCAGGTGCTGTTGCATTCCTGGCGTCCGACGCGTCAAGCTACACCACCGGTGCTTGCCTGAATGTCGACGGTGGTTATCTGGTTTCCTGAAGGGATAGCGAGGGGTGGCGCGCATGAACAACGATCACAATCTGATGTCCGCGTTTGGCGGGCAAGAACTCGACACCGGCCGACTCGCGTCATACATGCGTGAGCACGTCGCCGGGTTCAAGGGAACACTGGAGACGCAGCGCTTCAAGGGAGGGCAATCGAATCCCACCTATCTTCTTTCCGCAGGCGACCAGCGGTATGTATTGCGCAAGAAGCCGGCGGGTAATCTGCTGCCGTCCGCACACGCTGTCGAGCGTGAATACCGCGTCATCACTGCACTGTCTGCAACCGATGTCCCCGTCGCGCGGACGTACTGCCTGTGCGAAGACATGGACGTCATCGGAACGCCGTTCTACCTTATGGAATATGTCGAAGGCCGGATTCTGTGGGATCCGGCACTGCCCGGAATGACGCCGGCCGAACGCGCCGGCATCCACGATGACGTCAATCGGGTAGTCGCCGCTCTGCACACGGTCGACCACCAGGCAGTGGGTCTGGGTGATTTTGGCAAACCAGGCAATTACTTCGAGCGTCAGATTGCGCGATGGACAAAACAGTATCGGGCGTCAGAGACGGAGCCGCTCGAATCCATGGAGCGCCTCATTGAATGGTTGCCGGCCCACATTCCAGCCTCAAATGAAACAACGATCGTGCACGGTGACCTCCGGTTGGACAACATGATCTTTCATCCATCTGAGCCGCGCGTCCTTGCAATCCTGGATTGGGAACTCTCTACCCTCGGCCATCCGCTCGCGGACGTTGCCTATCACGTGCTGCCCTGGCGACTGCGGTCTGACGAATTTCGTGGCATGGCGGAGCACGACATCGCTTCGCTAGGTGTTCCGTCAGAAGCGGAATATGTGCGACGGTACTGCGAGCGGACTGGGCGTGCGCCGGTGCCTGAGCACGAGTGGAATTTCTACCTGGCCTACAGCATGTTCAGGCTCGCGGCTATTCTTCAAGGCATCCTGCGCCGCGCGATGGACGGCACTGCCTCCAGTGCCGAAGCAATGGAGATCGGCTCGCGCGGTCGACGCATTGCGGAACTAGGGTGGAAACAGACACAGGGAACACATTACTGAATGCGATCTGACTGAGCCGTTCAACGACGCAATCGACCATAACTCAATTCGACAAGGAAAATCATGGACTTCTTGACACCATCGGTCAGGGTACAGGGCTTGCAAAAGCGTCTGAACAGCTTCATGCAGGAACACATCTATCCAAATGAAGAGCGCTATTACAAGGAATCGACCGAGGGCGGCCCGTGGGCGGTCCAGCCCGTTGTGGAAGAACTGAAGCCAAAGGCGAAGGCGGCCGACCTGTGGAATCTGTTCCTGCCCGCGTCGGAACATGGTGCAGGCTTGAGCAACCTTGAATATGCGCCGCTATGTGAAATCATGGGGCGCTCCCTCCTGGCGCCTGAAGTCTTTAACTGTTCCGCGCCCGATACCGGAAACATGGAAGTCCTCGCACGCTACGGCACGCCCGAGCAGCAGGAGAAATGGTTGCAGCCGCTACTTGAGGGTAAGGCGCGCTCGGCCTTTGCCATGACCGAACCGGCCGTGGCCTCAAGCGATGCCACGAATATTGAATCGTCGATCGTACGCGCAGGGAATCAATACGTAATCAATGGCCGCAAATGGTTCACAACCGGTGCGACTGACCCGCGCTGCAACATCATGATCTTCATGGGTAAGACGGATCCCGACAATGCTGACCGCTACCTTCAGCAATCGATGATCCTGGTACCAAAAGACACGCCGGGCGTTACCGTCGTACGTCCGCTGCCCGTTTTCGGCTTTTACGGCGTCCCCGACCGCGCCGCCGAAGTCGTGTTCGACAATGTGCGGGTCCCGGAGTCAAACATCCTGCTGGGGGAAGGTCGGGGATTCGAAATTGCACAGGGCCGTCTGGGGCCCGGACGAATCCACCATTGCATGCGCCTCATCGGGCTGGCCGAACGCACGCTGGAAAAGATGTGCCGTCGGACGATGGAACGCACTGCCTTCGGCAAACTCGTTTCGGAACAGACCGTAACTCTGGAGCGGATCGCCGAATCCCGCATCCTGATCGACCAGGCACGACTGCTGACGCTGCATGCCGCTTATATGATGGACACCGTAGGTAACAAAGTTGCGAAGGCACAGATTGCCATGATTAAGGTCGCGGCGCCAAACATGGCTTGCAAGGTCATCGACTGGGCAATCCAGGCTTTTGGCGGGGCCGGAGTGACAAATGATTTCGGACTGGCAGCGGCCTATGCGACCGCCCGGCTGCTGCGCATTGCCGACGGCCCGGACGAAGTCCACCGCAACCAGATCGGGAAACTTGAACTCAAGAAATATCGCTAGAGGCATGGCCGGCGAAATAGCCAGATTTCGCAAGACTTCGTTCGCCGCCGGCTCTACATTGAATTCCATCATGCGAAAGGACCGTGTTCCCGAGATGGGAGAATTCCTTTGTATGAGCAAAGACGCTATGGCAACGTCGAACGAATAGACAACATACAGGAGATGATACAAATGAACATTGCTTGGAAGGCCCGTCTCGGACAGGCCATGGTGGCGGCAACTACAGCCTGGGGGCTGCTCACGAGCGCGCAGGCGCAGTCCGTCCAGGGCGTCACGAATACCGAGATCGTTCTCGGCACGCATCAGGATCTGAGCGGCCCGGTCAGCTCCATCGGCAGTCATTTGAGGGATGGCCTGCAACTGGCCGTCGACGATATCAATGCGGCAGGCGGTGTCCATGGCCGCAAGGTCCGACTGATCGTCGAGGATTCCGCTTTCGACCCGAAAAAGGCGGTCCTCGCAACGCAGAAGCTGGTTAACCAGGACAAGATTTTCGCACTGATCGCGCCGTTAGGTTCTGCGCCGGTGCAGGCATCGATGAACATTGCGCTGGAACAGGACGTCCCGCTACTGTTCGCTGGCACACCGGCCGACTTCACATACAAGCCCTTTCACAAGCTTAAGTTCGGCCTGGCCGTTCCCTATGGCGAACAGGTAAGGGCAATGACGAAGTACGCAGTCGAGAAAATGGGTAAGAAAAAGTTCGGCATCCTGTACCAGGACGATGAGACCGGCCAGAACGTTCTGCGCGCAGTCGAGGAGCAGCTGAAAGTACATGGCATGGCCGTTGCCGAGCGGGCAAGCTATAAGCGTGGCGAGGTTGATTTCTCTTCCCAGATTAGCCGGCTAAAGGCTGCCAATGTTGACGTGGTCATGCTGGGTACGATTGTGCGCGAAACGGCGGCTGCCAAGATGGAAGCACGCAAGCAAGGATGGCCGGTGGACATGATGGTTAGTCAGGCCGGCATGTATGAAACTGTCATCAAAATTGCGGGCGAGGCAGCGGAAGGATTGTATGCAATGGCACAATATCTCCCGATCCGCACGCAGGAACAAACGCCGCCACTGCAGGCTGCGGTCAAGCGGTACCAGGATAAATTTAACAAGGAGCCAGATGACGGCATGGTCTACGGTTATCTCGCGATGTCTGTATTTGCCGAGGGGGCACGCAACGCGGGCAAGACCTTGAACCAGGAAACGCTAGTTAAAGGTTTGGAGCAAATCCGGAACTTCAAGACAGTGTTTGCCGCCACGCCAGTGTCCTTTGGCCCGAATGAACGTCTCGGCAGTCGGTCAGCGATCCTGACACAGGTGAAGG
This sequence comes from Noviherbaspirillum saxi, assembly GCF_003591035.1. Classification (NCBI taxonomy): domain Bacteria; kingdom Pseudomonadati; phylum Pseudomonadota; class Betaproteobacteria; order Burkholderiales; family Oxalobacteraceae; genus Noviherbaspirillum; species Noviherbaspirillum saxi. Next base: position 613,559 of record NZ_QYUO01000002.1, read on the forward strand.
GAGCGAAATTCGTTCCGATCACGGGGCCTCTCGATTATTAAAACCACGCGCCGCAGCAGCGGCGCCCTTTGACTATGCACAATACGATTCTCAGCGGCCAGTTTGCCGCACTTCCCAACGGCATGCGCCTTCATTATGCGTCGGCGGGAACGCCCGGCAAGCCGCTGCTGCTGTTCGTGCACGGCTTCCCGGAATTCTGGTACGAGTGGGAGGCGCAACTTCACCATTTCGCCCGCGACTACTTCGCGGTCGCTCCGGACTTACGCGGTTTCAATCTGTCTTCCATGCCGGACGCCTTGGAATCCTACAAGGCAAAGCACATTGTCGAAGATTTACGGCTGTTTGCAGAACACCTCGGGTACAGCCAATTTGTGATGGTGGCGCATGACTGGGGCGGGGCCATTTCTTGGAACTTTGCAATCTCCCATCCACAGTATCTACACAAGCTAATCAACATCAATTCGCCCCATCCCTATTTGTTCTGGAAGGCGTTGATGAATGACTCGGCCCAACGGGCGGCAAGCGAATACATGAACTGGTTGCGTGCAAAAGGGTCGGAGACGGTCCTCGCGCGCAATGATTTCGCGCTGCTCGAAGCGTTCATGAATGCCAAGGGTCGCACCCCGACGCCTTGGTTTACCGCTGAGGTGCGTCGACAATACCATGCGTGCTGGGCACGCGGCTTGACGGGCGCAGTCAACTATTATCGGGCCTCGCCGCTGCATCCGCCCACAGGCGATCATCCCGGCCCGCTAAAGTTCAACCTGGCTGCCGAGGATTTCCGTATCCGCATTCCTGTCCGGGTGATCTGGGGCGAGAGCGACGTGGCACTTCTCACTCCTTTAATCGAGGGGATTGAAGATCTTATCGACGATGTGATCGTGGAACGAATTCCGGAGGGTTCACACTGGCTCGTTCATGAGCAACCGGATCGGATCAATCGGCTCATTCAGGGATTCCTGGATCAATAGGCGAGCCGAATTTCGATCTGCAGCATGTTTTCGCAAGACGGCGCACCCAACCGACGGTAACGTGTCTCCAGGATGAAGCGATTCCCGGTATGTACGGCCGGGAACGGAACCACAGGAGCTTTCATGGGACGCGTTGACAAACTCTTCTTAAACAATCAGCTATGGTCCGCGCGGCGAGTCGCGGACGATCCCGGGTTTTTTACCCGCCTTTCCCAGCAGCAGTCGCCCAAGTACCTGTGGATCGGATGCGCAGACAGCCGTGTGCCTGCCAATGAAATCATTGGGCTCGATCCCGGCGAAGTGTTCGTCCATAGGAACGTCGCCAACCTGGTAGTCCATACCGATTTGAATTGCCTGTCTGTGATCGAGTTCGCCGTCGACGTTCTTGGCGTCGATGACATCATGGTGGTAGGTCACTACGGTTGCGGCGGTGTCGGGCTAACGCTGGGCGGCCGGCGCCCGGGCCTTGCCGACAACTGGTTGCGGCATATCGACGACATCAGGGACCGCCACAGCGCACAGCTAGACGCATGCGCGAAATCTGGTAACGCACATAATCGGCTGTGCGAACTGAACGTGATCGAACAAGTCGCAAACGTCTGTCGTACCTCAATCGTGCAGGCGGCGTGGCGGAAGGGGAAGTCGCTGTCAGTGCATGGCTGGATCTATGGCCTCCACGACGGGTTGCTGCGCGACCTCGGTATAACAGTTTCGTTGCCTAGCCACCTGCATGAACGATATCAACGGGCCATTCAAACCGCTCCTGATCACTCACATCCTGCAAGGCCGCAGCCGGTGTGTTGCGGAAGCCACGAAGGCTGATTTTTTTGGAGCTAAGATTGACGTTTACGTAAACGTCAATCTTAGCTGATTTGCTGACAACATTTTTAGAACGCGAATGAACATGATTTACTTGCCCGGCTTGACCTTTGACCATGGCGAAGACATCGCCGCGCTGCGCGAAACCGTGCAGCAGTTCGCGCAGGCCGAAATCGCGCCGCGCGCGGCCGAAATCGACCGCACCGACCAGTTCCCGATGGATCTCTGGAAAAAGATGGGCGAACTCGGTCTGCTCGGCGTCACGGTCAGCGAAGAATACGGCGGCACCGACATGGGCTATCTTGCTCACATCGTCGCGATGGAAGAAATCTCTCGCGCCTCGGCCTCGGTCGGCTTGTCGTATGGCGCGCATTCCAATTTGTGTGTGAATCAGATCAAGCGCAACGGCTCCGAAGAGCAGAAGCAGAAATACCTGCCCAAACTGATTTCCGGCGAGCATGTCGGCGCACTGGCGATGTCCGAGCCGAATGCCGGCTCCGACGTGGTCAACATGAAGCTGCGCGCCGACTGGAAAGGCGACCGCTGGGTACTCAACGGCACCAAGATGTGGATCACCAATGGTCCTGATGCCGACGTGCTGGTGGTCTATGCGAAGAATGACATCGAAGCCGGCCCGCGCGGCATGACCGCCTTCCTGATCGAAAAGGGGTTCAAGGGTTTTTCGGTCGCGCAAAAACTCGACAAGCTCGGCATGCGCGGTTCGCACACCGGTGAACTGGTGTTCCAGGATTGCGAAGTGCCTGCTGAAAACGTGTTGGGCGGTCTCGGCAAGGGCGTCAATGTGTTGATGTCCGGTCTCGACTTCGAACGCACCGTCTTGTCCGGCGGACCGCTGGGGATCATGCAGGCGTGCATGGATGCGGTGGTGCCGTATATCCATGAGCGCAAGCAATTCGGCCAGCCGATTGGTGAATTCCAGTTGATGCAAGGCAAGATCGCTGACATGTACTCGACCATGATGGCGTGCAAGGCGTATGTGTACGCAGTCGGCCAGGCTTGCGACCGCGCGAAGAACCCGGAAGCGGTGCGCGCGCTGCGCAAGGATGCGGCCGGCGCGATTTTGTATTCGGCGGAAAAGGCGACCTGGATGGCGGGCGAGGCGATCCAGACGCTGGGCGGCAATGGGTATATCAATGAATATCCGGTTGGCCGCCTGTGGCGCGATGCGAAGCTGTATGAGATTGGTGCGGGAACGAGCGAGATCCGCCGCATGCTGATTGGCCGCGAATTGTTCGCCGAGACTAAATAGGGGGCCGAACATGACAATCCTCGATTCCAAACTCAATGTCCGTTCGGACGACTTCAAGAACAATGCCGCCGCGATGCAGGCGCTGGTCGATGACCTGAAAGCGAAAGTGGAAAAGCTGGCACTCGGCGGCGGCGAAGACGCGCGCAAGAAGCACACCGCGCGCGGCAAGCTGTTGCCGCGCGACCGCGTGCAAATGCTGCTCGATCCCGGCACGCCCTTCCTCGAACTGTCGCAGATGGCCGCGTACAACATGTACGACAATGCCGCGCCGGCCGCCGGCGTGATTGCCGGCATCGGCCGCGTGGCAGGGCAGGAATGCATGATCGTGTGCAACGATGCGACGGTGAAGGGCGGCACGTATTACCCGATCACGGTCAAGAAGCATTTGCGCGCGCAGGAAATCGCCGACCAAAACAACCTGCCTTGCATTTACCTGGTCGATTCCGGCGGCGCCAATCTGCCGAACCAGGACGATGTGTTTCCCGATCGCGACCACTTCGGCCGCATCTTTTTCAACCAGGCCAACCTGTCGGCCAAGGGTATTCCACAAATCGCGGTCGTGATGGGTTCCTGCACCGCCGGCGGCGCTTACGTGCCGGCAATGAGCGACGAATCGATCATCGTGAAGGACCAGGGCACGATCTTTCTCGGCGGCCCGCCGCTGGTGAAGGCAGCGACCGGCGAAGTGGTCAGCGCGGAAGACCTCGGTGGCGGCGACGTGCACACCCGTTTGTCGGGCGTGGTCGACCATCTGGCGAAGAACGACCTGCATGCGCTGTCGCTGGCGCGCACCATCGTCGGCAATCTCAACCGCCAAAAGCCGCAACAACTCGTGCTGCGCGAGCCGGTCGCGCCGAAATTCGATACGCATGAATTGTATGGCGTGATCCCGACCGACACCCGCAAGCCCTTTGATGTGCGCGAAGTGATCGCGCGCATCGTCGACGCCAGCGAATTCGACGAATTCAAGGCCCGTTACGGCACCACGCTGGTGTGCGGCTTTGCGCATATCTTCGGCATGCCGGTCGGCATCATCGCCAACAACGGCATCCTGTTTTCGGAATCGGCATTGAAGGGTGCGCACTTCATCGAGCTATGCTGCCAGCGCAAGATCCCGCTGGTGTTCCTGCAAAACATCACCGGCTTCATGGTCGGGCGCAAGTATGAAAATGAAGGCATCGCGCGCAACGGCGCCAAGATGGTGACCGCGGTATCGACTGCGGCGGTGCCCAAGTTCACGGTGATCATCGGTGGCAGTTTCGGCGCCGGAAATTACGGCATGTGCGGCCGTGCGTATTCGCCGCGCTTCCTCTGGATGTGGCCGAATGCGCGCATTTCGGTAATGGGCGGCGACCAGGCGGCTAGTGTGCTGGCGACCGTCAAGCGCGACGGCATCGAAGGCAAGGGCGGCAGCTGGAGCAAGGAAGAAGAGGAAGCCTTCAAACAGCCGATCCGCGAACAGTACGAGCACCAGGGCCATCCTTACTATGCGACGGCCCGTCTGTGGGACGACGGCGTGATCGATCCGGCCGATACCCGGATGGTGCTGGGACTGGGACTTTCCGCATCGCTGAATGCGCCGATTCCCGAGACCAGGTTTGGCGTGTTCCGCATGTGATGTGGCTGCAAACCAAAAGCAAAGGACGATCATGAACTGGCAGACACTGGATGTGAAGATAGAGGACAGAGTGGCTACCGTCACGCTGAACCGGCCCGATGTGCGCAATGCCTTCAATGAAACGACGATCGCCGAAATCACGCAGGCATTCGGTGAACTTGGCAAGGATCACAACTTGCGAGCCATCGTACTGGCGGCGAATGGTCCGGCCTTCTGCGCTGGCGCCGACCTCAACTGGATGAAGAAGATGGCCGGCTATACCCACGAGGAAAACCGCGCCGATGCGGCTCAGCTCGCGGAAATGCTGCGGTCGATTTACGCCTGTCCGAAGCCGGTGGTGGCGAAGATACAGGGCGACTGCTATGCCGGCGGCATGGGGCTGGCGGCGGTCTGTAATATCAGTGTTGCCGCCGAGACAGTTCATTTTTGCCTGTCTGAGGTCAAACTTGGCCTGATTCCCGCGACAATCTCACCCTATGTCATCAAGGCCATGGGCGAAAACGCCGCGCGCCGGTATTTTCTGACGGCAGAACGTTTTTCCGCGCAGGAGGCGCACCGCATCGGTTTCGTGCATGCGGTGACTACCGCCGATGCGCTCGACGCGTCCACCGCCGAGATCGTCAAGGCGCTGGTATCGAACAGTCCCCATGCAGTCCGGCAAGCCAAGCGCCTGGTGCAGGATGTGGCGAGCGCGCCGCTGACGGAGGAGCTGATCGCCGACACGGCGGTGCGCATCGCCGATATCCGCAGTTCCGACGAGGGACGCGAGGGCGTGCGCTCCTTCCTGGAAAAGCGCAAGCCGGGGTGGCTGGAGTAAGCGAGATGAACTCTTGCGCCCTTTGATGGGTTATGGAGCTACAAATGAAACCATGTCAACCTGGCGACTGGGTCGCGCGTAGTCTGACTAGCGTCTGGCATCCGTGCACACAGATGCAGCACCATGAAACGATGCCACTGGTGCCGGTCAGCCACGGCCGCGGCGCCTGGCTGTTCGGCACCGACGGCAAGCGCTATCTGGATGCCATCAGTTCCTGGTGGGTCAACCTGTTCGGCCATGCCAATCCTCGCATCAATGCCGCACTGAAGGAGCAACTCGACCTTCTCGAGCATGCGATGCTCGCCGGCTTTACTCATGAACCGGTGATCAGGTTGTCGGAGCGGCTTGCCGTCCGCACGAATCATGTGCTCGGCCATTGCTTCTACGCGTCCGACGGTGCGTCGGCGGTCGAAATCGCATTGAAAATGAGTTTTCATTTCTGGCGCAACAGCGGCCAGACCGACAAGCGCGAATTCGTTTGCCTGCAGGGCAGCTACCACGGAGAGACCATCGGCGCGCTGGCGGTCACCGACGTGGCGCTGTTCCGCGATGCCTACGGTCCGCTGTTGCAGCAGGCGCATGTGGTCGCCACGCCGGATGCGCGCACTGCGGAAGTCGGCCAGAGCGCGGCCGACGTCGCGCGCCGCGCGGCGATGCAACTGGAACAACTGCTGGCCGACCGCGCCGACAAGATCGCCGCCGTCATCGTTGAGCCGCTGGTGCAGTGCGCGACCGGCATGGCGATGTACGACCCGACCTATCTGGTCGAAGCACGCGCGCTGTGCGACCACTATGGCGTGCATCTGATCGCCGATGAAATCGCGGTCGGCTGCGGCCGTACCGGCACCTACTTCGCCTGCGAGCAGGCCAATATCTGGCCGGATTTCGTCTGCCTGTCCAAGGGTATCAGCGGCGGTTACCTGCCGCTGTCGCTGGTGATGACGCGCGATGAAATCTATCGCGGTTTCTACGATGCCGATGTGAAGCGCGGCTTCCTGCATTCGCATTCCTATACCGGCAATCCGCTGGCTTGCCGCGCGGCGCTGGCCACGCTCGACATCTTCGAACAGGACGATGTGCTCAATTGCAATCGCGAGCGCGCGACGAGGCTGACGACGGCATTGAAGCCGCTGGCCGAAGACAAACGCGTGGCGCACTTCCGTCAGCGCGGCATGATCTGGGCCTTCGATGCGATCACCGATGATCCGGCGTTCTCGCGCAAGTTCTTTACCGCTGGCCTGCAGCACGAATTGCTGCTGCGTCCGATCGGCCGCACTGTCTACCTGATGCCGCCTTATGTCCTGAATGACGAAGAGATCGACGGCCTGGCCGTCCGTACACGTAAGGTGTTCGATGAAGTGATAGGAGATTAAGATGCGATTACTTGGCCAACTTGAACAGCAACTGCACCAGCTGGATCGGCAAAAGCTGCTGCGCCGCCGCCGCGTCGCCGACATGCCGTGCGCGCCGCATGTGACAGTCGACGGCCGGCCGATGTTGGCTTTCTGCAGCAACGATTATCTCGGCCTGGCCGCGCATCCGCGCCTAGTCGAGGCGCTAAAGGAGGGCGCGGAGAAGTACGGCGTCGGCAGCGGCGCCTCGCACCTGATCAGCGGCCATTCCCGTGCGCACGACCTGCTGGAAGAGCGTTTCGCCGGACTAATGTCGCCCTATATCGAACAGGCACGCGCTCTGACTTTCTGCACCGGCTACATGGCCAACCTCGCTGTGCTGACCGCACTGGCTGCCGTGTCGGGACGCGACACCGACCTGTTTTCCGAATCGCTGAACCATGCGTCGCTGATCGACGGCGCGCGTCTGTCGCGCGCCAACGTACAGGTTTATGCGCATGGCGATGTCGAGGCATTGGAAGGCTTGCTCAAGGCCAGCGCGGCGAAGACGAAAATCGTGGTGACCGACAGCGTGTTCAGCATGGATGGCGACCTTGCGCCTCTGCCGGCGCTGCTGGCTCTGTGTGAACGACACGATGCCTGGCTGGTGATCGACGATGCGCATGGCTTCGGGGTGCTGGGCGCCAATGGACATGGCGCGCTGGAACACTTCCGGCTGCGTTCGCACAACCTGATCTACATGGGCACGCTCGGCAAGGCTGCCGGCGTGGGTGGCGCCTTTGTCGCCGCGCATGCCACCGTGATCGAATGGCTGGTGCAGCGCGCGCGGCCGTATATCTACACCACCGCCGCGCCGCCGGCGCTGTCGCATGCGCTGCTGGCCAGCCTCGACCTGATTACCGGCAAGGAAGGCGCGGCGCGGCGCACGCATCTGCAGCAACTGATTGCGCAACTGCAGGATGGCTTGCGCCTGCGGCACTGGCAATTGTTTCCGTCGCAGACCGCGATTCAGCCGGTGATCATCGGCGCCAATGAGGAAGCACTGCGCGCTGCGGCGCTGCTGCATGCGCAGGGTTACTGGGTGCCGGCGATCCGCCCGCCGACCGTGCCGGCCGATACCGCGCGTCTGCGCATCACCTTGTCCGCGGCGCATACCGCCGCCGACGTCGCGCAACTGGCGCAGGCCTTCAATGCGATCGAACGCGAGGTAAGGCCATGAGCGCGAATATTGCCTATTTCATCACCGGCACCGACACCGGGATCGGCAAGACGCTCACCGCGAGCGCACTGCTGCATGCGCTGGTGCAGACCGGCGTGCGCGTCGCCGGCATGAAGCCGGTCGCCGCCGGTGCGGAACTGCGCGACGGTGTGCTGCATAACGAAGATATCGATGCGCTGGAGGGAGCCGCCAACGTGGTGCTTCCGCTGTCGCTGACCACGCCCTACCTGCTGCGTGAACCGGCCGCGCCGCATATCGCCGCGGCGCTGGAAGGTGTAAGGTTGGAACCTGGTCATATCCTGGACAGCTACCGCCAGGTCGCTGCCGCTGCGGATGCGGTGGTGGTCGAGGGCGTCGGCGGCTTTTGCGTGCCGCTGACCGAGCAATTTGATACGGCCGATCTCGCGCAGCGTCTCGCGCTGCCGGTGGTGATGGTGGTCGGCCTGCGGCTCGGCTGCCTCAGCCATGCGCTGCTGACCGCCGAAGCGATTGCCGCGCGCGGCCTGCAGCTTGCGGGCTGGGTCGCCAACGTGGTCGATGTGGAAATGTGCTATCAGGCAGACAACATCGACACGCTGCGTACGCGCCTGCCCGCGCCGCTGCTTGGCGTCATTCCGAGATTGCCCGCCGTTTCGCCGCCTGCGCTGCCATCGGCTGCCGCAGCCTACCTCGATTTTTCTAACCTGCCGAACTGGCCCGGTGCCGGCACGGCCGTAACCTTATCCTCCGAAGTTTCTGAAGCAAAGGAAGTCTGATGTCATCGCAAGCCATTACCTTTCACGAACTCCGCACTCCCGCCGCCGCCCGCGCGGCTGCCGCGCAAGCCTGGCCGGTGGAAAAGGTGCAGGAGTTGTTCAACCTGCCGTTTAACAAGCTGATGTTCCGCGCGCAGCAAGTGCATCGTGAAAACTTCGATCCGCAGGAAGTCGAACTCGCAACCCTGCTGTCGATCAAGACCGGCGGTTGCCCGGAAGACTGCGGTTACTGCCCGCAGGCGGCACGTTACGACACCGGCGTGACCGCGCAGAAGCTGCTGGAACTGGAAACCGTGCTTGAAGCTGCCCGCGCCGCCAAGGCCCATGGCGCGACCCGCTTTTGCATGGGCGCCGCCTGGCGCGGCCCGAAAGACCGCGATCTCGATCACGTGGAAGCCATGGTGCGCGGTGTCAAGGCGCTCGGCCTGGAAGCCTGCGCGACGCTGGGCATGCTGGAGGACGGGCAGGCAGAGCGCCTCGCCGCCGCCGGCCTCGACTACTACAACCACAATCTCGATACCGCACCCGAGTTCTACAACGACATCATTTCGACGCGCCGGTACGACGACCGCCTCGACACGCTGGACAAGGTGCGCAATGCGGGCATCAAGGTGTGCTGCGGCGGCATCGTCGGCATGGGCGAGTCGCGCAAGCAGCGCGCCGGCCTGATCGCGCAGTTGGCGAACCTTGATCCCTATCCCGAGTCAGTGCCGATCAACCACCTGGTGCAAGTGCCGGGCACGCCGCTGCATGGCCTCGATCCGCTCGATCCACTGGAATTCGTGCGCACCATCGCGGTGGCCCGCATCACGATGCCGAAGGCGCGGGTGCGCCTGTCGGCCGGCCGGCGCGAAATGGGCGAGGCGGTGCAGGCCATGTGTTTCCAGGCCGGTGCCAATTCCATCTTCTATGGCGACAAGCTGCTGACCACCGGCAATCCGGATGCGAATGCCGACATGGCGCTGCTGCAAAAGCTCGGCATGCGAGTCAAGCATACTCAAGTTGATGCGAAATTGTCCTGAATCTTTCAATATAAGAGGAAAGTAATTTGTTCACCAAAATCCTGATCGCCAATCGCGGCGAAATCGCCTGCCGCGTCGCCGCTACCGCACATCGTCTCGGCGTCAAAAGCGTCGCGGTGTATTCGGAAGCCGATGCCAATGCCAAGCACGTTGCCGTGTGCGAAGAATCGGTCCTGATCGGCCCGCCGCCCGCCAAGGAAAGCTACCTGCGCGCCGACAAGCTCATCGAAGTCGCGCTCGCGACCGGTGCGCAAGCGATCCATCCCGGCTATGGCTTCTTGTCCGAGAACGAAGACTTCGCCAACGCCTGCGCCAAGGCGGGACTGGCCTTCATCGGCCCGCCCGCCTCGGCGATTCATGCGATGGGCTCGAAATCGGCGGCCAAGGCGCTGATGGAAAAGGCGAATGTGCCGCTGGTGCCCGGTTATCACGGCGACAATCAGGATGCCGCCTTCCTGCAGGAACAGGCCGACAAGATCGGCTATCCGGTGTTGCTCAAGGCCAGCGCCGGCGGCGGCGGCAAGGGCATGCGCATTGTCGAAAAAAGCGCCGACTTCAAGGCCGCGCTGGAATCCTGCAAACGCGAAGCGATCAACAGTTTCGGCGACGACAAGGTGCTGGTCGAAAAATACCTGACCCGTCCGCGCCATATCGAAATCCAGGTATTCGCCGATACCCATGGCAATTGTGTCTACCTGTTCGAGCGCGACTGCTCGGTGCAGCGGCGTCACCAGAAGGTACTGGAAGAAGCGCCGGCACCCGGCATGACCGAAGAGCGCCGCCGCGCGATGGGCGAGGCGGCGGTCGCGGCGGCCAAGGCGGTCGGCTATGTCGGCGCCGGTACGGTGGAATTCATCGCAGAAGAAAGTCGTAACGGCGAGGACGGCAATTTTTATTTCATGGAAATGAATACCCGCCTGCAGGTTGAGCATCCGGTCACTGAAATGATCACCGGCCTCGATCTGGTCGAGTGGCAATTGCGCATCGCGTTCGACGAAACCTTGCCGAAGACGCAGGAACAACTGCGGATCCACGGTCATGCGCTGGAAGCGCGCATCTATGCGGAAAATCCGGAAAAGGGTTTCCTGCCCTCGATCGGCACGCTGCGGCACATGCACACGCCGCCAGCAGTCACCTTCCAGTTGGGCAATGGCGACGTGCCCGGCAATCCGGCTGCGGTGCGGATCGATTCCGGCGTGCGCCAGCATGATGCGATTTCGCCGTTCTACGATCCGATGATCGCGAAGCTGATTGTCTGGGGCAATGACCGGGAAGAAGCGCTGGCGCACATGTCGCAAGCCTTGTCGGAATTCCAGGTGGTCGGACTGGCCACCAATGTCGCGTTTCTGAAGCGCCTGGTGGAAAGCCAGCCGTTTTCGCAAGCCGATCTGGATACCGGATTGATCGAACGGCACCACGATGCCTTGTTTCCGCAAGCGCAACCGGCATCGGTGCACATCCTCGGCCTGGCGGCGGCTTCGTTGTTGTCGTCCGAGCAAAATGCAGGCGCGGCTGCGAATGATCCCTGGGCCAATACCAGCGGCTGGCGCATGAATGGCGTGCTTGCACGCACCCTGGAATTTGCCGAAGAAGCCAATACCTCTGTGCTGACTGTCGGTTACCGCGACACCGGCTGGAGCCTGGGACTGAACAATGCCGTGTCGGCCATGACCCTGGTCGAACGCACTGGCCAGCATCTGGTGATCAAGGTCGATGGCACGGCGATACGCGGCACGGTGGTGCGCGCGGGCGATGTATTTCATGTGTTTTCGGGCGGCGCGCATTATGTGCTCGACTACAACGATCCGCTCGCGCATGCGGGCGAAGCCGAAGCCGAAGGCGGCCGCCTGACAGCGCCGATGCCGGGCAAGATCGTCGCGCTGCTGGTCGAGCAAGGCAAGACCGTGGAAAAAGGCGCACCATTGCTGATCATGGAAGCGATGAAGATGGAACATACGATTGCTGCGCCGGCCAATGGCACGGTCGAGGAATTGCTGTATGCGGTCGGCGACCAGGTGGCCGAAGGCGCGCAGTTGCTGGCGTTCAAGGCGGCATGATTCATCGCTACCGCCAATAAGGAAATGAAGTTCCCTCCCTTTCAAGGGGAGGGCCAGGGTGGGGGCGCCCGGCGTAGGGATGGGTTCAGCAAGGACCGAAACCCATCCCTACGCCGGGCGCCCCCATCCCAACCTTCCCCTTGAAGGGGAAGGAGCCGTCAATGAACGATATCTGAGGGACCAACATGACCCTGCCCAGCAAAGTCAAAATCGTCGAAGTCGGCCCGCGCGACGGCTTGCAGAACGAAAAGGAAACCATCCCCGCCGAGGTCAAGATCGAACTGGTCGACCGCCTGACCGACGCCGGTTTCGTCAACATCGAAGCGGCTTCCTTCGTCTCGCCGAAATGGGTGCCGCAAATGGCGACATCGGCCGAGGTAATGGACAAGATCCGCCGCAGGCCCGGCGTGATCTATTCCGCGCTGACACCGAACATGAAAGGCCTGGAAGCCGCCATCGCGGCCAAGGCCGATGAAGTGGTGATCTTCGGCGCGGCGTCGGAAGCGTTTTCGCAAAAGAACATCAATTGCTCGATCGCCGAATCGATAGAGCGTTTCCGCGATGTGGCGCAAGCGGCCAAGCAACACCATATCCGCTTGCGCGGCAGCATCAGCTGCTCGTTCGGCTGCCCTTACCAGGGCGAGGTGCCGGCCGACAGCGTGGCCGACGTGGTGCGCCGGCTGCGTGAACTCGGCTGCGATGAAATCGATATCGCCGACACCATCGGCGTGGGCACGCCAAAGAAAGTGCAGGCCGTGATGGAACGCGTCGCGCGCGAATTCCCGATCGAGCGCCTGTCCGGCCATTTCCACGACACCTATGGCCAGGCGAGCGCCAACATCTACGCCAGCATGGAAGTCGGCATTGCGATTTTCCATTCCTCGGTCGCCGGTCTCGGCGGTTGTCCCTATGCAAAGGGCGCGACCGGCAATGTATCAACCGAAGACGTGCTCTATCTGATGCACGGGCTCGGCATCGATACCGGCATCGATCTCGACAAGGTGGTCGATGCCGGACAATTCATTTCTCAGCATCTCGGCCGCAAGGCGGTCAGCCGCGCCGGCAATGCGATTGCCGCCAAACGGGAAAACCTTTCGCACGCAGCCAATTGACGCAAGCCCGCACGCCGGCTTCGAACTACATTTTTCCTGATCAAACAAAGCGCAGGAGCGGCAATGAAGGTTTCAGGAAAAGTAGTCGTGGTGACAGGCGGCGGGAACGGCATCGGTGCGGCGATGGCTCGTCGTTTTTCGGCGGAAGGCGCACGCGCGATCGTCGTCGCTGACCTGGATGGTCATGCGGCAACAAGAGTGGCGGAAGAAATTGGCGGGCATGGTGTACTGACAAATGTCGCCGTAGAGGACAACGTCAAAAGATTAGTCCGTGAAACGATCGCGCAGTTCGGCAACATTGACCTATTCTGTTCGAATGCTGGTGTATCCCTTGGACTCGGCATCGACACCCCAGACGCTGGATGGGACAAGGCATGGTCGGTGAATGTGATGTCGCAGGTTTACGCCGCACGGGCTGTTGTTCCGCACATGCTCGAACGCGGTGATGGTTATCTTCTGCAAACCGCATCGGCGGCTGGCCTACTTTCCATCTCGGATCCTTCCTACGCCGTGACCAAACACGGTTCGGTCGCCTTTGCTGAATGGCTCGCGATTGCCTATGGCGGAAATGGCATCAAGGTGAGCTGCTTCTGTCCGATGGGTGTGCGCACCAACATGCTGCTCGACTCGGTGAGTGAGGCTGACCAGGCAGCGTTGCTGGAGAACTCTGTTACGCCGGAGGCGGCGGCCGATGCGGTGGTAAAGGGCCTGGACGACGAGCGCTTTCTCATTCTCACCCACCCGGAGGTGTTGGGCTACATGAATCGTAAGGTGAGCGACTACGACCGCTGGCTCGACGGCATGCGGCGATATCAGCAGAAGTCTAAGACGCCTTTGCACTAGCAAGTTTGCGCAAGACAACACCGGCATTGCGACGTAAGTTGCGCATAAAGAAAATGCCCGGGAGGTAGGTGACTTCGCCTTGCCCGACGCCGTCCCTTTAATTTCTTGAAGCCTATTAATCAAGCCGTCCCTGAGGAGACCTTGTCGGACGGGACAAACCAATATCGCGGCGCATTCGGGCTTCACGTACCAAGTTCTTGTCATGTGTTCCTTGCGACGCATGCAGGACAGGCGAGCACCACCGACAAGGTGACGCCAACAGTAATACCACCATTCCATCAGGAGAGTTGAATAATGAAAAATACAGTTCCGGCCCTCGCGCTTCTGGGCATATTTGGGAGCGCCTCGGCGCAGTCCGCAATCACCATTTACGGTTCTGTCGATGCCGGTGTCCGCAATCTCACCAATGTGGATGCGGCCGGTGGTGACCGCTTGACCATGGGCTCGACCGGCACCTCCATGTCCAACCGCATCGGCTTCAAAGGTGTGGAAGATCTGGGAGGCGGCTACAATGCGCACTTCGTGCTGGAGAGCGGTTTCAACTCCGGCACCGGCGCGCTCGACGCAGCCAATACCCTGTTCAATCGTACCGCGGCTGTCGGACTCGGCGGATCGTTTGGCAGCCTCGATTTCGGCCGGCAATACACGGTCGCATTTAGGACGATTGCGGTGTACGAACCGTTTTCGTATCGTTTTCCGACGATTACGTACGCCGTTCCCGCTTCGGCTGGCGTGCGTTACAACAACGACATTCAGTACATCGGCACCTTCGGCCCGGTGACGGTGCGCGCGGAGTATGCCTTGGGTGAACAGGCGGGAACCGTTTCCGGTGCGTCGGCCAAGGCAGTCGGCGCCAGCTATACGAACGGCCCGATTGCCTTCGGCGGCGCGTATACGCAGCGTAAGCCACTAGTTGGTGGCACGTTCCGCGACAATAGCCACTTCACCGTCGGCGGGGCCTATACTGCAGGTAAGCTGCGTGCTGCCGTGGGCTACGCTGATGAAGAGCAGGAAACGGCCACCGTTGACACCACCAGCAAGTATGCGTGGGGCGGTCTTACCTATGCCATTTCGCCAGCGATCAGCGTCAGCGGTGCGTATTACCAGAACAAGGCAGAAACCGCGGGTGTGTCGGGCAAGCGAGATCTGTATATCCTGGCGGGCTATTACTCACTCTCCAAGCGCACCAGCCTTTACGCGGAAGTCGATCGTACTAAGTATCGTGATAGCCTCGTGGCCCCTCCGGCACAGACGAGCCAGACAGGGATCTCTGTCGGCGTTAATCACATATTCTAAGTAATTAAATGGAAGGGGGTGTCATAGCGCCCCCCTTTGCGTTAATGCCGTTCCATAGCAGCAAAGGTCGGCGTCGAATAGTCAAGCTCGCCACGGACCGCGCACTTCAAATAGCTACTTTGCGCAAGAGTCACGCAACAACGATCAGTAGACTGAACTTGGCAGACCTAAATGCCATTCTGACCGTTCTGCATAAAAAGGCAGAGGCAGGCAATACGTTTTCATTCACCCCCGCCGTCGTCGCGTCGTTTATGTAACGTATCGCGATAGACGGGGCGTCTGACAGAAATTTTTCAAGGAGACAGGTATGGGTTGGAAGATCAGCATGGTTGCACTGGCCTGCGCATTTGGCGCAACGGCATCAGTGTACGCGCAAGTACAAGGCGTAACAGACAAGGAAATTGTTCTCGGTGTGATTACGGATTTGTCCGGTGCGGTCGCGCAATACGGCAAGGAGTCGCGCAACGGGATGCAGATGAAAGTCGACGAAATCAATGCCCAAGGCGGAGTCAATGGCCGAAAACTGCGGCTGGTCGTTGAGGATAACGGCTACGATCCAAAAAAGGCAGTTCTTGCCACGCAAAAGCTGGTCACAGGCGAGAAAGTTTTTGCGGTGCTCGGACATCTCGGGACCGCTACGAACATGGCTGTCTTGCCCTTCCTGATAGAGAACAAAGTATTCAATTTCCTTCCACAGGGGGCGTCGAAGGAATTCTACGATCCGCCAAACCCATACAAGGTGGCTCTGGCTCCATCCTACCGTTTCATGGCCACCACCTCACTTAGATATCTGCTTGAAAAGAAGGACTATAAGAAGATCGGTGTCCTGTATCAGGATGATGATTTTGGGCAGGATGTCCTTGCCGGTGTAGAACTTCAGTTGAAAGCCGACAAAAAATCGCTTGTAGAGAAGGTGTCATATAAACGCGGTGCAACTGATTTTTCTTCTCAGATGGCGAAGCTGCGTGCGGCAGACTGCGATCTTGTAATAGTCGGTGCGACTCTGCGCGAACTTGTCGGCTCGGTGCTGGAGGCGAAGAAGATCGGCTTCAGTCCAGCCATTCTTACGACGGCGGCGGCGTATTCGCAACAAGTGCCTGCGTTGGGTGGCAGGTCAATGGACGGCATCTACGCCTCTTCGTTTATCCCGTTGCCCTATAACGACGATCCGAACCCGGCGGTGCGTGAGTATGCTGCAGCTTACACGAAGCGATTTAACGAATCCCCCGGCCTTTACTCCATGTATGGCACCTACACGGTGGACTCCTTTGCAAAAATTGCAGCCAAAGCTGGTAAGAATCTTACCCCAGAGACGTTCAATGCGGCGATGGAATCGACCCGGCTTGAGCCGGACAATTTTGGCAATCCAGGCTTCGTCGTAACAAAAAATGATCGCCTGGCGGTGAAGCGGATTCGTATGTTTCAGATCGTGGACGGCAAGTGGCGCCCGGTCAGCGACCTGATCGAAACGGCGGCGCACAGCAACTAAGGCATTAACTGCACAACAAAAAGAATCCAACGTGGCACTTTTATTTGAAGTTGGCCGGTGATAATTGGCGGCGGAGTAGCGAGCATTCCGCCGCCCTTTCGTTTTCTGCCGCCTACACGTCTTAAATATAAATAAATATGACTACTAGCATGGAAAACGGATCCCTCGCCGCCGGCACGGTCGGGGACCTGCTGTCAGCAACGACTGCACGCCATGGTGACAGGACCGCCTACCTCTATGAAGGCAAACGGTACACATTCCGGGAAGTCGAGGCTGCCGCCGCTGAACTATCCAGCCGGCTTGTCAGCCTGGGCATCGCGAAGGGGGATCGCATTGCGGTCATTGCACTGAACCAGATTGAGTGGGTGGTTGCGTTCTTCGCCGCAGCGAGGATAGGTGCCGTCATTGTGGGCCTGAATGTCCGTTACCGGGAAACCGAACTGGATTACATGCTCAACGACAGCATGGCGAAGGCGGTGATTTCGCTCCCCAAGTATGGTGATTTCAGCTACATCTCATACTTTGCCGACCGCAAAAGCAAGCTCCCGCATCTGCATCATCAGCTGTTCCTGAAGGCGACCGGGGAGCCTGGAGGTATAGTATTTCCTGCGAATGCCGGCAAGGCCGAGACACTGCCTGCTTCGGCGCCGTCGGTAGCGCCAGATGATCTTTTGATGATCATCTATACTTCTGGCACTACCGGGATGCCGAAGGGGGCCGGCTTGTCCCATCGTTCGGCCCTGCTGTCGGCCCATGCGCAAGCTAGCCACATCCGTGCGAACCCGGATGATCTGATACAGCTCGCCAACCCGTTAAACCATGTCGGCGGAATCACTTGCGGGATCCTTACTTTCCTTATAGGAGGAGGGTGCTGCGAACTAGTACCCGTGTTCAAGGCCGATACGGTACTCGAGATGATGGAGCGCAATCCTCCGACAGTGATTAGCGGTGTTCCCACGATGCTGACGCTGTTGATGATGAATCCTAAAATCCACGAGGTCGATCTCAATACTGTTCGCCTGGTATTTACCGGTGGTTCGAACGTGGACGAGACACTGCTGCTGCGACTTGGCGAAAAACTGCGCAATGCGCGCCTGATGAATCTTTATGGCCTGACGGAAGCGTCGGGTGCCATCGTCATGACTCCTTGGGACGCACAGCATGACGATTTGCTCCGGTCAATCGGCAAGCCACTTGACGGTGCGGAATTCAGAATCATTTTGTCAAATGGGGATGTGGCAAAACCCTCCGAAGCGGGCGAACTCTGGTTCCGTGGCCTTGGCGTTGTCAAGGGATATGTCGGCTCGCGTCGCCACGACGACACTTTCGACCGCGATGGGTGGCTGCATACCGGAGATCTCGGATATATCGATGAACGCGGCTATATCTTCCTGCTGGGCCGCTCCAAGGATATGTATATTCAGGGTGGCTTTAATGTGTATCCCGCGGAGATCGAGAATGTCATTGCCACGCATCCCGATGTGGTGCTGGTCGCGGGTATCGGCACGCCCGACCCGGTGCTCGATGAAATCGGCCGATATTACATTATCAGAAGGCCAGGCTCCTGCCTGTCGGAGCAAGACATTGTCGATTACTGCAGACTGCGTCTTGCTGACTACAAGGTGCCGCGGCAGGTTGTATTTCGCGAATCGCTGCCCATGACGCCCGCCGGGAAAATCCAGAAAGCGGTTTTGCGGGCCGAATAGCGCTCCACCTGCTCAGCCTGAGACTCACATCAAGCACGCTCCCCGGATGGGCAGCGTGCTTTATTTTTGCCTGATCGCACCCCCAATCCGTGGAAGCCCCGCATTTGTTAGAAAAAGTTATCAAGCGCACGCTTGATGAAACTCTACTTGTGCCCTGTCAGGTGATGAAATAAATTTCACTTGTTTTTCAATTACTTAGGAGGGTAAACAGAAGAAATATTGTGGTAAATGTACTGGAAGGCAACATTAAATAAAACATCAACCAAGCACTTGCTTTGTAAGCCGCCCTATGTCACTCTATTCGCCAACAAAAAGAAAAACAGGTGAAGCAGCAGTTTCTATTCATTAACGGAGACAGATCGCCGTACCGGGGTTTCCCCGTGGTGCGATTTCAAGGAGAGTGACATGGCCCAAGCAATGAAGTCGAAAGGCGGAACCGGATCGGCGCAATCCATTCAAGTGAGCAATATGCTTATGCTGATTACGCGCGGACGCGTAGGCTACATTGGTTTGCTGGGGCGTCCGCAAACCCGGGAATTCGGCTCGCTGGTAGTCTATATTTCGCTCTCATCCCCATTTCAGATACAAGTCGGCAATGGGGAGTGGGAAAGAGCCGAGATGTTCGTCGTTGCCCCGGATACCCCCCATCGCATCACGACCAGCGACCGTGTGATCGGCGTCCTCCTGATCGAACCCGAAACGATCGATCTCGGCAAGCTGCCGCAATGGCTGCAACCCAGCACGCATGCAAGTCAGTGTTTACCGGGCCTGGAACGCGTGCGCGAAGCGTTCCGCTTACTGCGTAACAAGGAAGTGGACATCGCCCGCGTAAAGGAAGACTTCGACAGATTCTTCCTCGGGCAGGAACTGGCACCACGCAAGCTTGACGCGCGCATGATGACGATCGTGGAACGCATTAACCAGGACCCGTGCGGCCTGATAGGTGCGGAAGAATGCGCCAAAATGGTGGGCCTGTCGTTTTCCCGATTCCTTCATCTGTTCAAGGAAGACGTAGGAACCACATTCCGCAGTTTCCGCGCTTGGAAGCGCGCCCGCAGTTTTCTCTGGTATGTGAATACTGCATCGAGCCTGACTGACATCGCCCTCGATATCGGCTATCCGGATTCCTCGCATTTTAGTCATACCGTCCGCAGGTACTGGGGTCTGACGCCAAAGGATATTCTCGCCGGGTCGCGCCGTCTGGCTGTTATTAATCATAGCAACGCGCCTGTTTCCTTGACTTGAACATGCAAAATGACCACCCAGCGCCGGCAACGGAAAGAAAACTGGCATCCCCCTCCGTAAAGAGCAGGCGTGCAATCGAGCCGACGGTATCCCGCGACCGTATCTTGCATGCGGCTGCCCGCCTGTTCCGGGAGCGTGGTTATCAGGCAACGACGGTCCGGGATATTGCGGAGGCTGTCGGCATCCTATCGGGAAGCCTGTTTTATCACTTTCGCTCAAAGGCAGAAATCCTGCTTGAGATCATGCGCGAAGCCGCCCTCAGCCTTTGTCTGCGGGCCGAGGATGTATTGACACGGACCGAAGATCCGGCCGAGCGCCTGAAACAGATCATCGACATCGAACTTGAGTGGATGGTCGGGGACATCAAAAAGGATTATCTCGCGGTGCTTGTATTCGAGTGGCGTGAAGTGCCGGAATCGGCAATGCCGGAATTTACCCGTCTGCGCGTGCGCTACCACAGCATTTGGAGGAACGTACTCGAGCAATACGACGAGGCCGTTCCCCTGCGCATACCGGCCGACGCGGCTGCGCGCATTCTGCATGGTGCGCTTATGGGAGCCATGACATGGTTCCGTACCTCGGGTCGCTACAGCACAAAAGAATTCCGCGATATGCTGATCAAGCTCGTGCAGGAATAGTTCAACATCAGGGCTAAACCTTCAGCCAATTGACGCAAGATTGTCGTCTCCTCAACTGTTAGCCTGCTGTTTTGAAAGGGCGCAGCGCGCGCCTCTCATCACAACTACATGAGGAGTCCACAAAATGAATGAAGCCGTCATTGTCTCGACAGCGCGCACGCCTGTCGGGCGCGCCTTCCGCGGAGCGCTGAACAACATCAAGTCGCCTACGCTTCTGGGACATGCGATTCATCATGCGGTCAAACGGGCCGGTATCGATGGCCGGGAGGTCGATGATATCGTGATGGGGACCGTGCTGTCGGCCGGTACTGCAGGTATGAATCTCGCTCGCCTTGCCGGCATAGCTTCCGGTCTGCCGGACACCGTGTCAGGACAGACGATGGATCGCCAATGTTCATCCGGATTGATGGCGATCGCAACGGCAGCCAAGCAGATCATCGTCGATGGCATGCAGGTCGTCGTGGCAGGGGGCCATGAAAACATCTCGGCAGTGCAAAGCCGCTACATGGAATGGGTGGCCGCTGAAGCCGATCCGGCGGTCGTACAAAAGGTTGCGCAGGCCTACATGCCGATGTTGCAGACGGCAGAATTCGTGTCGCAGAAATACGGCATTTCGCGCGAGGTGCAGGACGCGTATGCGCTCTCGTCCCAGCTGCGCACAGCGCGTGCGCAGCAGCAGGGCCTGTTCGACGACGAAATCATCCCGATTACCGCCGACATGGCCATCGTGGACAAAGAAACCAAGGCAGTGTCGTATAAATCCGTGACGCTGGGTCGGGACGAAGGAAACCGTCCCGAGACCACGCTGGAAAGCCTGCAGGCATTGAAGCCGGTCATCGAGGGCGGTGTTGTTACGGCGGGCAACGCCAGTCAGTTGTCAGATGGCGCCTCCGCTTGTGTCGTGATGGATCGCCGTACCGCCGAGCGCAAGGGCCTGCATCCATTGGGGATCTACCGCGGCATGGCAGTCGCCGGTTGCGCCCCCGAGGAAATGGGTATTGGACCTATCTATGCCATTCCCAAACTACTCAGGCAGCATGGCTTAAAGGTGGATGACATCGGCCTGTGGGAACTGAACGAGGCCTTCGCTTGCCAGGTAATTTATTGTCGCGATCACCTCGGTATCGACCCGGAAAAGTACAACGTCAACGGAGGCGGAATCTCGATCGGACATCCTTACGGCATGACAGGTGCCCGTCTTGTGGGCCACGCTCTGCTCGAGGGCAAGCGCAGGGGTGTCAAGTATGTTGTCGTCTCCATGTGTGTGGGAGGCGGGATGGGTGCCGCAGGCCTGTTCGAAGTTGCTTGAGCAGAGGCAGTGAGGAGATGCAAATGAACTTCCAGACACTGAATGATATCCTCCCTTTTCAGATTGAAAAAAATCCAGGTGCGGTGGCATGCAGCGCGAATGACCGCACGTACAGCTTCCAGCTTTTGGAGCAGCACGTTAACCGCATCGGCAACGCACTGCTCAGATTGGGGATCCAGTCCGGTGACCGTGTCGCGTGCCTGACCAAACATCACATTGAATGTTTGATGCTGTCACTGGCGGCTTGCAAAATCGGCGCGGTGTGCATGCCGGTGAACTGGCGTCTTGCCGCGCCGGAAATCGAGTACATCGTAAACAACGGCGAGGCGCGTTTCCTTATGGTGGATGCGGCCTTCCTGCCAGTGGTTGAGCAGGCGAAGCTTCCGGGCGTCCTCAGGACCGTATGCACGGAAAATGCAGTTGACGCCGTACCGGGATTCGAATCGTGGTCTGCGGGTGCCGATGCTGACCTGGTGGCAGTGCCTGCCGGACCTGACGATGCAGCGTTGCAATTGTACTCGTCGGGCACAACAGGTTTGCCGAAAGGCGTAGTGCTTTCCCACCGGGGGCTGCTGTCGACTTGTTCAACCTGCGCGGAGGAGTGGGTTTTTCAGGGTGACAGCATTCTCGGTAATCCACTACCAACCTTCCATGTCGCCGGCATGACCATGCTGCTACTCCCGCTCTATACGGGCGGGCGGACAGTCACCTTCCCGGATTTTGATCCGTCCGGGTTCATCGATAGCGTTGGACACCATGGCATTACCCATGCATTTCTGGTTCCGGCCATGTTGCAGTTTATGCTGAACGCGCCAAACGCGGAGGCCGGCAATTACCAGTCCCTGCGCCTGATTTCCTATGGCGGATCACCCATCAGTGAACGTGTACTGAAGGATGCGATGCGGGTCTTTAAATGCGGATTCCTGCAGGTTTACGGGCTAACGGAGGTATCGGGGCCTGCCACTTTCCTGCGGCCGGAGGATCATCAACCTGGGGGTGAGCGATCCTACCTACTCCGGTCCGCAGGAAAACCAATCGGCGCTGCAGGTTTGAGAATTGTCGATCCCGGTACGCTCGATGACGCACCCGATGGCGAGGTCGGTGAGGTCTGGATCGAAACCGTCCGGAATTTTAAAGAGTACTGGCGCAATCCAAAGGCCACAGCCGAGGCATTCCCGGAGGGCCGCAACGAACGGGGCGGCTGGTTCCGATCAGGCGATGCAGGCTATTTGAAGGATGGATACCTGTTTATCCATGACCGCGTGAAGGACATGATCATTTCGGGCGGCGAGAACATTTACCCAGCCGAAGTGGAGAACGTCCTGATGCAACATCCCGACGTCGCAGACGGCGCCGTGTTTGCGGTACCCGACAATACGTGGGGCGAAGCGGTCAAGGCTGCTGTGGTTCTGCGCCCGGGCGTCACCTTGACAGAGAAAGAACTCATTGCGTTCATGCGAGAACGTTTAGCCCACTACAAGTGCCCGAAATCCGTGGACTTTGCTGAGGCTCTGCCGCGTAATCCTTCGGGTAAGTTGCTCAAGCGCGTTCTGCGCGCACCCTATTGGGAACAGCGCGACAGGCTCGTCAGTTGAAGCAAGCAATACAGTTTTCTTTTGCCTCCGGGTGTCAGCCTTTGAGGGGGCGGAAACGCACCCTTTTTTATTACGCGACATCCTGCTATGTGCAGCCAGTTCTCACAAGATCGGATGCGCAGTGGCTGATATGCTGCAAGGGACTCAACTTGGCGGGAAGGAAAAGCGATGGCTGAACTGGTAATGTGTGAAATTGTCGATGGAATCGCCGCCATTACGCTCAATCGGCCAGACAACGGCAATGCCCTCGATAGCGCGATGGGGCGCGCACTCATTACGGCTGTGAACGAGGTCATCAGCGACAAATCCGTCCGGACAGTGATGCTGACCGGCAGCGGAAAATCCTTCTGCGTGGGCGGCGACATTGCGGAAATGCGTTCCGCGAACGATCTTTCGGTTCTCATGGAAGCTGCGATCTCCGAACTGCACGCATTAATTCGCATGTTAAAGAAGCTTCCGATCCCGGTCATCTCCGCGTTGAACGGACCGATCGGCGGCGGGGGCATCGGTCTGGCGTTATGTGCGGACATCGTGCTCGCTGCTGAATCGATGAAATTGCGTGGAGGCTATTCCGCAATCGGGTTGACGCCCGACCTTGGTGCGTCCTATCTTCTTGCAGCAAGGGCCGGTGCTGCCCGTGCGAAGGAAATTCTGTTGATGAACGAGCCGATCGGTGCCAGGCAGTGCCTGGAGTGGGGTATTGTTAATGCGGTGCTTCCAGATGCGGAGTTGCATAGCGAAGCGTGGAAGCACGCACGGAGACTGGCGTCTGGCGCCTCTCTCTCATTCGGGCGCATCAAGCATCTCGTCGACGGTGCGGCGACGCGGTCGCTTGACGATCATCTCACGCTGGAGGAAGGCTACATGATCGCCTCCGCGCGGTCGGCGGATGGAAAGGAAGGCGTGGCCGCATTCATGGAAAAGCGCCGCCCGTACTTCACAGCGAAATGACCTAAATTACTTCAAGGAATGACATGAAAGACGTGTGCGCCGATCTGCTTGAGGAATATAACGAACTGGCTGCGCTGGCGGAGAAACTGACGCCAGAGCAATGGCACGCCAAAACAGCATTTTTTGGCTGGACGCCTTGGGACGAGATCGCACACCTGTGCTTCTTCGACGAAACCGGGCTGCTTGCAGCAACGGATGCCGATGCGTTTGCTGCAAATACCCGAGCGCTGATGACAGAGCTGGGGAAGGGGCGCGAGATTAGTGCCATCACGCGGGAAAAGTATGGCGCAATGGATGGCACCAGACTGCTGGTGTATTGGCGTACCCGCTTCGAGGCGTTATCGAATGCCCTTGCGCGTCTTGATTCAAAGGCGAGGCTGCCATGGTATGGTCCGACGATGAGTGCCCGCTCATTTGCGACGGCCCGCATGATGGAAACCTGGGCACATGGACAGGATGTATTCGACATCGTACGCGTGCCACGTCAGCCGTCCCGCCGCCTCAAGCACATTGCCCACATTGGTGCCACCACGTATGGCTGGACCTTCGTCAATCGCAAGCTCCCAGTCCCGGAACCGGCACCTTACATTGAACTGAGTGCGCCTGGCAACGAGACCTGGACTTGGAATGAGCCGGCGGCCGATAATGCCGTGCGCGGCAAGGCGGAAGAATTCTGTCTCGTCGTGACGCAGCGCCGGAATATCGCGGATACGCAGCTGCAGGTCACCGGCGTACCCGCTACGTATTGGATGTCCATAGCTCAGTGTTTTGCCGGGCCACCGGCTACCCCACCTGATCCTGGCGTGCGCGTCGTGCAGTACGACGACGCTGCTTCCATCTCTGGATAAGACGAATGCCGTCGATGAGTACGGAAGGCCTGTCGCTGACGTTTTCGCTTCGCGAGGAAATCGACGATAGAATGCGTGCGCTACGCGTAACGTTGGGAGAAAAGACGCCATCAGAGTACGCTTTCTCCAACCTTTATCTGTTTCGCCAGGCGCACGATTACCGTTACTTTCCAGGGCCGCTGCCGCGAATTACTGGCAAGACCTACGACGGCGCCCGCCACGTGCTTCCGCTCTTCGATCCACGCCAGGCGTCACCGGCCGAACTTGCCGAGGTGCTGCGCGACCAGGATTTCCTGTTTCCGGTGGCGGAAGATACGCTCGCGTCGCTGGACCCAAGCCGGCTTTACTGGACCGATTCGCCCGACGACGCCGATTACTTCTATCCTGCAGAGAACTTCCGGACGTACCGTGGTGATCTGTTGCGCAAGAAATATAATTTAATGCAGCAGCTGCTCGCCTCATGGCGGATCGACGTAAAGCCCTTAACGGAAGACACTTCGGTTGATGCCGCTCTGGTCCTCGAGACATGGATGCGAGATAAGAAAAAGCTGCCAGGCGAAGCCGACGACAGTGCCTGTAGCGAAGCCCTTCGGCTGTACCGCCATTTCGGGATGGAAGGTATCGTTTTCTATGCGGACGAACGTCCCGCCGGCTTTCTCATCGCACAGCCGTTCACCCCGTCCGTCGCCGTCATGCGGTTCGCGAAGGGCAGCGACGCGTACAAGGGCATCTACCAGTATATGTTCCACCACTATTGCGCAACCAGAAGCCAGCTGCAATGGATCAACTTCGAGCAGGACCTCGGCCTGGCCAACTTCCGGCAGACCAAGCGTTCCTATCAACCCTCGTCGATGCTGCGCAAATTCCGGGTCCGCGTCCGGACGTAACATCCGGTCCTTCCACATCCTTGCGCCTAAACTTATTCATCAGCCACTTTACGCAAGACGTTTCGTGCACCGGGTAGTAACTTTCATATACACGAAGCGATGCGCATTCCGCAAATCGAGATTTGCATTTTGGGTACCTTTACTCCACATACAACATGGCTATCATTGAAACGAATATTTCCACCAGTAGCGAGACATTCCAGTCCAGCCGCGACGGCATGCTGTCTCTGCTTGGAAAAGTGCGCAAACTCGAAGAGCGCACACGCCGCGCCTCAGCCGCGTCGAAATCGCGTTTCGAGAAACGTGCGCAGCTCCTGCCGCGTGAGCGGCTGTCGCTCCTGCTCGATCATGGGACACCCTTCCTGGAACTGTCGACGTTGACCGGCTACTGCATGGACAACACGGATCCGGATAAGAGCGTGCCAGGAGGCGGTGTAATCGCCGGTATCGGCTATGTCTCCGGAGTCCGCTGCATGATTAGCGCCTCCGACTCTGGTATTGATGCTGGTGCCTTGCAGCCGAAAGGTCTCGACAAGCAACTGCGGGTTCAGGAACTTGCACTTGAGAACAAGCTCCCGTACATCCAGTTGGTAGAGAGCGCAGGGGCCAACCTGATGGCTTACCGTGTCGAAGAGTTTGTGCGCGGCGGGAATCTGTTCCGCAACCTCGCCCGCCTCTCCGCAGCCGGCCTGCCTGTTGTCACAGTCACGCACGGATCATCCACCGCGGGTGGCGCCTACCAGACCGGCTTGTCTGACTACATCATCATGGTGCGCGGACGCTCCCGCGCATTCCTCGCGGGACCACCGCTGCTCAAGGCAGCAACCGGCGAGATAGCAACCGAGGAAGAGCTCGGAGGCGCGGAGATGCACACCAGCATTTCCGGTCTCGGCGACTATCTTGCGGAAGACGACCGCGACGCGCTGCGCATTGCACGCGACATTATGGGCAAGCTGGAGTGGAACCGTGGCGTGTCGGCAGAGCCCCAGCGCAGCGTCAAACCGCCGCGCTACGACACCGAAGAGTTGCTCGGCATTATGCCCATGGACCACAAGCGTCCAGTGGACATGAGGGAGGTGATTGCGCGCATCGTCGACGACTCCGATTTCCTGGAGTTTGGCGCGCTGTACGGCTCAGGTACCGTGTGTGGCAATGCGATGCTGGACGGCCATCCGATCGGTATCATCACGAACAATGGTCCAATCGATCCTGCTGGCGCAGCTAAGGCGACGCACTTCATTCAGGCATGTTGCCAGGCACAGGTGCCGATCCTTTACCTCAACAACACGACCGGGTTCATGGTCGGTCGCACGTATGAGGAGGCCGGCAGCATCAAGCACGGTTCGAAGATGATCCAGGCGGTGACGAATGCAACCGTTCCGCAGATCACAATCTATTGTGGCGCATCGTTTGGCGCGGGAAACTACGGCATGTGTGGACGAGGTTTTCACCCGCGCTTTTGCTTCTCCTGGCCAAATGCCAAGACCGCTGTGATGGGTGGCGAGCAGGCGGCGCAGACAATGGTGATTGTTACGGAAGCGGCGATGAAGCGCAAAGGTGAAGTCGACCAGGGCAAGCTTGAATCCGTGCGCCAGAAGATCGTTGATAACTTTGATCGCCAGATGGACGTATTCACGACCAGCGCACATGTGCTGGACGACGGCGTCATCGATCCGCGCGACACGCGCTCAGTGCTTTCCTATGTGTTATCGATCTGTCGCGAGGCGCAGGTGCGCGAACCGCACAAGATGCAGTTTTCTGTTGCTCGCCCCTGACGGTCAACTTTTCAAAGGAAGTACCCGAAATGAAGTTTACACAGGAACACGAAGAAGTTCGGCGCACCATCCAGCGCTTCATTGCGCAAGAGATCAATCCTTATGTGGACGAGTGGGAAGAGGCTGAAACGTTTCCCGCGCACCAGCTGTTCAGGAAGATGGGCGAACTTGGCCTGCTCGGCCTGACCAAGCCGGTGGAGTTCGGCGGCATGGGGTTAGACCTGTCCTATGGTGCACTCCTTGCGGAGACGCTGGGTGAGGTCGATTGCGCCGGCGTTCCGATGGCGATCGGCGTGCAGACAGACATGGCTACACCGGCACTGGCCGAACGTGGATCCGATGAGCTGCGCAAGGAGTTTCTCGCACCGGCGATCGCTGGCGACATGGTGGCCTGTCTCGGGGTATCGGAAGTGGGAAGCGGTTCCGACGTGGCGTCAGTCAAGACCACTGCACGCAAGGATGGCGACGATTACGTCATTAATGGCGGAAAGATGTGGACCACCAATGGCACCCAGGCCGATTTCTGTGTCGTCCTGGCGAATACCTCGGATGGGGCAGCGCATCGCAACAAGTCGCTGATTGTCGTGCCAATGAAAACGCGAGGCGTCGAGGTGACGAAGAAGATCCGCAAAATTGGCATGAACTCCTCCGACACGGCACAACTCTTTTTTGACGAAGTCCGCGTCCCTCAGCGTTACCGTATCGGCGAGGAAGGTAAGGGTTTTATTTACCAGATGGAGCAGTTCCAGGTCGAACGGATCTGGGGTGCCATGAACGCCGTCGGCATCCTGGACCAGATGATCGACAAGACGATCGAATACACGCGTGAACGCAAAGCGTTCGGACGTTCCATTCTTGACAACCAGTGGGTTCAATTCAAGCTGGCCGAGTACAAGACGGAAGTGGAGGCGCTGCGCTCACTATGCTATCGGGCTGTCGACATTGTCGTCGATGGGAAGGATGCCACCGAACTGGCTTCGATGGCAAAGCTCAAGGCAGGACGTCTGATGCGCGAGGTCACCGACGGCTGCCTCCAATTCTGGGGCGGAATGGGCTTTGTCTGGGAGAGCCGCATATCGCGCGCCTATCGCGACGGCCGCCTGCCCTCCATCGGGGGCGGCGCAGACGAAGTGATGATGCAGATTATTTCCAAATTCATGGGCACGTATCCCAAGAATAATTAACGTATATCCAGGAAGCTGAACAGCTCACACCATGACCACGACTACCCCATTCCAAAAGATCCTCATTGCCAACCGGGGCGAAATTGCGCTGCGTGTGATGCGCACCGCAAAAACCATGGGATACCGGACCGTTGCGGTGTTTTCCAGCGCGGATCGGTTAAGCCGGCATGTGCGCGAAGCCGACCAGGCTGTGTATATCGGCGAAGCACTTCCTGCGCAATCCTACCTGAACATCCCGGCGATCATTGAAGCGGCACGCCGCAGCGGCGCCGACGCGGTCCATCCCGGGTACGGGTTTCTCGCCGAGAACGAAGACTTCGCGCAGGCCTGTCGCGACGCGGGACTCGTCTTCATTGGGCCGTCGCCGGAAGCCATTATCGCCATGGGCAATAAGGCCGGCGCAAAGAAACTGATGATGGAAGCCGGCGTGCCCTGTATTCCCGGCTACCAGGGTGACGACCAGAGTGAAGAACGTTTGCGCGTCGAAGCAGAAAAAACCGGCTACCCGGTCATGATCAAAGCAACGGCTGGCGGTGGCGGTCGCGGCATGCGTCTGGTTACGAAGTCAGCTGACTTTGTCGATGCCCTGCGCAGCGCAAAGTCTGAAGCCCAAAGCGCATTCGGGAATCCGGAAGTCATTCTTGAACGCGCCATCATTAAGCCCCGTCACATCGAGATTCAGGTATTCGCCGACCGGCATGGCAACGCCATCCATCTTGGCGAGCGCGATTGCTCGGTTCAACGCCGCCATCAAAAGGTCGTGGAAGAAGCGCCGTCGCCGGTGGTTGATGCCGATCTGCGCGCACGTATGGGGGCAACCGCAGTGGCCGCGGTGAAGGCGATCCGTTACGAGGGCGCCGGGACTCTGGAGTTCCTGCTCGACGCGGACGGGAATTTCTTTTTCATGGAAATGAACACCCGTCTGCAGGTCGAGCACCCGGTGACGGAGTCGATTACCGGCCTGGATCTGGTCGAGCTACAGTTGCGTGTCGCTAGCGGCGAGTCGCTTCCTGTCAGGCAGGAAGACGTCCGCTTTCAGGGACACTCGATCGAGGTGCGCCTCTGCGCGGAAGATGCAACACAAAGCTTCATGCCACAGAGCGGCCTGATGAGTTTGTGGCAGATGCCGGACGGGATCAGGGCGGAGCATGGCCTGGAATCCGGCGCGGAAATTTCCCCGTATTACGATTCGATGATCGCCAAGCTGATCAGCTACGGATCGTCGCGTGATGAAGCGCGCCGGAAGCTGCTAGCTGCGCTGGAAGATACGGTTGCGCTCGGCGTGAAAACGAACCAGCAATTCCTCGCCAGTTGCCTGAGGCATCCGGTATTTGCGGCAGGCGGTGCAACAACGGCCTTCATTGGTGAACACAGCGCTGAGCTGTTGCAGGCCGATGCCGACCGTGACGCGCGTGCGCATGCGCTGGCTGCGGCCCTCCTCTACGCCACCGCCAGCGAGTCTGCCAGTGTCCGAACCAGCAATATCGCGCACCGTCTGCCGATTGCCTTCCGCTTCGAAGCGGAGGCAACGGAGTGCGTCGCCAGCTTAACCAATCTGGGCGATACCGGCTATTCGGTCGAAGTCGGCGAACGCATCTTCGACTTGCAGATCCTCGCAATCGATGTCAACCGGGCACGTTTTTCCTGCAATCGAATCGTGGAAAGTGCTGTATTTACGCGCGCCGGCAGCCAACTGCTGCTGCAGTACCGTGGCAGCTCCTATCGCATTCAGGACCTGACTCGCGCCGCGCAGGCGCGCCAGGGGAACGGTGGAGGTGATGGCAAGATCCGCGCTGCGATGAATGGCCGCGTGGTGGCGGTGCATGTTGCCGCGGGGGATTTGGTGAAGGCCGGTCAGCCGGTGATCACACTTGATGCGATGAAGATGGAGCATGTGCATGCAGCAACCGTTACGGGCCGGGTCAAGGCGTTAAATGCAGGAATGGGAGACCAGGTGTCAGCCTACCGCGTCATCGCTGAAATTGAACCGGTGGAGCCTGCGGTGGCCAATGCCTGACGGACGGCGCGGCATGGAACAATTGAGGGGAAACAGATGGAGAATTTAGCAGTACTGCTGGAAAAACGAGGATCGGCGTTCTGGATCACATTGAACCGGCCCGACAAGCGCAATGCGATTAACCAGGATGTCATCGATGGCATCGGTAATGGAATCCGCCAAGCGCACGACGACCCCGAAGTTCGGGCGATCGTGCTGACCGCGGCGGGGGATAAAGCGTTCTGCGCCGGCGGTGACCTGCAGCCCGGCAAAGGCTTTGCGTTTGATTATGCAAAACCGAATGTCGCCTATGCAGACCTGCTACGGCAGGCAAAGAATGCGACGCTGCCCATCATTGCGCGCGTCAACGGAACTTGCATGGCCGGCGGCATGGGCCTGCTGTGCATGGCGGACATGGCCGTTGCCGCCGACACCGTGCTGTTCGGCTTGCCCGAGGTGAAGATCGGTGTGTTCCCGATGCAAGTCCTGAGCCTGCTGCAGGATCTCGTACCGCAGCGGATCGTCAGAGAGTGGTGCATTACAGGTGAACCGTTCGATGCGGCCATCGCGCTGCAGCATGGACTGGTCAACCACATCGTGCCGGCCAGCGAACTCGACGTCAAGACGCAATGGTTGCTGGATCGCATCACCGACAAATCACCGACGGCTATCCGCCGCGGCAAGTACGCCATGCGTGCGCTGGGCGCGATGTCCTTCGACGAAGGTATTGCCTATACGGAAAGCCAGATCGCGTTGCTGGCGTTGACCGAAGACGCCAGGGAAGGGCTTGCCGCCTTTAACGATAAGCGTAAACCGGCCTGGACTGGCCGCTGACGGGAGAAACAGATGACAGCTTCAAAGAAAAAGGTCGTACGGATCGGTGGTGCGTCAGGATTTTGGGGGGACAGTTCGGTCGGTGCGCCACAACTGGTCTTCGGGGCGGAGATCGATTACCTGGTATTTGACTATCTTGCCGAACTGACGATGGCCATTCTCGCTTCTGCCCGCGCCAAAAAGCCGGAACTTGGCTACGCGACAGATTTTATTGACGTTGCGATGAAGAGTGTCCTGCCCGAGGTCGCAAAGCGGGGCATCAAGGTGGTCACCAACGCCGGTGGTATCAATCCGCGCGGCTGCGCCGATGCTCTCGCGCGCATGGCTCAGGACATGGGCATCAGCCTGACGATCGCTGTCGTAGAAGGTGACGACGTCAGTGCGCTGGTACCCGCACTGCGGGAGGCGGGACAGAAGGATATGTTCACCGGGGGCGCGCTACCCGAACGCATCCTGAGTGCCAATGCTTATCTCGGCGCCTTCCCGGTTGCGGCAGCACTGCGCGCCGGGGCAGACGTGGTGATTACCGGCCGCTGCGTCGATAGTGCCGTCACGCTCGGTCCATTGATCCATGAATTCGGTTGGCAGGAGACCGATTACGACATGCTGGCGGCCGGAAGCCTCGCAGGGCATATCATCGAATGCGGATGCCAGGCTACTGGCGGCGTGCACACCGACTGGGAAGCTGTTCCCGACTGGGCCAACATCGGTTATCCAGTGATTGAATGCTATGGCGATGGCCGGTTTGTCGTTACTAAGCCGCAGGGAACGGGCGGCAGTGTCATTGTCGCCGGAGTCGCAGAGCAACTTCTGTATGAGATCGGTGATCCAGCTGCGTATATGTTGCCAGACGTGGTCTGCGATTTCCGCGAGGTACGCATGCTCCAGGAAGACGATAACCGCGTCCTTGTCTCCGGTGCGCGCGGCCTGCCACCGAGCGACTCCTACAAGGTATCGGCCACGTACATGGACGGCTACCGCTGCAATGGGACGATGGTCATCGTCGGCATTGACGCGGTAGCGAAAGCCAAGCGCACGGGGCACGCCATCATTGAGCGTACTCAGGCGATCTTCAGGAAACTTGGGCTGTCTGACTATACCGCGACGCACGTCGAGGTGATCGGCGCGGAAAGTCTCTATGGGCCGCATTCGCGCGTGACGCATGCCAGGGAAGTGATGATGCGCGTCGCGGTCAACCATCCGATGAAGCCGGCGCTGGACATTTTTGCCCGGGAAATCGCACCTGCCGGCACGTCGTGGTCGCCAGGAACGACCGGGCCGGCACTGGCCCGCCCTTCCGCATCGCCACTGATCAAGCAGTTTTCCTTTACGCTGCCGAAACGGCAGGTCCCAGTCAACATTGGGCTCAACGGCGAGTCACGGCCGGTGGAGATTGCGACGGAAGGTGGCTACCAGCCGCAGGCCGCCTCATCTGCCCCCGAGCCTGGTCCGGTACCGGTTGTGGCCGATGCA
This sequence comes from Noviherbaspirillum saxi, assembly GCF_003591035.1. Taxonomy (NCBI): domain Bacteria; kingdom Pseudomonadati; phylum Pseudomonadota; class Betaproteobacteria; order Burkholderiales; family Oxalobacteraceae; genus Noviherbaspirillum; species Noviherbaspirillum saxi. The sequence continues at coordinate 646,640 of NZ_QYUO01000002.1, forward strand.
GTGATGGTGCCACTGGTCAGGCTCGCGTATGGACGCAGCGGCGACAAAGGCAATATTTCCAATATCGGCATCATCGCCCGCAAGCCGGAGTACCTTGCCATCATCCTGGAGCAGCTCACGCCGGCCGTCGTCAAGGAATACTTTGCCCACCTCGTGAAAGGACGCGTCGAACGCTTCTTAGTACCCGGCCTTAATGCTTGCAACTTTCTCTTGCATGATGCGCTGGACGGAGGCGGTACAGCGTCGATGCGCATGGATCCCCTGGGCAAGGGAATGGCCCAGATACTGCTCGACATTCCAGTGCCGGTCCCCCGCGCGCTGGCAGCCGGACTTTAAAACAAACGGATTAGGAGAACGAGTTGCAGCTCGATTTTGACTTCAGTGGCAAGCACGTCGTCGTGTTTGGCGGAACGACGGGCATCAATTTCGGCATTGCTCAGGCATTTTCCCGGCAGGGCGCCATGGTCACCGTCGCCAGCCGCAGACAAGAAAATGTCGATGCCGCCCGTGCCGAGCTGGAGAAGTCCGGCGGGCGCGTGTTCGGCGTGTGCGCAGATGTGCGTGACTTCGATGCAGTTGGAAAAGCTTTTGATGAGGCCGCGCAGCGGCTTGGCCCCATCGATGTTCTGGTATCCGGCGCGGCGGGTAACTTCCTGTGCGAAGCCAAAGACATGTCGTCAAACGGTTTCCGCGTGGTGATCGACATCGATTTGGTGGGAACTTTCCACGTCCTTCGTCACGCCTATCGCCATTTGCGCAAACCGGGTGCGTCCGTGATCAACATCACCGCGCCGCAGTCATTCGTCCCCATGCGTTATCAGGCGCATGCGGGCGCAGCAAAGGCCGGCGTTGACCAACTGACCCGTACGCTCGCCTTGGAGTGGGGGGCAGACGGCATCCGGATGAACTCGATTTCCCCCGGGCCGATCGATGGGACTGAGGGGTTTAGAAAACTGATGGCACGCGACGAGCAGGAGCGGGAAAGGGCAACCGCCGCCGTCCCCTTGAAACGGATTGGCACGGTGGACGATATTGCCAACCTGGCGCTGTTTCTTGGGTCTCCCTACGCCGGCTATATCTCCGGCGCGTTGATCCCCTGTGATGGCGGCGGCGCCCTGGAAAGCGTGAAGCCGCCGCTCGAAGCCGCCGGAGCGGCATTAATTAACGAAGCCAGAAAAGCACATTGAAATGAAAGTTCTAGTACCCGTCAAACGCGTGGTGGACTACAACGTCAAGGTACGCGTGAAGTCCGACGGCAGTGGTGTGGATATCGCCAGCGTCAAGATGTCGATGAACCCCTTTGACGAGATCGCCGTCGAAGAAGCGACCCGCCTGAAAGAACGCGGCAAGGTCACCGAAGTCGTGGCTGTGTCTGCCGGCGTCGCCCAGTGCCAGGAGACGCTGCGCACCGCCATGGCGATTGGCGCCGACCGCGGCATCCTGGTCGAAACCGATGTCGAACTGCAGCCGCTGGCCGTGGCCAAGCTCATCAAAGCCATCGCCGACAAGGAACAACCGCAACTGGTCATCCTCGGCAAGCAGGCGATTGACGACGACTGCAACCAGACCGGCCAGATGCTCGCCGCTTTGCTGGGCTGGCCGCAGGCGACCTTCGCGTCCAAGGTCACTATCGAAGACGGCAAGGCCACCGTCACCCGTGAAGTCGACGGCGGACTGGAAACCGTGGCGCTGCAACTGCCGGCGATTGTCACCACCGACCTGCGCCTGAACGAGCCGCGCTACGTTACCTTGCCCAACATCATGAAAGCCAAGAAGAAGCCGCTGGAAACGCTCAGGCCGGCTGACCTGGGTGTAGATGTGGCGCCGCGCCTGAAGACCTTACAAGTGACCGAGCCGCCCAGGCGCGCCGCCGGCATCGTGGTCAAGAGCATCAATGAGCTGGTCTCCAGGCTCAGGAACGAAGCCAAGGTCGTCTGAAGACGCGATAAGGAGTTCTATCGTGGATAACGTGCGTACCCGTCAGCTCATTCGCGCGTGGCTGGCACACCGAATGGAACATCCCGAACCGCTGCCTCCCCCAGAACAAATCCGCCGTACTGTCGGCTGGGCTAAGGAAGACTCTGAGCAGGACAGCGAGGGAAAGCCAGCGTCACGCTGATTCCCTGTGGCGCGTGAATTTCCAGTACAACCGCATTTCAATAAAAATTTTATGACTGCACTCGTCATTGCTGAACACGACAATGCTTCCCTCAAGGGCAGCACCCTCCACACCATCACCGCGGCCGCCCAGTGCGGCGGCGACGTCCATGTCCTCATCGCCGGTGCCAACTGCGGCGCGGTAGCTGAAGCCGCATCCAAGATCGCTGGCGTGGCCAAGGTCTTGGTCGCCGATGCCGCGCATTTTGCCGAAGGCCTGGCCGAGAATGTCGCCGAACAGGCACTCGCGATCGCTTCCGCGTACGCGCACATCCTGGCGCCGGCCACCGCGTATGGCAAGAACATCCTGCCGCGCGTAGCCGCCAAACTGGACGTTGGGCAAATGTCAGAAATCACCAAGGTGATCTCGGCCGACACGTTCGAGCGTCCGTTCTATGCGGGTAATGCCATTGCCACCGTGCAGTCGGCTGATCCGGTCAAGGTCATCACTGTGCGTACCACCGGCTTCGATGCGGCAGCCACCGGCGGTAACGCGGCAGTGGAAACCCTCACTGCAGCCGCTGATGCCGGCAAGTCGGCTTTCGTGTCGCGCGAAGTGGCCAAGTCCGACCGTCCGGAACTGACCGCCGCCAAGGTGATCGTGTCCGGTGGCCGCGGCATGGGTTCAAGCGACAACTTCAAGATCCTGGAGCCGCTGGCCGACAAGCTGGGTGCCGCCATGGGGGCGTCGCGCGCAGCGGTCGATGCGGGCTTTGTCCCGAACGACTGGCAGGTCGGCCAGACCGGCAAGATCGTGGCACCGCAGCTGTATATCGCGGTCGGTATTTCCGGTGCGATCCAGCATCTGGCCGGCATGAAGGATTCGAAGACCATCGTGGCGATCAACAAGGATCCGGACGCGCCAATCTTCTCGGTGGCGGATTACGGCATCGTAGGCGACTTATTCGAGCTTGTGCCGCAGCTGGTCAACGAGCTTGGATGAGCATGGTTTCATTGATTGAACAGTACGGCCTACGTGAAGCGATGGAATACGATGTGGTCATCGTGGGCGGCGGCCCGGCCGGCCTGTCGGCCGCGATTCGCCTCAAGCAGTTGGCCGCCGACAAGGCAGCGAAATCGGCGCCCAACCCAAGCTTTCGCCTAAACTTGACATTTTCTTTTAATGACATCTTGAAATCCACGTCCTAAGGACGTGGTCATCGCCTAACTGGCTTTGCCTGTTAGAGCGAGGGACCTGCTCAAGGAAGTACCTTGCTTGATGTTGTGCCCACAATTGGGCGAAAGGCTACTGTGTAGATACGGTAGGACTGGACAGTGAAATAATCAGGAAATACGTCAAGTTTCAGGAAAAAGAAGAATCGCATCAACAAGAACTGCAATTGCGATCAACCTAGCGGACCTTCTACGAAGGTCCGCTCGTGTGCCCCCCTTTGGGGGGCATAAGGCAGAACCACGTTCTACGAACGTGGTTCATTTACTTGCGACAGAGCCTGGGTGTCTCCTCACATTCCCGGACGCTTCATCCGGCAGGAAGTCGGCAAGGCCGCCACGTAGGTGTCGATCTTGCTGTCCGTCCTCCAGCCGTAGCCGGTGTTCTCGGCGTCGTAGCGCACATCCTTGCCGTTGGTCTTCACCCATGTGACCATGTACAGCGGCTGCTGCAGCTGATGGTCGTCCTTGCGCATTTCCACTTCGCCGTTGAGGCTGGCTACCTTCATGCCTTCCATGGCGAAGGCGACCTTGATCGGGTCGGTGGACTTCGCCTGCTTGACGGCTTTCGAGAGCAGGGTAATGCCTGCGTAGGTGGCCGACGAGAAGAAATCGTCGTTGTACCGCTTCTTGAATGCCTCGACGATTTCCTTGCCCGCGAAGGTTTCATTGTTCGGATGCCAGTACGGAATCGACTTCACATGGTTGGCGCCCGCCGATCCGATCGCGGCGGGAATGCCGGGGCTGCTGGCGAAATAGGTGAAGAGACTGGTGTTGAGGTTGACTTCCTTGGCCGCCTTGATCAGCAGCGAGAGGTCCGCGCCCGCATTGCCGGTAATGACGACGTCGGCGCCGGACGTCGCGATCTTTGCAATATAGGGCGTGAAGTCCTTCACCTGTCCGAACGGATGCAGGTCGTCGCCGACGATCTGGATATCGGGGCGCTTGCGTTTCAGGTTTTCCTTTGCCACGCGCGAGACCTGCTGGCCGAACGCGTAGTTCGGGTTGATCAAGTATACCTTCTTGATGTTCTTGTCCTTCTCGATGAAGGAGGTGAGGGCTTCCATGCGCATTTCGGCGTGCGCGTCGAGACGGAAATGCCAGAAACTGCATTTGCTGTTGGTCATGTCGGGATCGCCGGCAGAGGTGTTCAGGTACACCACTTCCTTGCCCGGATTGCGTTCGTTGTGCTTGTTGATGGCGTCGATCAGCGCCAGGCCGGCGCCGGAGCCGAAGCCTTGCGCGACGTAGCGGAAGCCCTGGTCGACGACGGTCTTGAGGACGGCCAGCGTTTCCTGCGGGCTGGCCTTGTTGTCGAAGCCGACGATCTCGAAAGTGTGTTCTCCCGCCCATTTCTCCTTGTTCGCGATTTCCGCGATCATCTGCCAGCTCTTGAGCACGTTATGTCCGGTCGTGGCAAACGCGCCGGACAGTGGATCGATGTACGCAATGCGGATGGTGTCTGCGAACGCGCCGTTGGCGATGGCGAGCGCGCCTGAGGCGCATGCCAGCTTGATGCGGTAAGGGAGGATCGACATGGAAAGCCTTTCTGATATGGGTGGCGCCACGCTGCCGGGGAGGCAAGCGCGGCCGTTACTTAATCGCGCCGTCGAGCGCCTGTTCTAGTTCGTGCCGCTTGATCTTGCCTGTGGTGCTGCGCGGGATTTCCTCTTCGCTGATAAAGATCACGTCCTTGGGCAGCTTGTAACCGGCGATCCTGCCCCGGCAGGCGCCGATGATGTCTTCGGCGGTAAGGGAGGCGTCGGTCCGGACCACGAATGCCACCGGCACCTCACCCCAGTGCGGATCCTTGCGGCGCACCACGGCCGCATCGGCGATGCCGGGATGCGCCAGCAGCACGCGTTCGATTTCGGCTGGGTAAATATTTTCGCCGCCGGACTTGATCAGGTATTTGCGGCGGTCGACGTAATCGAGCGTGCCGTCCGGGTTGCGTACGAATACGTCGCCCATGTGGAACCAGCCGTTGCGGAAATCCTTCTCGGTCGCCTCCGGCGCGCCCCAGTAGCCGCTGAACAGCGTCGGTGACCGTACCGCCATTTCGCCGGGCGTGCCGTCCGACACTTCGTTGTCGTCTTCGTCGACCAGGCGGATGATGCAGTTCGAGTTCTGTTCCTTGGACAGTTTTTCCGGGAGTACGCCGATTGGCATGAAACCGCGGCTCGCGGGCGGCGTTCCGGTTTCGGTGGAGCCGAAGGAATTGACGAAGGGTGCTTGCAGCAGGCTGGTCACCTGTGCGATCTGGTCGCGCGGCACGAGGTCGGCCATGCAGCCGAGCGCACGCACGCCCTTGGCCTTGATGCCGGTGCGACGGACTTCTTCGATCACGCGGTCCACCATGCCAGGGATCAGCGTCAGGTGGCCGATCTCCTCGCGCGCGACAATGGCGACGAGGGCGGATACGTCCAGTCCGTCCATCACGATCACCTTGCCGCCGGTCGTCAGCGTGCCGTAGCACTGGTCGGTTGACACCATATGGAACAGCGGCGCCCAGGCGATGAAGGTGTCGCCCGGCTTGAGCAAGCCGTCGATCCGGTTGACGGTGGTGCGCGCGACCATCGCCCGCTGGCTGATCAGCGCGCCCTTGGGCAGGCCGGTGGTGCCGCTGGTGTACAGGATAATCAGGCCATCTTCCGGATCGGGCGGGCCGGCGCAGTCCGGTTCCTGGTCCGAGGCGCTGCCCAGCAGGGCCTCGTAGCCGCTTTCCAGGACGACAATGCGTTCGACGCCGTGGCAGATGCGGTCCAGCGCCGCCGCATGCCTCTCGGACACGAAGACGATGCGCGGCGAGACGAGACGGATGCAGTGCTCCAGTTCGTCGTCCGCCTGGCGCCAGTTCTGACAGGCAAGGATCGCGCCGAGCCGGGCGGCTGCCATTTCCAGTTCGATGTACTCGATGCGGTTTTCGGACAGGATCGCAACCCTGTCGCCATGTCTCACGCCAGCGTCCGCCAGTGCATTGACCAGCCGGTTGATGCGGCTGTCCAGCTCCGCATAGGTCAGTGAACGGCGACCGTCTTCCAATGCCGTGCGCGCCGGATTCAGCTTGACTTGTTGCCTGAACAACTCGGGAATGGTCAGCATGGCTGCCTGCCGTACGGCGGCATTGCCCACATCGGTCTCCACGTCGCTTCTCCTTTGATGGCGGCAGCGTTATCGCTTGCATGGTTCCTGTTCTTTCGATGACGGTAGCAGCTTGGCGTGCGCGCGTCTTGTGTGAACCTGCTACGCAAAGCCGACGCACCCGGCATCCATCAGCCACTTGACGCAAGATCACATATTTTGGAGCTGCTAACCTGAAGCGGTTATTGGCCATGTCATAAAGGACTCCCCAGGATGAGCAATCTCGTGTCTCTCGAACAGCGCGGCGCGCTTGCGATACTGCGCATCGACAATCCCCCGGTAAACGCACTGTCGCCCGCTGTCGTGCAGGGCATCAAAGCCGCGGTCGACCGCTTCGAAGCAAATCCCTCCATGCGCGCACTGGTGGTCTGCGCGGCCGGCCGCACCTTCGTCGCCGGCGGGGACATCTCCGAATTCTCCAAGCCGGATTTCACTACCGAACCCTTCAACACTACCCTGAACCGCATCGAAAACCTCGGCCGTCCCGTGGTGGCGGTGCTGCACGGCACCGTGCTCGGCGGCGGCCTCGAGCTGGCCATGGCTTGCCACTACCGCATCGCCGCGCCGTCCACACGGCTCGGCCTGCCGGAAGTGCTGCTCGGCATCCTGCCCGGTTCGCATGGAACGCAGCGCCTGCCGCGCCTGGTGGGAGTCAAGCAGGCACTAAACATGATGCTCAGCGGTCGCCCCATCGGTGCCGACAGGGCGCTGCAGGCAGGGCTAGTCGACGCGCTTGCCGAGGGAGATCCGGACGCGGCCGCCGTTCAGTTTATGGAGGGTCTGGTGGCCGCAGGCAAGGGGCCGCGCCGTACCGGGGAACGGACGGTGTCGATGGAGGATGTCGAGCCGGATTTCTTCGAGACGATGCTCGACGAAGTAAAGACAAAGAAGGGAGCTTATCCCGCGCCACAGCGCATTGTGCATTGCGTGGAAGCTGCCGCGACGCTGCCGCTGCTGCAGGGTCAGGGTGTCGAGGCCCGATTGTTCGAGGAATGCCGTGTTTCACCGCAGTCCGAGGCAATGCGTAAGCTGTTTTTTGCCGAACGCGAAGCGACCAGAATTCCGGGCGTCGCGGAAAATGTGGCGCCGAGGCCCATCCGGAAGGTCGGCGTCATCGGCGCGGGAACGATGGGCGGTGGCATCGCCATGAATTTCGCCAACGCCGATATCCCTGTGGTAATCATCGAGACTTCGCAGGAGGCGCTGGATCGCGGCCTGGGCATCGTGCGCAAGAACTACGAAAACACGGCCGCCAAGGGCAAGCTGGCGCCGGGCGAACCTGCCCGCCGCATGGGATTGCTGACCGGTTCCCTTGATTTTCAAGACTTGGCCGACTGTGACCTCGTGATCGAGGCCGTGTTCGAAAATCTCGACATCAAGAAGCAGGTTTCGCAACGCCTCGGGGCAGTTTGCAAGCCTGGCGCTATCATTGCCAGCAACACTTCCACGCTCGACGTCGATGTTCTGGCCACGGCCAGCGGCCGTGCCGCGGACTTCCTCGGCATGCATTTTTTCAGTCCAGCCAATGTCATGCGGCTGCTGGAAATCGTGCGCGGTGCCCAGACGGCCCCTGATGTGCTAGCCACCATCGTTCGCCTTGCCAAGACCATCGGCAAGGTGCCGGTCGTGTCAGGCGTCTGCTACGGATTCATCGGCAACCGCATGCTGGAATCCTATCTACGCGAATCTGAGTTCCTCATGATGGAAGGCGCGAGTCCCGCCCAGATCGACCGAGCGATCCAGTCGCTTGGCCTGCCAATGGGGCCGTGCCGCATGCTCGATCTGGCCGGTCTTGATGTTGCAGCAAAAGTTGTGATCGAACGCGGGAAGGCAGGTGCCCTACCCGCTGACCCGAGCTACCGTGCCGTAGTACAGAAAATGATGGAGCTCGGCCGCTTTGGGCAGAAGACAGGCTTCGGATACTACCGCTATGACGGCCGCACACCCGTTCCCGATCCTGAGGTTGAGACGATCTGTATTGCGCTCGCGGAAAAGTATGGCATTGCGCGCCGCACGGGTATCACTGACCAAGAAATCATCGAGCGCTGCTTGTACCCGCTTGTCAATGAAGGCGCCAGGATTCTCGAAGAAGGGATTGCGTATCGTCCCGGCGATATTGATCTCGTTTGGGTCAATGGCTACGGATTTCCGGATTACCGGGGTGGCCCGATGCATCTGGCCGATACCATCGGTATCGCAAAGATCGCCGGGCGCTTGGACCATTACGCACAACTGCGCGGGGATCAGCACGGTTACTGGAGCATCTCTTTGCTTCTGGCGTTCATGGCAGAGAGAGGACTGCATTTCAGAGACTGGCCAATCAAGCCGGAGAACTGAGATTCCCTGTGACGATGGAGAGGAGAAGAGCATGCTGCAAGAACGTATCGCCCGCAGTGCATGGTATAACGAGACTGTCCCAAAGCTGTTCGCTACCACTCGTACCACGTTCCCGGACAAGGCGGCGCTGGTCTACGAAGGACGGGAGATGAGTTACCGGGCACTAGGCGACGAAGTGGACCGGTTGTCGCAAGCTCTGTTGAATCTCGGCATCGGAAAGGGGGATGTTGTCTCCACTCTGCCAAGTCCTACGCCCGAGTTTGTCAGCCTGTACCTGGCAACATTGCAGATCGGCGCAGTGGTCAACCCATTGAACCTGCTGTGGGGAACACTTGAACTCTCCGGCGTGCTCCCGCGCAATGCACCGAAACTCATCGTCATTGTGCACCGGTACGGGGGACGAGATTATCTGCAGCTGCTGTGCGAGGCCCTGCCGGATCTGGTCTTTAATGGGCAGGGAAGAGTCTCGTCAGCGGCCGTACCATCCTTGCAGTACATGGTCGGCGTGAGCCGCACCAACGAACGCGACGAACAGTTCCTTGATTTCCATACCCTGCTCGGGCAGGTGACATCCGTTGATCATGAACGGCTGGACAAATTGCGGACCGCAGGTAGGCCCGATGATATCCAGTTCATCTGTCAGACGTCAGGGACCACCGGGTTGTCAAAAAGCGCTTTGTGGGACCATCGTCCACCGCTTGCCGCCGTCAACTTTGCTGCCAGGTCACTGGCGTATACGGAGCAGGAACGTTTTCTCAATCTGTCTCCGTTGTTCCACAACAGCGGGCTCTTCGCGATTAACCTGAATCTGGTCCTCAGCGGAAGCACGCTGTATCTGATGGAGTCTTTTAACGCGGAAACCGCGGTGCAACTGGTCGATCGTCATCGCATCACAGCGACATCTGGCTTCGAGGCGCACTGGCAGGGAATGCATCGGGTTCCAGGCTTCAAGGACTACGCATTTACTATCGACAAGGCTATAGTGGCGGGCGACCCGGCCACAATTGATCTCGTTCGTGCGATGTGTCCGGCGGGCGCGACCGTCACAGGCCTGTATGCCCAGACGGAGAATGGCCCCCTGATTTCGCTTGGCGATCACGATTGCATGGACGCGGGACTGAATAAACATACGCATGGCCGTCCGCTTCCCGGCGTGCAGGTCGTGATCAAGAATCCTGACACCGGAGAGCGCATGCGACAGGGCGCAGGTGGTGAAATCTGCTACCGCAGCCCGTTTATGTTTCGCGGATATCTCAATCAACCGGATGAAGCCGCCAAGGCCATTGACACAGAAGGCTATTTTCACAGTGGTGACTATGGCCATCTCGACAATGGCTATCTGACTTATCTCGGCCGGCTCGGAGGTGTCGTCAAATCTGGTGGCGAAAACGTGTCCACGACCCGCGTGAGCACCTTGCTGCTGGACGTATTCCAGAACCGGTTCGATGACGTCAAAACGGTTGGAATTCCGGATCCTTACTGGGGGGCGCGTGTGATCAGTTTCGTAAGAACCCGGGAAGGCACATTGCTCGAAAGCGATGCCATGTTGCGCGAAGCTTGCAAGGGAAAAATGGCGTCGTACGAGATCCCACGCAACTTCCTCACTTGGGAAGGAGAATGGCCGATGTCACCAGAAGGAAAAATCGACTTCTCGGTGCTGCGAAGCGTCGCGCAGTCGCGCTTTTCGAACATCTGAAAAAGAAGCTTATTTTTGAAGCGTCGTGGCAGAGAGATTGCAGCTATCTGACGCAAGCTCACGTTGCGGCTATCACATAGACTGTATCTGCGGATATGGCGGTGCTCAGTTGGGAAAGTTTAGGTGCGAAACATTACGAAGATGCGAATTTCTGCCCACCCTTACTAAGTCTGTATCCCCCTTCGTTTTGGTAGAAAGAGCCAGAAAATGAATCTGCGTAATCTCCCTGCAGACGTACGGCCAGGTGTCGGATCTGGCCTCGTTCCCGCCATTCTTATCGTTATGGTCGTGATGGGAATTCCCTTATTTCACACAACAAGAATGTATGCATTCAAGAGTTTGAAAAGACCAATGGCAAGCTGATGTTGAGGGCGGCAATGAAGAGTGCGCTGTTGGCAACGCGCGACGAGTAAATAAAATGGCCATGTCGGCGTCGCATGGCGCGGATCTCGGTAGCGGAGCGGTAACAATAGTAGTACAAACAATGGCTCAATCAAGAGCAGTTTGAGTATGGTCGCCGACGTTAGTGGTGTTATAGATGGGATCGCGTTTCAAACAAACATCTTAGCGCTAAATGTTTCGGTGGAAGATGCCCGCGCGGGGGAGCGGGGATGTGACTTTGTCGTTGTGCTTCAGAAGTACGCAACATTCAGCTATGGCCGCCAAGGAGATCAAATCATGCTTCATTTGCCCGGTATTTTTTCTCATGAAATGAATGCGCTTCTCGAGGCGCTCAGACGTGATCTACGAGCCGAGCAAACTAAGTCGCTCGCCTGGACACCACATGCAGATTTTCATCGCGCCAATGTTAGAAACGCCATGCGCCTGCTTGAAGCGCTAAATCCTCGAGGGCTACATCGGCAGAAGTTTTCAGATATCACGAGCGGGAAATAACAGCCAGCGGACAACAATGTCCCGAAAAAATCGACCTTTTGGATCTTCCGCCTTTGCCAGGGCCTGCAAACCACGAGGAACGTCTTGTACGTTGTTAGCATCTGTATCACCGCCCATAATTTCGACCGTAGTTATCTCGTTTCGGATTGTCCAAAGACCGATGGGCGCGTGATTGACTTGTTGTCGACTGAGTTCCTGCGCTTGCCGTCGTACATTAGTATTGAAGCCAGTTGTCTTCGGATCGCCGATTGGACAATTGTTGTCCTGAGACAATCGTACTTGGAGTAACGAATGGGCCCTCCGCTGTGACTACTACTGCGCGTTCAGGATATAGGTGACATTAGGGTTTCAGGCCAGCCTGCTTCCAAAACGATGCTATCAATCCGACGCGACGCTGCATAGATTTCAGGCGACTGCAGGCGAACGCCTTGACCTCGCTAATCGTGCTGCGACATAAGTTGCCTAGTTCTCGTTGCTTCATATAGGCCCAGATGTATTCAGACCGGTTGAGTTTAGGTGCGTAGCCAGGCAAATAGTCGACAACGACCTTTCCCGATGTTGACTTCAGATAATCGGCAACAAGCCTGCTTTTATGCTGAGGCAGACCATCCCAAATAACCAGCAGTTTCCGATGAAGTTTCTTGTGCAGCGTCTTCAGAAAATGCACGAGCTCAGGTTTGCCAATCGGCCCGTACACCAATCGGAAATAGAAATTACGCACACCCAGCGCAGCAATCACCGTCAGCTGCTTCCCGTTGAAACTGTGCCGCAGTACCGGTGTGCATCCCACCGGTACGATGTCTTGATTCGAGTAGGCCTCTCACTCAAGCCGCTCTCGTCGATGAAGAGCAGGATTCTTCTCTCCCGGCGGGCTTTTTTTGAGCGTTTGAATCACTTCAGACCGAAACAGCATACCGATGTAGCGAGAGAAAGTCGCGTGAGAATGGGCGCATTCAGGTACCTATTTCGACACTGGCGCGGGCTGCTTCAACGAATTGGATTCACTGTACGTTTGACACCAACATGTCGTTGCACAGTGGCGGTTGCGACACCGCAAGCGGCTTGGTGCAGGAAGGAAGCGATAGTACTGCAAAGGCGCATGTTGGTATGCCGATAGGTGATTAGGAGCCGAAAAGCTCGAACTAAGAACGGCCCTAATTCCCGGGGAGCACGTCTGAAGTGCCCCATAACTGACCAATAGAACTACTGGATAGGCAAGATTACTTGCCAAGTGCGGCTACGACAGCGTTCGAAAACTCACGGGTGCCCATCGTCCCGCCGATGTCTGCGGTTCTTGTCGCAGGGTTCTCGAGCGTCGCATCGACCGCCGCGTCAATCTTGCGGCCCGCCTGCAGCAATGCAGCAGAGTTGTGCTTTTCACCGAGCCAAGTGAGGAGCATGCCAACCGACAGAATCATCGAAGTTGGATTCGCCTTGTTCTGTCCCTGGATATCGGGCGCGGAGCCGTGTTGTGCTTGGGCGCAGCACAGGCTATCGCCGGCCATGATTGAGCCACCCAAGCCAAGACTACCGGACAGTTCGCTTGCGAGATCGGAGAGGATGTCCCCATAAAAGTTTGTGGCCACAACGACATCGAAGCGCGAGGGGTCGCGTACAAGGTACGCTGTCGACGCGTCGACGAGAAGGTCATTGAGCTTGACTTCGGGGAAATCGAGCGCCACCTTGCGGACTTCCCGCAGGAAGAGGCCGTCAGTCATATGGAAGCTATTGGCCTTGTGGATTGCTGTGACCTTCTTGCGGCGTTTCATCGCAAGTTCAAACGAGCGCCGGGCAATGCGCGCGCAGCAATGTGCGGTGACCTTGCGAACGGAAAGGGCCATGTCAGGGGACGGCATCATCTCGCCCCATCCTAGATACATATTTCGGTCAGGATAAAAACCTTCGGTAGCCTCGCGCATGATCACCAGGTCCATTTCCTTTCCCGTTTTGTTGAGAAAAGGGCGGGTCCTTGACGGGCGTACGTTGGCGTACAGATCGAGGCCTACGCGAAACGCTGCGGATATGTTCTTACCACCTTTGTCCGGCGCAGGATAGTCGGCATGGGATTGGGTGCCGAGAATCAGGCCGTCATATGTTGGTGCCTTCTCCATGACTTCGTCACTTGGGGTCGTACCGTATTTTTCGAGGCTAGCAAAACCGATGTCCTCATAGTCCAGCTGAAGATTGAGGTCCAGAGCGTGGTTAACCGCGTTTAGCACCTGAACAGATGCGGCCACGATTTCCGGACCAATTCCGTCGCCGGGCAACACGAGAATACGCATTTTTATTCCTTTCAAATGTAATTAGATTTATCCCTGTGCCGTTTGTGTCGGCGGGATCATGGCCTGCCAGCGGCACGATTACCTTACGGCCGCCTGGGGCAACAAACCACTCGCGGAGTTGTGTTACCGTCCGGGATTCGGAGTGGCAAACACAATCGAAACGGGACTTCCTGTCCCAATTACCTGCCCTGAGGGAGCCAAGTGGCCTGTCTCCTGATGAATATGGAACTGTACGATCGTATGACTGCTTTCATTGGCAACGTACATAAATAGTCCGTCCGGATCAAGGCACATGAAACGAGGACAAATTCCCTGACTTCCGGTCCAGCCGATCTGCGTAAGTTCACCGGTTCCCTCATCAACACTAAACTGAAGAATACTGTCGTGTCCGCGATTCGACGCGTACAGAAAGCGGCCACTCGAGGAAACCGTAATGGCTGCCCCCGTGTTGTCTCCGAAGTAGTTGGAGGGAATAGTGGGAATAATCTGCAGAGGCGTCAGCCGGCCGCTATCCGCATCGAATCGATAAGCAGTGACCGAGGAGTCCAGCTCATTCATGACATAGGCATATGGCAAGGTCGGATGAAAGGCAATATGCCTTGGTCCTGCGCCACTGCGTGCTTTAACCTGACTCAGTGGTTCAGGTACCAGATTCCCGCTATCAGGCTCGAACCGAAATACGAATAGGGTATCGACTCCCTTGTCTGGAACCACTACGTATCGTCCGGATGGGTCAAACGCTGCCTGATGAGGATGCGGTGATGTTTGTTGTGTCTTGTGCGGCCCAGGAGGGCCAATGACTTCGATGAGCGAATTCAGCGGCTCAAGCGATCCATCTTGGCTCAGGGGCAGGGTGGCGATACTTCCTGTCGCATAGTTGGCAACGATCAGGAGTCGGTTCGCCGGATCGGTGACGAGATGAACTGGATTGGAGCCGCCGGTCGATTGCTGATTCAAGAATCTGAGCAGTCCGGTCTTTGCGTCTATGGCCAGGGCGCTGACTGCATCCATGTCACCATGCACCGTATACAGCGTTTGGTGATCTCGGCCTAGTGCGAGAAAAGAGGGATTGACGAGATCACCAACCAGTTGGAGATGTGTCCATTTTCCACTTTCTGCATCAATAGCATAGACATTGACACCGTTGCCCTGGGCATTGCGCTGCCTGGTGGTCCGCGAGCCGACATAGGCATACATTGGGCTTGCTTTGGAGGTGCTTATTGTTTGTTCAAGCGTCATGGTGTTTTTACTCTATTCGATGGTGCCCTTTCGGGCACCATCTGCCTTTTACTTTACCGTGTCAGCGGGAACCCGGAAGCTGTAAGGCAGTTTCGCGTAAGCCGAAGGATCAATTTCATGACAAACCGTCCCCGCGTCATAAATGCGGTAGCAGCGCCCGCTTGAATGTACAGTGCCAATGGCTGTGTCGTGAGAGGACATGGCAGGGTGCCTTGAAAATGGGAGGGTGCGATTAATCGCGGTGTCGACTATAATGCATTATGTGAAAATACAATGCAAACACATTTGTCGATGCAGGCGGGAGTGCCAAGCGCGCCATCTGCTCCTGGTATCCCCGAATCGACCGGATTTTTGTTAATGTAGTGAGTCGTCCTTATAGGTCACTATGGCACTAACTACCCTTCAAACCCGTGTCTTGCGGGAAATCATCGTCTACGCCCGTCGAGAAAATCTTCCGGCCGGCACCCACTTGGCGGAAGCATTTCTCGCTCAAGTCGTTGGCACGTCGCGGTTTCCGATCTCGGCAGCATTGGCCCATCTGGCCGAAATTGGTTTCGTCAAACATGACCGCAACCGTGGCTATTTCTTGGCTGTTCCAGCATCGGAACTGGCGAACGCCGCGCAGGAATGGTCAGCCGCTGCTGAAGATCCGTTGTACTTGCACATCGCGCAAGATAGACAGCGTGGCCGGCTGCCTGATGTCGTCAATGAATCCGACTTGATGGAGCAGTTTGGCGTGACCCGCGCAGCCCTTCGCAAGGTCTTGTCGAGGATTCAGCAGGAGGGGTGGATCGAGCGGCGCACCGGGCATGGTTGGGAATTCCTGTCCATGATTGATTCACCGGAGGCTTACGAAGAGAGTTATGCGTTACGCATTGCCATTGAGCCCGCCGGCATTCTCAGTCCCAAATTCAGGCTCGACATGCCGGCCCTTGAGGCTTGCCGTCGGCAGCAGGAATTTATTGCGGCAGACGGCTACCGGACCATGACGCCAATTGAGCTTTTTGAGGCCAATGCCCGTTTCCACGAGACGATAGCGGACTTATCGGGTAACCGGTTCATCCTGCAGACAGTTCGCCGCCTCGACCAGTTGCGCCGGCTTGTCGAATATATGCAGGCAGAGAAGCGGTTACCTCGCCGGGCTCAGGCGGAAGAGCACCTGGCGATATTGGACGCCCTCACCAAGGGCGACTTTTTGGGCGCGGCTACGCTGATGCGAGATCATCTGGACGGCGCTCGTCGACAGAAAGCCTTGACAGCCACGTTCAGCGAGAAGGCCGCATAGTTGGCTGCAGACTAGCTCGTTTTTTTATTCTTCTGCGGTTTCTCACCATTCCCGACAGCCTAGTTCGGGAATGTCCTCACTCCCTTTCCCCCACTAGTGTAGTGCTTTCGAAATCATTGAACTATGTTCCCTGCGCGTTGCCATAACATCATTCTTTGAGCGGAGCGAATGATGAACGAGGCCACGACGATCAAGTTGAGCGGTGAACAGCGCAGTGAACTGGAGCGCCGCGTGAGGTCGCAGACGATCGATGCGCGGGCTGCCCGGCGCGCACGAATCGTTTTGCTGGCGGCTGACGGCGTGGGCAATCATGAAATCGCCCGGCGCATGGAAATCAGTCGGGGCCAAGTCATCGCGTGGCGTCGCCGGTTCGCGCAAGGCGGCGTCGCCGCCATTGACGGCGACCTGCCGCGCAGCGGGCGCAAACGGCGGATTGACGCCGCCGAGATCGTGCGCCTGACCACGCAGACGGCGCCGAAAGGCGCGACGCACTGGAGCACGCGCACCCTCGCGGCGGAGATGGGCATATCCGACACGACGGTCCACAAGGCATGGAAAGCCCATGGCCTCAAGCCGCATCTGGTCGCCACGTTCAAGGTTTCCCGCGACCCGAGATTCGCGGAGAAGCTGGAAGACATCGTCGGGTTGTACCTCAGTCCGCCGGAGCATGCGCTGGTGTTGTGCTGCGACGAAAAAAGCCAGGTGCAGGCGCTCGATCGCACGCAGCCGGGACTGCCGTTGAAAAAAGGCAAAGCCGCGACGATGACCCACGATTACAAGCGGCATGGCACGACCACGTTGTTTGCGGCAATGTGCACGCTCGACGGCGCCGTCATCTCGCGCTGCGCGCAACGGCATCGCCATGGCGAGTGGCTGGACTTCCTGCGTCAAATCGATCGGGAAACGCCGAAGGAAAAGGAACTGCATCTGATCTGCGACAACTATGCCACCCACAAGCATCCCACCGTGCGGGCGTGGCTGGAGAAGCATCCGCGCTTCCATCTGCACTTCACTCCCACCTCCGCCTCCTGGCTCAACATGGTCGAACGCTTCTTCCGCAGCCTGTCGACCGATCGTCTGGAGCGCGGCGTGTTCAGGAGCGTGCCCGAACTGATTGCCGCCATTGACGAGTACATCGCTGTGCATAATGAAAATCCCAAACCCTTCGTCTGGACTGCCAAGTCCAATGACATCCTGCAAAAAGTCATTCGCGCCAACCGCCGCCTTGGTTCAAAGAAAAACGAAGCACTACACTAGCCTGTAATTCTGCAGCGTCGCCTCTCGAATAGGAGACTGTTGCCGTTCGCCATGATTTTTTTACGGCGCAAGCATTGCTTGCCGCAGTTGTAGCGACACACCGAAAAATGAAGATTGAAATGCACGAGAACGTTTGACATTTTTGTTTGTGCATTCTATGCTCACAAAAAGCAAAAACAAATGAGCAGTAAAGCTATCCCGATCCAGGAGATGTTAATGAAAAGCACTCGTTATGCCGCGCTTGGTGCAGTTGCAGCCAGCTGTATGTCTATCGCCTTATCTGCCCTGCCTACCGCGGCAATTGCCGATGCGAAATATCCAACGAAGCCGGTCACGCTGCTGGTCCCGCAGCCGCCGGGCGGCGACGCAGACGCGATCAGCCGTAGCCTGCAGCCCAAGATGCAGGAAGTGCTGGGTCAGCCGATCATTATTGACAATCGTGCAGGCGCCGCAGGCAATATCGGTACCGCGGCTGGCGCCAAGAGTGCGCCTGATGGTTACACGGTGACGTTCGTTAACCAGAGTACGATGGCCTTTAATCCCACCTTATACGGCAATCCCGGCTATAAACTGGATCAGTTCGATCCGGTCACGCTGCTAGCGGCAGTCAACTTGGTCGTCGTCGCCCACCCGTCTTTGCCTG
Source organism: Noviherbaspirillum saxi (assembly GCF_003591035.1). Classification (NCBI taxonomy): domain Bacteria; kingdom Pseudomonadati; phylum Pseudomonadota; class Betaproteobacteria; order Burkholderiales; family Oxalobacteraceae; genus Noviherbaspirillum; species Noviherbaspirillum saxi. The sequence continues at coordinate 664,741 of NZ_QYUO01000002.1, forward strand.
CGAATAACCTCAAGGAGTTTTTGGAACTGGCGCGCAAGGAGCCAGGCAAGTATTCCTATGGTACGGCAGGCAATGGCAGTGCGAACCATTTGGCTGGCGAAATGCTCAAGACAATGGCCAAGGTCGATGTCATGCATGTCCCTTACAAGGGCGGCGGTCCGGCATTGATTGGTGTTGTTGGCGGCGAGATCAACACGATGGTTGCCTTTCCCTTGGCGGCGATTCCCCATATTAAATCTGGAAAACTAAAAGCATTGGCGGTAACAGGAGCCAAGCGTTCCCCCGCCCTCCCGAACGTGCCCACGGTCGCCGAAAGCGGGGTCCCGGGTTATCAATTCGAATCATGGTTTGGTTTTGTTGTGCCGAAGGGTGCGCCTGCTGATGTCAAGAACAAGATTCATAACGCGACCGTGGCCGCGCTGAAGACGCCGCAGGTGCAGGAGCGACTGACCGCCAGCATGACAGAGCCTATCGGCCAAGGGGCAAATGAATTCGCCAGCCTGATCTCACGTGAATCGGCGCAATGGTCGCAGCTGATTCGACAGTACAACGTCAAAGTTGACTGATTAAAGAGACCGCCACGGTGACTGCCTGCCTCCGCAGGCAGTCACCGGGTCTGCTTGATGTTTGCGTTAAGCAGAACATTTAGTCCGGCGTTATCCAAGGATGAAAACTGACGCCGGCTGCCCATCCCTCGCTACTAAAACCTTATAAGGAGATTCATCCATGTACAAGGCATTCAACCGTTACATCTGCCGTGCGATGACAGTGGTCGCGCTTGCCGCAGCTATTCCAGCACATGCACTCGATACCGTGAAATTCATGGCACCAGGATCCGCTGGCGGCGGTTACGATCAAACGGCGCGGACACTGGGGAAAGCGATGCAGGAAGCCGGCATGGCTAAAGGCACGACCTATGAAAATAAGGGTGGTGCTGGCGGCACCTTGGGTCTTGCGCAATTCGTCAATAGCACCAAGGGAGATGTCAACGCGCTGTGCGTGGTTGGCGCGATCATGGTGACCGGTGTGGTTCAGAACAATCCGCAAATCACGCTTGCCAATGCAACACCAATCGCCCGCCTGTTCACTGAGTACAACATCATCGCGGTCCGCAAGGAATCCCCCTATAAAACCCTGAACGACCTGATGGCAGATTTTAAGAAGGATCCGGCCAACGTCAAATGGGGTGGTGGATCGAAAGGGTCGGTTGACCATATCGGCATTGCTGAACTTGCCGGAAAGCTTGGCGTACCAGTCACCAAAGTTAACTACATCGCCTTCGGTGGTGGCGGTGAAGTCATCGCGGCGGTGCTGGGCGGCCATATTAGTGTAGTCACCGGTGGCTATGCCGAACTCGCTAAGTATGTGCAGGCAGGACAGTTGCGCGTGTTGGGTGTTGGTTCGCCCGAGCGTTTGCCTGGTCTGAACGCGCCCACGCTGAAGGAACAGGGTATTGATATTGCTATCGGTAACTGGCGCGGTGTGTACGGTGCAAGCGGCTTGACTGCAGAGCAGCGTAATGCCCTGACTGATGCTGTGGTTGCCGCAACCAAGACCAAGACATGGCAAGAAGCCGTAAAAACCAACATGTGGACGCCCGGGATCCTGATTGGTAACGATTTCTCCAAGTTCGTCGACGATGAGCATACCCGTCTGCGTGGTTTGCTGGCTAACGTAGGACTGATCTAAATGAGCCTGCACACTTCGATTGAAGCCAACATGGGGACTACCAGCCGCATACATTTCCGCCAGCTGGCGATCGGAGTGTTTCTCCTCATCGTCGGCGCGGTGCTTGCCTATGGGGCAAAGCACTTCCCAGTTGACAAGGGGTATTCCATTCTTGGCCCCCATGTTTTCCCGATGGCCATCGCAGGCTACCTGTTTTTGGTAGGCAGCCTGTTGTCCTGGCAAGCGGTGTCGGGCGGTTTTCATAATCTGGATGCCGACGATGATGCTGACGCAGGCGGAGCAAAGGTGAGTAACAAGGCGGGTACGTTCTGGGTGTCTTGTGGAATTCTAGTCGAGGCACTGCTGATTACTCAGATCGGCTTCGTACTTGCGTCATCCATTCTCTTTGCGCTTGCTGCACGAGGCTTTGGCAGCAAGCGTCCGTTACGGGATGTAGGAATTGGCTTGGGGTTGACATTGCCGCTCTTCTGGCTCTTTACCAGCGGCCTCGGTCTCGCACTCCCATCGCTCGTCGGTCCCTGGATCTAAATTATCATGTTCGACATTCTTACAAGCCTGATGGCAGGCTTTGCTGCCGCTCTGACGCCGTACAATTTGATGTGGGGTTTTCTTGGCTGCCTCCTCGGTACGGCAATCGGCGTTCTGCCAGGCATTGGACCGGCTCTGACAGTCGCGGTGTTATTGCCATTGACGGCAAAGGTTGACCCGACCGGTGCCCTGATCATGTTTGCCGGGATTTACTACGGGGCACAATTCGGCGGGTCTACAACGTCCATCCTGATGAATGCGCCGGGTGAGTCGTCGTCTATGGTAACCGCCATGGAGGGCAACCTGATGGCGCGAAACGGCCGGGCCGGGCCGGCACTGGCTACCGCCGCCATTGGCTCCTTTTTCGCTGGCACGATCGCGACCATTCTTTTGACATTTGTAGCGCCTTTTGTCGCCGAAGTGGCATTGAAATTCGGTCCGGCCGAGTATTTCACCATCCTGATTTTCGCCTTCACAACCGTCTCCGCGGTGCTGGGCGCCTCGATGTTGCGTGGCATGGCTTCACTTGGTATCGGTCTCGCCATCGGACTGATCGGCATGGACTCCATCTCTGGTACCGCCCGCTACACATATGGTGTCCCTGAACTGGTCGACGGTATCGAGGTGGTCCTGGTGGCGGTCAGTCTGTTCGCGGTCGCAGAGGCGCTTTATAGCGTAATGTATGACAACGGGGCAGATGGTAAGCAGAACCGGATGTCATCGTTGTGGATGACTCGAGAGGACTGGAAGCGCTCAGTGCCTGCATGGATCCGGGGAACGGCGCTTGGCTTTCCTTTTGGTTCGATTCCAGCCGGTGGAGCGGAAATCCCGACCTTCCTGTCGTATTCGACCGAACGGAAACTGACCAAGCACCCTGAAGAATTTGCCGCCAACAAGGGCGCCGGCGCCATTGAAGGCGTTGCCGGTCCGGAAGCTGCAAACAATGCCTGCGTGACCGGATCGCTGGTGCCACTTCTGACGCTGGGTATCCCGACATCGGCAACAGCGGCGATCCTGCTTGCAGCATTTCAGAACTACAACCTGCAACCCGGTCCGCTGCTATTTCAAACCTCAGCCGACATCGTCTGGGCACTGGTCGCCTCGCTGTACATCGGTAATGTGATTCTGCTGCTGCTCAACCTCCCGCTGGTTGGCGTGTGGGTTCGCTTGCTGTCGATTCCAAGGCAGTATCTGAATGCCGGCATTCTGGTCTTCGCCACTATTGGTGTCTTTAGCATGCGCCAGTCGTCGTTCGATCTGCTGCTGATGTTTGCCATTGGTTGGGCAGGTGTACTTATGCGCCGTTATGACTTCCCCGTAGCACCCGTCATTGTCGGTATGTTGCTCGGGCCAATGGCAGAAAAGCAGCTGCGTAATGCGCTCTCCATTAGTCAGGGCGATTGGCTAGTGTTCGTTACGCAACCGCTGTCGGCTTCTATCCTCGCAGCAACATGCATCGTCCTGTTTGTGCCTATGTACTTGCGCAAGCGTGGCGTACAACTGCATGAAGATGACTAACCGCGGTCAGGCGATGAGCGTGCCAAAGAATCGCAGTCAGCAAGCCCGTAGCTATCTCGACGCATTTGTCGAAGATAGGACGTTGGGCGGATTTGTCGACGATGCGTTGCGTCGCCACGGAATATCAGGCGCAACAGTTGCGCCGCCGGGAAACTTAGCCAGCGGCCAATAACCGAAGCATTTGGCGCAGACGGGCGGAAGAGTGCATGTCATTGACACATGCAGGGGAAGTTCTGTCCGACGGTACTCGATCTGTAACGGTGAGGATATGTGCGCTCGCATTTCTCAGCGCTCCGCATCACGCATAGACCGGGAACACATAGACCGTATCGGGAATATCACTTTAGTAGTACCAGGCAGTGAAGCAGCAAAAAAGCGGTTTTAATCAACCAATAATCAACAAACCTCAGGAGGATTAATGAACAAACACCTGGCTATGGCCGCCTTCGGTGCATTGACGGTGACGGGAGCATTCGCCCAGTCCAATGTCACAATTTATGGCGTGGTCGATGTCGGCATTTCGCGTGAAGATAACGGCGCAGCGGCGGGTAACGTCTGGCGCATGGATAGTGGCATTCAGTCGGGAAGCCGTGTCGGTTTTCGCGGTACGGAAGACCTCGGTGGCGGACTGCGTGCTAACTTTGTTCTTGAAAATGGATTCAGTACTGACACCGGTACCTTGGGACAGGGCGGTCGGTTGTTCGGCCGCGAGGCGACTATCGGCTTATCGGGCGGATTTGGTGCAGTCAAACTGGGTCGTCAGTTCAATCCAATCTTTAAAGTCATCGATAATTTTGAACCGTTTGGTACAGGCCTGGCCGGTGATGCGGCTCGTTTGTTCTCGACCTATGGCATCCGTGCCGATAACGCGATAGATTACATCACGCCGACAATTGGCGGTTTCACCGGCGAACTGCAATATGCGCTCGGCGAAGTAGCTGGCAATTCTTCCGGCGCACGCCAGGTCGGCGGCACCATCAACTATGCACAGGGACCGTTCGCAGCTGCGCTGTCCTTCCATCGCCAGAACAATGCAACAGGTACCGACGACGCCAAAACCACTTTGCTGGCCGGCACCTATGATTTTCGGTTTGTCAAAGCCCATGCGATGTACGCGATTAACAAGGGCGTGGGAACGCTTGACACACGTGATGCGCTCGTCGGTGTGTCGGTGCCAGTTGGGGCAGGCAAGCTGATCGCCGATTATATTCATAAGGACGACAAGCTTGTTGCGAACGGCGACGCGGATCAGGTTGCCATCGGCTACGTGCATCCTCTGTCGAAGAGAACCAATCTCTATACGTCGTATTCACATACCTCTAATGACGCTGCTGCTGCATATAACGTCGCTGCACCAGGACGCAGCGACAAGCTCTTTAATGTAGGCATCCGCCACCGTTTCTGAGATAGGTGAGCGTTGGCAAGCGCAGACCACATTGGCATGGCTACACTTGTACGGCACTCCGGGTGATATAAACAGTCGGTATCACCCGGGACAATCAAAACAGGCGGACAACGAGGGAACCGTAATGAAGGTAGGAAATCGTCTTGCGATCGGATTCGGCGTCGTTCTGGTTCTTGCCATTGGAATGAACATAGCAGGCATTTTGCGATTGCAGGATAACGTCGGCGCGTTGAATGCATTGATGGAAAGACCACTCGTCAAGGAAAGATTGATTTCCGATTGGTACCGCAATATCTATGGAGGCATTCTGCGGACAAAGGCCGTGGCCAAGAGCGATAGCGATACCATGAGCCTGGTGTTTGCCGACGATGCGGCTGCGTCCGAGAAGAGTTCGGGTGAATTGCGCAAGAAGATTGAAAGCTTGCTCGACACGCAGGTCGAGAAAGATCTATATGTAAAGACCATCGAAAGCCGCAAGCGCTTTGTGAGCGTGCGTGACACCATCACGCGATATAAGCAGCTTGGAAGGGTATCAGAAGCACAGCAACTCTATGAGTCCGAATTTCTTCCTGGCGCAGCGGCGTATCAGGATTCCATCAAGAAGCTGCTCGATCTGCAGCGCGCGACGATGGACAGCATAGCGGCGGATATTGAAGAGAATGCGTCCACCAGTATGCAGTGGCTCATTGCGCTCGTGGTCATCGTGTTCTTGGTCGGCGTACTGTGTTCCTGGCATATAGCTCGCGGCATCACGCGGCCGCTTCGAGACGCCTCCTTATTGGCAAAGACAGTAGCGCAGGGTAACCTGAGCAGTCCAATAGCTGCGACAGCTGACGATGAAACCGGCCAGTTAATGGCCAGTTTGAAAGAAATGAAGGATGGGTTGGCAGAGATTGTGTCACGGGTAAGGACCGAAGCTGTGCAAATTGCAACCGTCGCACATGAGATTGCTGCAGGTAATCAGGATCTGGCCACGCGAACGGCAGAACAGGCGAGTGCTCTTGAGGAATCGGCGGCAACACTGGAGCAGTTCGCAGCATCGGTAAAGCAGAATGCCGAACATGCGAGCCACGCGAACCAGCTTGTCGAGGCGGCGTCCGCCGTCGCCCAGGACGGAGGAGTGATCGTGGCAGACGTTGTTCGGACGATGTCCTCGATTCATGATTCGTCAAATCGGATGTCCAATATCATCAGTGTTATCGACGGCATAGCATTTCAGACGAATATATTGGCGTTGAACGCTGCCGTCGAGGCCGCACGTGCAGGTGAGCAGGGGCGGGGATTTGCTGTCGTTGCAAGCGAGGTGCGGGCATTGGCTCAGCGCTCGGCATCTGCGGCACGTGAGATCGCAGACCTTATCCAGATGTCCAAGGCCAAGGTTGCAGAAGGCAGTGAACTGGTGACTCGGGCCGGCGTCACCATTGACAAGGTAGTCCATAGCGTACGGGACGTGACTACCGTCATGGGTGAAATTGCCGCAGCCAGCCATGAGCAGTCGAGCGGCATCGATCAACTCAATCGCGCCATTACAGAGATCGAACGTACAACGCAGCAAAATGCGGCTCTTGTCGAACAAGCAAGTGCGGCTGCGGAATCCATGCGCAATGGCTCGATGACGCTGACAGATACGGTAAGTATCTTCAAAACGGCAAGCGCAGTCTAAACCGCAGATGGCTCTGGTGTTGAGGTGCTCAATAACGTAGCCCGCCATGTCGTACGATTAATAGGATGTCTCCTCCCTTCCCAAAGTGGGGCTTCGCCTGCTGTCGCAAGACAGCAGGCTTTTTTACGCCTAAACGCTGCCCGATCCACCATCGCTTGACGCCCTGTAACACCGAGTTTGTACGGCTGGAAATCGGGCTGGCACAAACATTCTCCTTGTAAATAGCATTTTATATTAACAAAACGCTTAAGTTCTTGTGAATAAATGCCTGTGAGAGATTGTGGTGGGATAGTGAATGAGAGTTGGCGCAGGGATGTTTCAATAAAACTCGTACACGGTAAATTTGTCAGTGCATTATATATCCACAAAATGCTATAATGCCCTATCGATTCACTGATGCTGCGTTGATGAAATGGCGATCTTCCTGTGTTTGCCGTGACCTATCTAAAAAATTAAGTCGGCCATCCTGGCTGGCTGCGCATCACTGCTCATTTTGCCGTGCACCAAGAGAGGATGCACGGCCCCATTTAAGGAGAGTCAAGATGACGATCAGAACACCTTCCTCAGCTGCATTGCTCAAGCCTGAGACCCTGCCGACGCATGAGCGTGGCGGTGGTGCACGCACCACCCCCTTGGTCTCCAGGGAAATCGGCACGAGCAGTTTTATTACCGGTTATACCTCGTTCGACCCGGGTGTCGAGATCCCTTTCCATAGCCACAATTGCGAAGAAAGCGTGGTCTTGATGGAAGGCGAGGCGATCCTGGACATCGACGGCCTTGAATACCCATTAAAGGCGCATGACGTTACATATATTCCGCCGAATGTATCGCACCGTTTTCGCAATCTGTCGAAAACGAACCCAATGAAGATCCTCTGGATTTATGCCCGGACAGATGCGACACGCACTCTGACATCGACGGGGATCACGAATCCGGTGTCGGCCGAACACGCCAAAAAGTAAGGCGCAGGACAAGGTTTTTAACCGGGGTCGAGTTCCTTGGACGAAATGCGCTTCAGTCTGAAGCGCATGCGGCGGCGTGCTGCCTGGTCGCCGGGCTTATGCTGGCAAGACTCCTGCAGATCAATCTCATAACGACAATTGGAGACAGTGATGTTGGTCGTTCTCGGCTTCGGCATGATTACCGCTTTTATGTATCTGATCATGACCAAGCGCTTGACGCCGGTTGCGGCGCTGATCATTGTGCCTATTCTGTTTGGCTTGGCGGCCGGCGGCGGACTGGATCTCGGGAAGTCGATTGTTGACTCGATCAAGACAGTTGCGCCGACAGCTTGCTTACTGTTTTTCGCCATTATTTTCTTCGGCGTGATGATCGATGTCGGCATGTTCGATCCGCTGATTAAATTGATCCTCAAGTTCGTCCATCACGATCCTGTACGTCTGGTAATTGGCACCGCACTATTGACGACGATTGTGTCCTTGGACGGTGACGGCTCCACCACGTTCATTATCGTAACGTCTGCATTTTTGCCGATCTACCTGCGTCTTGGCATGAATCCCTGGGTGCTGACCTGCGTTGCGGCGACCGCAAATGGCATCCTCAATACCGTGCCTTGGGGAGGGTCGACAGCACGCGCCGCCGCGGCGCTCAAGTTGAATCCGGTCGATATCTTCATGCCCATGATTCCTGCGGTTGCGGCATCGATCGCGGCATTGCTGGCCTTCGCCTATCTACTGGGTCGTGCCGAACGCAAGCGGATAGGTCAGCTGCAACTCTTGCCGTCCGAAGGATTATTTAAACGCCCGGACTTGAATCGATCGACTGGTGGGACAGACGGATCAAGCGTGGCATCGCCGGCCGCTGGTCCTTCGCTCGTCACGGCGCAAATTTTCCCAAACACTGAAGACGAATTTTCGATCTCAATGTCAGCGGGGGCAGTAGTTCTGCATCGCCCCAATGCCAAGCCACAGCTTGCCTTGGTCAATGCACTGCTCACCCTTGTTGTGATGACATTGCTGGTGGCCGGGATTGTCCCGAGTCCGGTAGTCTTCCTAATGGCCGTCGCGCTTGCGCTGGTCATCAACTTCCCCAGGGTAGCCGAGCAGTCTGAACAGATCAAATCGCATGCGTCGAGTATTGTCGGCGTAGTCGGGATGGTCTTTGCCGCAACCGTTCTTACCGGTGTTCTCAGCGGCAGTGGCATGGTCGCCGCCATGGCCAAATGGCTTGTTACGGTCATTCCACCATCATGGGGCCCGCATCTTGCTGTGGTTACCGGATTGATCAGCATCCCGATGACATTCTTTACCAGTAATGACGCCTTCTATTTCGGTGTGCTGCCGATCCTCAGCGAAACGGCGTCGCATTACGGGATTACGCCAGTGGAAATGGCTCGCGCAGCACTGGTCGGTCAACCGCTGCACCAGTCCAGTCCGCTGGTGGCGTCATTCCTGCTTCTTGTCGGTCTGGCTAAGGTCGAACTTGGTGAGCACATGAAGAAGACCATCTGGCGCGCGATCGTGGTCGGACTTGTCATGCTGACGGTAGGTGCGCTCACCCAGGCTTTTCCTCTCTAAGTCAACTGCACCAAACGTGGGGAATGCAGCTGTCGAACTATTAAAGGAATACTCATATGTCAAATATCGTTAAGCCAGAGGAGCTGACCAAATTCGGTACGGCCGTATTGGTCAACACCGGGGTGCCGGAAGCTGATGCACATTTGCTTGCCGACAGTCTCGTCACGGCTGAACTCTGGGGGCATGCCTCTCACGGGATGCTGCGCCTGCCCTGGTATGTGGAGCGCTTGCGTCGCGGTGTGATGAGGCCAGTCACCGCCAGCAAACGTGTTATCGACAATGGCGCCATGGTGGTTGTCGATGGTTGTCATGGCATAGGCCAGGTGCTTACCGCCGAGGCAGTCGAGATCGGTGTCGAGCGCGCGCAACAGCATGGCATCAGTGCGGTTGGCATACGTAATTCCAATCATTTTGGTACTGCAGCCTATTTCACGCGGGAAGCTGCCAAGGCCGGCTGTGTAGCGCTGCTTGCCACTAACGCCAGTCCTGCCATGGCACCATGGGGTGGACGTGAAAAGACGATTGGCACCAATCCATGGTCGATTGCCGCACCGGCAGGGCAGCGCGGCGTGGCGGTCATGGACATAGCCAATACCGCAGTTGCACGCGGAAAGATATATCTGGCGGCAGAACGTGGTGTCGACATTCCAAATTTCTGGGCTGCGGATAAGGATGGCGTTCCAACGACCGACGCAAAGGCGGCTATTGATGGTCTGATCCTGCCGATGGCCGGTCACAAAGGGTATGTCATTTCCTTCATGATGGACGTGCTCGCTGGCGTACTCACTGGCAGCAATTTCGGCTCCAACGTGGCCGGCCCTTATGATCCTGACCGGGAAAGCGGTTGTGGTCATTTGTTGATCACTATCGATGTGAAATCGATGATGCCGCTTTCCGAATTCGGAAGTCGGATCGAAGCGCTCATTGCCGAGACCAAAGCAGTTCCCAAGGCAGCGGGCGTTGAAGAAATCTATTTTCCGGGCGAGCTCGAAGACCGCAACACCGCGATCCACCGTGAGCAAGGGATCAATATCACGGCGCATACCTGGGAAAGCCTCCAAAAGCTTGGTACCGAAACTGGGGTGGCGTTACCGGCCACGATTGACTCTCTCACTGAAAAGGAAGCGCACGCATGATCGCCTTGATTGTTACTCTTGATGTTTATCCGGAACGCCTCGATCAATTCCTGGCTGCCATTAAAGAAAACGCAGAGCGTACGTTTAATGATGAAGCGGGTTGTAAGTACTTCGACGTGACGCAGGATACGAAGAATCCGACCCATTTCATCTTTTATGAACTCTATGAGAATGAAGCGGCAATCGAAGCCCATCGCGCAGCACCGCATTTTGCGAAATGGCGGCAGGCAGCCGACGCATGCGTGGTAAAGGGAAGCCAGGTCAATACCTTCTGCACGCAACTTTTTCACCACGCCTGACCGGGCTGTCCACTACACGCAGGAATACGAAGCCATGACAAAACTTATCACTACAATTAATCCGGCGACTGGCGCTGAGTTACGCACCTATGAGGCATGGACGCCGGCACAGGTTGAAGCTGCGGCGGCCGCAGGCCACGCGGCGGCCCGGGCATGGGGCACGCAACCGCTCGACGTCCGTGTCGCGGCGGTGCGTCGCCTGGCACAGGAGCTGCGTAGACAAAGCAAGACCTTTGCCGAGCTGATTACTGCCGAAATGGGCAAGCCAATCGGCGAAGCCGCCGGTGAACTCGAAAAGTCTGCGGTGACGGCGCTTTACTATGCGGATAACGCCGATCGCATCCTTGAGGATGAAAAGGTCGCCATCGACGGGGTCGATGCGTGGGTCAGCTATGAACCGATCGGAATGGTGCTTGCCGTCATGCCATGGAATTTCCCGGTCTGGCAGGTCATGCGTTTCGCCATTCCCGCAATCACCGCTGGCAATGGTGTGCTGCTCAAGCACTCGCCGAATGTCACGGGATGCGCACTGGCGCTGGAAAAGCTCTTGCTCGACGCCGGTCTGCCGAAGCATCTGCTAACGACGTTGGTGATTGCCGAAGGCGATGTGCCGGAGACGATCGAACGACTGATCAACGATGACCGGATTGCTGCAGTCACACTAACCGGCTCCAATCGGGCAGGGGCGGCAGTTGGTGCGGCTGCCGGACGCGCGTCAAAGAAATCGGTGCTGGAACTGGGCGGCTCGGACGCGTTCGTGGTACTGGATGACGCCGATCTCCATGCGGCAGCGGCCGCTGCTGTCAAGGCGCGTTACCATAACTCCGGCCAAAGCTGCGTCTGCGCAAAGCGATTCATCGTTGCCGAATCCATCGCCCAGGAATTCACCGAATTGTTTGTCAAAGGCGCGTGCGCGCTGGTCGCCGGCAATCCTGCCGATGCCGCGACACAGATTGGTCCACTGGCCCGTGCAGACTTGCGCGATGCGCTTCACAGGCAGGTTGAGCGTTCCGTTGAAGCTGGCGCACTTTTGCTTGCAGGCGGCATGCCGGGTGAAGGTGAGGGCTATTACTACCAACCGACGGTTCTAGGCAATGTAACCCCCGGCATGGCAGCGTTCGACGAAGAAACGTTCGGCCCGGTTGCCGCAATTGCTGTTGCGAAGAACGATGAAGAGGCAATCCGTTTGGCGAATGCGACGCCGTTCGGTCTTTCGGTGAGTATCTGGACCTCGTCTTCCCAGCGCGGCGTGAAAGTGGCCAAGGGGATTACCAGCGGTGCAGCCTTCATCAATGCAATTACCGCCTCGGATGCCCGGGTTCCGTTTGGCGGCACCAAGAAGTCTGGCTATGGA